>CAYTSI010000115.1:3095-9649 GCA_964440465.1 uncultured Spirochaetales bacterium
ACCGGCGGCCTTAGCTTAATCCAGCAGCAGGTGCATGGCCGTTTCGTCGCAGGCTTCGAGTTTCGGGCATTCGAGACATTCCCGCCACAGTTTCCGGGGAAATTTGTCTTTGTCGGCAACCGAGAAGCCGAGGCCTTGAAAAAAATCAACCTGGTAGGTAAGGGTAATGAGTTCTTTCATCCCCATCCGTTTCCCTTCCTCGATAAGGGCCCTGACAAGCTGCTTTCCGACGCCCTTTCCCTGATACTGTTCCTTTACCGCTAAGGACATAATTTCCCCCATGTCGATCCAGAGGGGAATGAACGCGCCGGAAGCGGCAATTTCCATAGTTCCCTCTCCGGCCGTTTCGCCGCCGGCGGGCATGAGGGCGACGAAAAAGCTTGACAGGGTTGTAACGATTTTATATTTACTGCGCGGCAGCATCAGCCCCTTTTCGGCCATGCCGTTGGTAAGGGTAAGAATTTCTTCCACATCCGCTGCCACCGCCCGGCGGACCACGGCGGGCCCGCCGGTTTTATTTTTTATCTGTTCCATATAACTACATTACTTTTCGTGGTACGTGGCCATCTGCTTTATCGCCGGGGCCTGGCCGCTGTTTTCGGTAATTTTCTTGTGGACAATCGCGTTTACGCCGGTGGAAAGGCCGTACAGGTTGATAAAGCCGCTGGCGTCTTTGTGGTCGTAGGATGTTTCTCCAAAGGAGGCAAGCTCCTCCATATACAGCGAATAGGGGGATTTTCTGCCGCCGACGATAATGTTTCCCTTGTAGAGCACCAGTTTTACCGTTCCGGTAACATAGCCGCATATCTTTTCCATAAACGCTTCCATCGATTCCCGTAAGGGGGTAAACCATTTGCCGCTGTACACAAGGTCGGCGTACTTCATAGCCATGGTCCGTTTGTACTGCATGGTGTCCTTGTCCAGGGTAATCATTTCCAGTTCCCGAAGGGCGTCGTACAAAATCGCGGCGGCGGGATTTTCGTAAATGCCGCGGCTTTTCATCCCGACTACCCGGTTTTCCACGACGTCCGACCTTCCGATTCCGTTTTCCCCGCCGATTTTGTTCAGGTATTCCAGCATTTCGTAGGGTTTCATCTTCTTTCCGTTCACCGAAACGGGCTTCCCCTTTTCAAAGTCGATGACAACCTCCGTCTCTTTGTCCGGAGCGTCTTTCGGCGATTTGGAAAGGAGAAACATCTCTTCCCGCGGCCGGTTCCAGGGATCTTCCAAATCCCCCCCCTCATGGCTCATGTGCCAGATGTTCCAGTCCCGGGAGTAGATATTTTTCTTTGAGATATCGCCTAAAGGGATGTTGTGTTTTTCCGCGTAGTCGATGGCCGCCTCCCTGGAATTGATGTTCCATATCCGCCACGGGGCGATCACCTTCAGGTGGGGGGCGAGGGCTTTGTATGTCAGCTCGAAGCGTATCTGGTCGTTCCCCTTTCCGGTACAGCCGTGGGACACGGCGTCGGCGTTTTCCTTCAGGGCAACATCAACCTGGTGCTTCGCCTGCAGCGGCCGGGCAATGGAGGTCCCTAAGAGGTACTTCCCCTCGTAAACGGCCCCGGCGCGAAGGATTGCGAAGAGGTAGTCTTCAGCGAACTCGTCTTTAATGTCCCGGATGTACAATTTCGAAGCACCCGAATCGAGGGCCTTTTTTTCCATATTGTCCCAGGCCTCATCCTGGCCGACGTTGGTACACACCGCTACAATTTCGGCGCCTTCGTAGTTTTCTTTCAGCCACGGAATAATAATGGACGTGTCCAGTCCGCCGGAATAGGCGAGGACGATTTTTTTGATTGGTTCTTTGTTCATGTCTGTCTCCTCCTGTTATTGTTTGTTTATAGGTTTTGCTGAAATACCGAATCGAGTACGGCAAGACCCTCTGTTATTTCCTCTTGTGTGATAATAAGCGGCGGTGCGAAGCGGAGAACGTTTGTTCCCGACCGCAGGACCAGCAGACCGCCGTCTCTCGCTTGTTCCATAACCGCGGGGATTTTTTCCGCGTTGTGTACTTCAAGGCCGAGGAGCAGTCCCCTCCCTTTGACCCGGCCCAATGCCGGAAAGCGTTCCGCCATCCTTTTCAGCTCTCCGGCAAAGAAATTACCCTTCTCGTGTACTTCCGCTAGAAACTCCGGAGTGAAAATTTGGTCCAGTACGCAGGAAGCAACCGCCGTGGTAACCGGGCCGCCGCCGAAAGTGGTGCCGTGGGCGCCGATTGTGAGCAGACTGTTGATTTTTTCCGGTATCAGGGTCGCCGAGAGGGGAAGCCCTCCGGCTAACGGTTTTGACAGGGTGATGATGTCCGGTTTCAGACCCGCCCAGGTCGAAGCGTAGAACTCCCCGGTCCTGCCGCAGCCGGTCTGCACTTCGTCGGCAATGAGGATCATCTCTTTTTCCGCTGACAGGCCGTTAAGCTTCCCGGCGAACTCCGGCAGCATAACGTCCAGCCCCCCTTCCCCCTGAACAACTTCGACAATTACCGCCGCGAAATCATCGGTAATGCCCTTTTCCAGCGCCTCCGGGTCGTTGTAGGGGAATACTTCGACCCCCGGCAGCAGCGGCTTAAACGGGTCCTGGTATTTTTCCTTCGGCGTGCAGGAGAGGGCGCCGAGGGTCCTGCCGTGGAACCCGTTGGTAAAACAGGCGATTTTGTGTTTTCCCGGTCCGTGTTTTGTTCCCGCGTAGAGGCGGGCGTATTTCAAGGCGGATTCGTTTGCTTCCGAGCCGCTGTTCCCGAAGTGGACCGCGGCGAAATCTCCGGTTGCCGCAAGTTTTGCCGACAGGACAACGGCGGGTTCGGTAGTATAGAGGTTCGACACATGGACTACCTTTTTCATTTGGTCGCAGGCGATCTTCGCCAGGTCTTCCCTGCCGTAGCCTAAGGCGTTTACGGCTATACCGGAGCCGAAATCGAGATATTTGTTTCCTTCGGTATCGTAGAGGTAGGGACCCTCTCCATGGTCTATCATCAATAATTGTTCCGCGTATTGCCGCGGGAAATAGTGTTCGTCAATCAGTTTGCCTGCCATAATTTTCTCCTCCTTATACTATCCGACTCTTACAATACAATACGGCTGCCCGAATTACCCGATAAAAGGGCGGCCAGATCTCCCGCGGCGGTATACCCGCCGATAATGATGTCCTTCACCCCCTGCTCTAAGGCTTTAATGGAAGAACGGACCTTCGGAATCATCCCCCCGGCAATGACCCCCGATGCTATTTCCCGCTCCGTGTCTTCTCCGGTAAGAAGGGGGATAACCGAGTCCTCTTTCAGGATGCCGGGCACATCGGACAGAAAGAGCAGATGGGTGCTCGGCAGGGCGGCTGCAATCGCGAGGGCCGCCTCGTCGGCATTGATGTTCAGCGGCTCCCCGTCCGGGTCCATGGAAGTTGAAGAAACCACCGGTGCGTAGCCGTTTGCAAGCAGGAGATGCAGCAGCCCCGGATCCACCGTTTCCACTTTTCCGGTACAGGTTATTTCATCATCAGCACAGGCTATCCGCGCCCCGGTAAACAGTTTCCCGTCGGAACCGCTTACACCCACGGCGGGCATATAGCGGTTAAGCATCCGGACCAGGTACTTGTTCATCTTTCCAGCCAGGACCATGTCGACAATGTCCATCTCTTCCGGGCTTGTCATCCGCACGCCGTCTTTGAACACCGGCCGCAGCCCGAAGACCTCGGTCACTTTCGAGACCTCCGCGCCGCCGCCGTGGACAAGCACAAAACTGAACCGGCCGCGGAGCTCGTACATCTCTTGCAGCAGGCTGTCCAGGCATTTCCGTTCCGCGGCGGCCCGTCCGCCGATTTTTACCGTTACCGTCGGTAATGCCGTGTTCTTTCCCATCGTTAGAGCTCCCCCTGCAGGGCTATGCCCGCCGTTTCGACGAATCCGAATCGGATGTTCATATTCTGCACCGCCTGCCCCGATGCTCCTTTTACCAGGTTATCGATTACCGAAAATAAAAACAGGGTGTTTCCTTCTACGTGTAAGCCGATATCACAGCGGTTCGAACCCCAAACGTCCGCTGTCTCGGGGATCCTTTTCTCTGTAAGCCGGACAAAGGGTTCGCCTGCATACTGGTTTTCCAGCGCGCTTTGCGCGTCACCGCCGTTCTTCCCGGCGGCAAGCTCCACGGCGGTAGTTACCGCCATTCCCCGTTTCAGCGGGACGAGGTGGGGGGTAAAAAACAGGTCGGGCGGTCCGCCGCCGCCGTCATTCCAGGCAGTATCCAGTTCCTGCTGTATTTCCATGCTGTGGCGGTGGCTTTTCCCCGGGGCATAGGCGTTTGTATTTTCCGTCCGTTCGCAAAAGAGAAGGTCCTCTTTCGCCTTTTTTCCCGCCCCTGAGATGCCGGAAAGGGCGTTGACGATGATTTTCCCGCCGACAATGCCGTTTTTCACCAGCGGCAGCAGGGGCAGCAGGGTACAGGTGGGATAGCATCCGGGGTTCGCGATCAGGTCCGCCGTTGTGATGTTTTTCCGGTATATTTCGCACAAGCCGTATACCGCCCGCGGTACAAGGTCGGGCCGGGGCGGCTTCGTTCCGTAGGCCTGCTCGAAAACCGCCTCGTCCTTTATCCGGAAATCCGCGGACAAGTCGATGACTACGCTGCTGCCGAAAAAAGGCGCGCAGATCTCCGCGGATTTCAGGTGGGGCAGCGCGGCGAATACTACATCCGGCTTTTCCGCTGCCGCCGCTTCGATGGACATCAGGCTGCCGCCGGAGGGTCCGCATTTTTCCGCGAGCGCGGGATGCAGTCCGGGGTCCATGTCGAGGACCGCCGCCCCGGCCCGGGAAGAGCTGACGGGCAGTATTGTTGTTATCTCGGGATGCCGGAACAGCAGCCGGAGCAGGACCATCCCCGTGTATCCTGTCGTGCCGAGTATTGCCGCTTTCATGAAAGTACCTCCAAATCCGGAATAATGGCGCGGAGTGAGTCAGCCAGTCCCTCCTTCTCCGCGTTTTCTTTTAAAATGAGTAAGATCGTATCGTCACCTGCTATGGTACCGAGAATTTCAGTAAATTCCAAATTGTCGAGGGCGAAGGCCGCGCTGTTCGCGTGCCCCGGCATGGTGTGCATAACGGCCAAGCCTCCTGAAAATCCGATGGATATACAGCCGCGTTCTAAGTCCCGGTGGAACCCGGCCGTTGTTTCTTTCATCGATTCCGCTGCCGGCAGTTTATAGTAGAAACCGCCGGCCGTATCGGGGCCCTTTCCCACCTTCAAGAATTTCAAGTCCCTCGAAAGGGTCGCCTGGGTTACCTGAAAACCTTCTTCCATAAGGCGTTCTAAAAGATGCTCCTGGCTCCCGATCCTCTCTTCTTTGATAATTTGTTTTATCGCCTTCAGCCTCTCAATTTTCATTCTGCATAAATATACACAATATGTGTATATTTATGCAATAGCTGAATCAACCTTTTTTCGTTTTTTTGTCTCAGCCGGGGGAGTGTAAAGGCCTTTGCACAATTCGAAAAAATGCCGACAATAAGGAGAAAAGGAGGCAGGCGGCATGGACCGGAAAGATCCGGACGCAATAGCGGGACACCGCAGAGACGGGTACATAGAGGTCAGCATCTCCGAGGACAAATTGGAAGCACGGGCGGACTTTGTTCCGCCTATCGGCGGCGGAAAAATTGTTGATGTAGAGTACGCGGAGAAACTCTTTGCCGCTAAGGGAATTACCGACGGAATCGACTGGGACACGGTCCGGGAAGCAATTCTTGCCTGCAATACGGACCGGAAAAAGCAGATTGGTGTTCTCATTGCTTCGGGAAAGAAGCCGGAAGATGAAATACCCGCTCATTACGAAATGGCCGAAGACCTTCTGTCTCCGGAAATGCCCGAAGAGAAAGGGGGGAGGATCGATTACAAATATATGAGCCCCTTCGTTATGGTGAAAAAAGAGCAGCCCTTAGCGAAAAAATTCGAATGGAAGGAAGGGATTGAAGGCATCGGGGTTACCGGTGGACCGGTCCCGGCGGGGAAAAAAGAGATTACCGCGGTCAACCCCGGTGACGGCACCTATACCGGGGATGATAATATGGTCCGAGCGGCCTTCTCCGGGCGATTGACCATGCAGAATGATATTTTTTTCGTGTCCCAGGTCCTCGATGTAAAGGGTAATGTGGATTATCACACCGGGAATGTCATTTTTTCCGGCGACATTACCATTTCCGGCGAAATTAAAGACGGGTTTCAGGTATACGCCGGAGGGTCGGTTTTCTGCAACGAAACAATTGAAGCCGCCGATATAACGGCGAAAAAACAGGTCATTGCCAAGATGGGCATTTTCGGAAAAGACAAGGGAGTTGTCCGGGCGGGTGAAGAGATACAGGCAAAGTTCATTCAGCATGCAGCAATAAAAGCCCGGAAAGATGTTTATATTCAGGATTCGATGCTCAATACTTTTGTTAAAACAATGGGGATGGTGAAAACCGGTGAACACGGGAAAATTGTGGGCGGGGAGATTTCAGCGGTGCAGGGCGTGACGGCGTTTCAGATCGGAAACGATGCCTACCATCATACCTTCATCCAATGCGGGGTCGA
>CAYTSI010000116.1:0-6398 GCA_964440465.1 uncultured Spirochaetales bacterium
CTGCTGGCGGATCTGTACACCAGGGGTTGTTTTCATAAATATGATATAGTTGCGGTGAACGGTAAAGAGTATATGATGTCATCCGTCAATCGGGAATTTACAGAATATCCGCTAAAGCGCCCCGGCGCCCGTCGCGCGGGGGAGCGGAAGACTTGACAAACGGCCGGAACCTGAGTACCTAGAAAGTGGAGGGAAGCGTAGTATGGAAAAAACCATTTCAGGTGTTACCATTGAGTGTGTGAAAGGCGATATTGCCGGGCAAGCGGGAATATCGGCGGTCGTAAACGCGGCAAACGCGCGGCTTATGCCGGGAGGCGGGGTGGCGGGGGCAATCCACCGCAAAGCCGGACCGGGGCTCGCGGAGGAATGCCGGCCCTTAGCTCCGATTAAACCGGGAGAGGCGGTCATTACCGGCGGACACAATCTGCCGAATACATATGTTATTCACTGCCTCGGGCCGGTGTACGGCGCGGACAAACCGGAAGATAAGCTGTTAGCGGACTGTTACCGTAACGCTCTGCGCTTAGCCGAAGAACACGAAATTGAATCCGTAGCATTTCCCGCGATCTCCACCGGCGCCTTCGGGTATCCCGCGGAAGACGCGGCGGAAGTCGCGTTTCGAACAATTTTAGAGATTATTCCGGACCTGAAACACGTCGGGAAAATACGGTTCGTCCTCTACGGCGCCCGGGACCTGGAAATTCACGAAAAAGCCCTCGACATCCAATCTAACCGCCCCAGACGTTAAAGCTGCATTCAAAAAAAAACATTCCTTGTAACATACCTCTATTTTTACTATGGTATAGTAACATCTACGTGCAATTATTTTGATTATCATTTCCCCGGGAGGTAAAGAAATGAAACATATGAAGAGAATTATCGCTGTTCTTCCGATTGTATTGCTCTTTATTCAGGGATGTACCCTTAGTTTGAAAGACACCACGAAAGAGTTCGTTATTACAGACAGAGAAAGCGGAAAAGTGCTCGACAAGTACGAGTATGATATTTCCGATAACAGGTTGTCCCGGGTTGTTACCTATACCGACGAACAGGAAACCCGCACCGTTACCGAGTTCAGTTACGATAAAAACGGCAATATCAGCAGAACGGTTGTAAATCAGAAAGGTATCAACGGCATACAGACTAAAAAAATCGAATATACTTTTACCGAAGAATATGACGAGCAGAACAGACTGATAAAGACAATCACACGGGGAGATGACGGTACCGAAGTCGAAACACTGTTTGGATATGACGAAACCGGAGAACTCCGCGGTGTTGCCGAGCTTAGCAGGGACGGGTCGCTTCTTATGAAAGACTATGAATAGCACTCCCGGAGAAATAAAATGAAACGAAATACGCTATGTATTACAAGTATGGTAATTTTCCTCTCCGCCGGTGCGGTGCTCTTTGGAGAAACAGGAATTCAGGGAACCAGAGTTACGCTGAACGACGGGGTCATCGATCTGCGAACGGTTAACCGCCTGCCGAAAAAAGTTGAAAACGCTCCCCGGGGTTATCATACGCCGGAAGATCTGCGAATTGGATCGGTCTTTATCGACGCGAATAACGAAGCAAGAAAGGTCGTGGATATTTACGAGGAAAACGGGCGCACGGTAATTGAAACAATTCAACCTGAAATCGAAGAAGCAATTCATTCCTTTACAATTCCGGACCAGGAAATACCGTTTACCCGGGACAATATTGATCCCGCGTCAATACACGAGGGCGTTACGGTCCTCGGCACACAGGACGCGGATGCTTCCGCCGCATCCCGTGCGATAATCGGTCAAAATGCAAAGTGGCTCGAAACGGACCCCGAATGGATGGGGGAGGATGTTATCAGTGTGTCCGTTGATATTCCCATTCTCGGAGGATCTGTGGAGAGGGAGGGCGGTCCCTTATCGGTTGAGGCTTCGGGAGAGGTGCGGCTAAAAGGGATCGTCCGGATAGCCGAGCCGACACTGACGACGGGCGCGAAAATGCCGAAGATGAACTTTAAGTGGGTGCACGTCTGGGGGCCCGTGTATCGTCCCGACATCAGCTTTGAAGACGGTTACCTGAAAGCGGAGTTCAGCGCGGCGCAGCAGATGGACTGTGTCCTGTCAGGATCTGTTTCCCTCAGTGCCGCCCTTAAGATACCGCTCTACGCTCTCATTGCTTCCGACGAGAAAGGGAATTCATTTACCATCGGTATTTACCTCAAAGTAACGGTGGATGGTGAAGTGACAATTGCGTTTGAAATTTCCGAATATACAAACATCAGTATTTGGGGGAATGTAGATATTTTTTTTCCGTTCATACCCTACGATGTCAGGATGGGCAGCAGCAGCTATGCGAATTTTGCCCTGCGTCCGACGATATCCGCGGAAATTGAAAAACGGATCGGCATTTATCTCGGTCTGGAAGGATCAGTCTTAGGTTTCGGCATTTTCGGGGCCGAAGCAGGCGGCGGTTTATATGCTAACGCGAGCGGATATATGGAGGCGAAGGGAATTATCGGGTACAACACCGACTACGGGGCGTATGGCGGGTTCGATGACGGATGGAATTATGATATTACCCTCGAATTAGGCGGATATGTGGAGGCGAATATGTCAATTCTTCTCTGGGACTTCGACTTGTATGAAGAGAAATGGCCTTTTCTAACTGGAACATATTCAGGTGAGTTGTAATATGAAAAGGCAAATATCGAAACTGGCTTGTATTGTATTATGTATCGGCATTATCAGTTGTGCGCTTCCGACTGAGGAGGAAGAGAACACGTTAGCCGATTATCACAACAGGGTGCTCGAGTTTTCCCGTGAACTTGACGACGATACGGAAACGGCCGAGCTTATTATCACAAAAGTATACGATGGCACGAAAAAGCAGACAATCGAAGTTGTCAACACCTACAATGAAAACGGGGTAAAGGTCCTCTCGGAGACGTTCGACTGTGATGAAAACGGAAAAAAACCGGAAATTCCTATCCAGTATACCGAGTATACCTATTACGAAGACGGAGACCACGACGGCAAGCTGCATCTCGCGGATACCTTCGATTCGGAGGGTACAAAAGTCGCGTACCGGGAGATAACATACAATACCGATGAGACGTATAAATCCTCAACCGACTACATTCTCGGTGAAGAGGATTTTGTCGAGAACCGGAAAGAAGAGAAGTATTTCTATGGCACAGGTGAGCCTTTCGAAGGAGAACTCCGGGTTGAAAAATTCTTCAATTACGATACCGATGAAACAGTATGGGAGCTGAAAAAAGAAACCGCGTACTGGTATGAAGAGGCTGAGTCGGGGGAAGGGGCAAGAATAAGCCACAAACTTAACCATTCCTTTCGCGGAGAAAATTCCGAGGAAGAGGTGTACTTCTACAAGCCCTACTCATATACCGGCGGGGACAATGTCTATCTCGAGAGCGATTTCGAATACAACGTCTATGACGCGGACGATAATTTCATCGCGGGTTTTCCGCGGGACGGCTATTCATCGTTTGATGCAACTGCCGGAGACGCGGACCCGTTTATCTATCAAATCGAATACGGTTTAATCGGAGAGCAGCAGAACATGGTCCTGTTTGATTTTAACGAACGGCAGCTTGTTGCAAAGGAAACGTTGTATACGTTCGGTTCACTACAGGAGACACGTCTCTATGCGTACAACGCGGACGATAACGTGATCAGCATGAGCCGTTACATCAATAAGGGGCAGCTGCTCGAAGAAAAAATTGTTATGAATTACCGTGAAGAAACGTTAGAAGATGGAAATACGTATGATGTAAAAGAAACCATTACCTACCGTTTTACGAATATAGAAGTAGAATAATTAGGAAGGAACAATGAATGTCACAAAAAAATATACTGTAAAAATTACAACTGCCGTACTATTTCTCATTATTGCAATTACCGGCATTTCCGCGCAGGCTAAAGGGGGCGGCAGCGGAAATCTTCGGCCGGTGGCGGAAGAAAATTTTTATTTTTATACCCTGCAGGACCCGCTTCTTTTTCCGGAAACCGCGTTTGAAACAAACCCGGCGGTTCTACGGCGGACCGGGAGCACCGTAATTGTAACGGAAAACAATTTTGAATTCAGGTCCTCCTCGGAAACGGCCGAACGCCTTGACGAGACTGTAGGAAGCAAGGGCGGGACATATACAATTGTAAACCGGAGGTTTGACCCCGCGGCACAATTTAGTTTATTTTTTCCGCTGCTGAAGGTAAAAAACAAACCTGTACTCGGATTCAGTCTCGATTTTGATATGGATTATGAACTGCAAAAGGAAGAATACATCAATTACCGGGCGTTTTCAGAAAATGTAATGGTTGAACAGAGCGATAAACCGTTTATAATCGGCTCAGATCTCTACTTTTCCTCGGCTATAAATTCCGTTTTCTGGGGTGTTTCGGGCGGTTACGATTTTTACTACGCACCGGCCCTTCTCAAAACGGTTACCGATGCAAACCTTCCTGATGAAGGAACATATGTGGAAACGACGGTACGGGACCATGATACGTTTTCTCATACCGCCGATGTTTCTCTCGGTACAATTATTCCGCTTTCACGGGCTGCCGAACTCTCATTTGCCGTTAACTATCAGGCGGAGTTCACAGATAAACAGACAAGTTACATTGCCGTCGATACGAACGGTGACGGCAACAACGATACAATTTTAAAATACAGCGACTACGTGTTTTACGACGCCCCCGGCGGTCCGGCAACGTTAGCTTCCGATTATGACGCGAAGGATTTAACAATTTCAAACATCGTTACCATACATCCGACGATGCGCCTGTACGTTGCGGATTCGGTGGAGCTTTTTTTCGGTGGGCAGTACACAATCCTCGACCGCACACAACGAACCTATTATCAGCGTGTTATCCTTGTCAATGATCCGGGACAGGAAAACGAAAGTATACAATATGAGACATTCGATGCAAGTTATACGAGCTTTAAAGCCGCGGGGGGGCTTGCTGTACTATTTGGAAAGAACAGTCTTCTGAAAGCAGGTGTCGGATTTCTGCGGGACGACCGGCGCTTTTCCCAGGACGGGAAAACAGCCGTCGGAGTAAATCTCTATAACCGGCAGAATCCGGAGCATTATACGGAACTGAATCTTGGCCTCGAACCGGCGAACAACAGTATTGCCGCTAATGTCGAGTATCCGTCGACGGATGTAGAGCAGTCGATATTACTTAGACTTGGTCTTGAAAACAAACCGCCCCGCGGTGTGCAGACATATTTTGCCGTAGATTTAGCGGCAAGCAGGGACAGGAAAACATATTTCGCCTATAACCTCGATACGAGAAGCGTGTGGAAGGAGGAAGTGGTAAGCGAAGGAATTGTATGGGACCTGACACCTGTTGCAGGAATTGCCTTTCCGGTGGGGAAAAAAAAGAACGGCGTCTGGTCTGTGAGTCTGAAGGGGACGGGTACAGCTGGTAATCTTTTTCAGATATCCGAAACTGCTCCTTTCGATGAATCGATAGGAAAAACGACGACCGACGGCAGTATCGATTCGGAACGGAGCACGGGTTTTAATTTCGACATTAAAACCGGCTTTGTTTTCATGTTTAAATGATGAATGTGAGGATGGTATGAAAAAGATAATTTCATTAATACTTGCTGTATCGGCCTTTACTCTCCTACTTACCGGCTGTGATCAGCAGGCCCTGGAACTAGCGGAACTTATTCTCGACGGCATAGAGCAGGAACGGGCGGACAGTATCGATGGTTTCTTAGGAACTGTGGAAATACACGCGATTATGGAGGAGGGCCTTACACCGGTCGACCAGACAGGAACAAGAGAGGTTGTCATTAAAAACAGCGGAACGGCAGACTTAATCATCAATGATATGTCCGTTTATCTTCGGATAGTGGACTCTGAAACGGAAGAAGTAACGGGTGAATATTTTCAGGATATATTCGGTATCCTCGAGGGGACGAAACCGGACCTGCCGGTTGCTGTCCCGCCTGGATCGACGCTGTCCGGCCTATATGTCTGGTTCAGTCCGGAAGAAGCGGGAGATATCAGCGGGGTCCTGTCTCTTGAAACGAACGCCGGGGAAAAAATTTTCCGCCTCGCGGGGACCGGCGCCTGGGAATTAGGACTGGAGGTTACCGGCGGCGGCGGAAAAATAGTCGAACCGATAGAGGCTGCCTCGGGGGAGGGGCGAAAGGTTTATTACAGTCCCGACGATGAAGTAACCCTTACCGCGGAATCCGCGCATCCCCTTGGCTTGCGGGAACTCGACCGGTGGGCGGTAGTTACGGGATTCGAAGACATGGCATACATCGACGGTCCGGAGCTCATAAGCACCACCGTTACCTTAAGCGGCCATGCCGACGTGGAGGCCGAGTTTATTGACCCTTATGTTTACGTTGCGGAGGGCGGTACGGGTGAC
>CAYTSI010000116.1:6498-9534 GCA_964440465.1 uncultured Spirochaetales bacterium
GAGGGTGTTGACGCGTATAATAGCGATGATACGAAAAAAGGTGTCTGCGTTGCAGCGGGAACCTACGATTTAGATGACGCTGACAGGACCCTTGTCCGGGACGTCGTCTTTCGCGGCGGATACGCCTCCGATTTTTCAAGCCGGGAATACAAAACACCCGAACAGCGATCATCTTCTAACCCGGCATACCATACAATTATCAACACCGGGGATGATTCCCTTACGTTTCCCAGTGCCGCGACGGATGTGTCCCTCCTTGAAGGATTTGAGATTATCGGCGGTTCCGGAAACAGGGTCCCGCCGGTGTACGCTGACGGCAGTAATTTGACAATCCGGTACAATACCATTACCGCGCCGTCCGGCGGATACGCCATCGGCCTCGAAGGCTCCGACGCGCTGATTGAAAACAACACTATTTACGGCGCCGACGGCGGACTGCAGTCGGTGGGTGTGTACGTTTTCGATAATTCGGATCCGGTTATCAAAGAAAATACAATTACCGCCGGAAACCCGACGGAAGCGGGCGGCGAATCGATTGCAATTTATGTCGACTGGTTCAGTAACCCGGTAATAGACGGCAATACGTTAACCGCGGGAAGCGCTTCCGGGAACAACGGAAAATCAGTAGGGGTTTATTCGATTAACAGCAGCTCTCCAGTTATCAAAAACAACACAATCGACGCGGGATACGGTGAAACCGCCTCCTATTTTCTGTATTTCTCCTACGCGGGATGGCCGGTTATCGATAATAACATCATGTTTTCCGCTTCCGACGGGGAACAGGACCGCTACGGTGTTTTTGTAGGCCCGAACGGAAGAATTGAAAGCATAACGAGGAACAACCTGTACGGCTGTCCGGACGGATACGCGTGGATTTATCAAGAAGAGGAAATATTTACCAGTATCGGACAGGTAAACGACCGGTGGGTGCCGGACCCGGACGATGCCGAGCAGCTGAATATAAGCGAGGAATTGTAATATGGAAACGGATACGCGAAACAGATACAGCCCAGTTTTGAAAACGGCGCCGCTCCTCTTTCTGGTGCTCCTTTGTCTTCCAGGTTGTGACACCGGATATGACGGTCCTATCGATACGCACGCCCGGGATTTCTACATCGACTTTAAAAATACACTGTTTAACGCCCCTGATGAAACAGAACCGGAACTGCGGGGGCTCGGGATTGATTCGGTACGTATTACCGTTACAACGGTGAATGAGGCGGAGGAGCAAACAGCGTATACCGGGACTATTACCGCGGACAGCGTAGATGCGGAAATCGGATTTACCTATTCGCAAATACCGGTCCCCATCGAAGGGCAGATTGTAAGCCTTACAGCCGACGCGTCAGACGGATCAGGTGCAGTTAAACATACTGCCGTTTTAACAGCGGACAGCGGTGAATGGGATTATCACGGCTGGAACGTATTTTCTAACATCGATAAAGCGAAAATAGACTTTGCAGTTGATCAGGAAACACCGTCGGCAAGTTTGTTCCGCCTTGTTGTGTGTCCCCGCGGCGGGGACTCGCCTATCGTCAGAGTCGATTCAGGCGTTCAGACGGAGGAAGGAAATACCGATAGATGGGACGAAATTGAAACAAAACAGTTAGCACTTGAAATCGAGTTCGCTGAATATCCTGCCGACGTAACATTTAATGTGTATACCGCCGTTGCGGAGGAGAACCTTATTATAAAATACAACGAAGCCGTTACCTTTGACGCGTTTTACGAACCAAACCCATGGACTGATTCCTGGACATACAGCGAAATTACCGCCGCGGGGAAGGAAATCGGCGGCAAATTATATACATTGCATCAATACAACACTACTGAATACAGCGCGGTTGTGCCGATGGAACTCGAGAATGACGAGGAAGAAAAGCAGGCCATTATTATCGACCTGTCCGCTTCAGAAGACGAAGAATTGACCGAAAAATATCTCCTTGTAGGAATTATTATGTACTACAGCGGCCTGGCAGCCCCGCTCGATGTACTCTGTCTCGATATAAATTGAGGTCCGGTTGCCGGGTCCTTCGTTTTTACGCGGCGCGACTATGTTTTCGTACGCGCGCGCACGATAGGGTCCTATGAAGTGCGCCGTACAACAAGCTTCCGCAGCTCATCGATAAGGAGTACCGATCCCGCGACGGCTAATATTATCCCCCAATCGAGCAGGCGAAGCGGGGTCGTCTGAAACACCGACTGTCCGAACCCCGTATAGATCACGATCAGATGCAGTCCGACCGCCGTCCCGAGGCCGATAAGCAGCGGCCGGTTCGAAAACAGACCTACGGAGAGAATCGAACGGGTGCTCGAACGGGCATTGAACGCCTGAAACCACTGAAACGCCGCGAGGGTGGTAAAGGCGATTGTCCGCGCATGCTCTGTCGAGGTGACCCGCAGTTCGAGCATATAGAGGACGACCGTTCCGGCCGCCATCACCAGCGAGATAATTCCCAGACGCGAAAGGATCTCCTTTCCCAGAACCGGTTCAAAGGGGTCCCGCGGGGGCTGCTCGAGGACATCCTCGTGCCGCGGTTCGACGCCGAGCGGTACGGTACAGGCCCCGTCGGTTACCAGATTGATCCACAGGATCATTACGGCGGTAAGCGGCAGGGGAAGGCCGATGATTAGACAGACGGCAAGGGTGATGATTTCACCGAAGTTCGTCGCGAGAAGGAAGTAGATTACACGCTGCAGATTATTGAATATAACTCTGCCCTCTTCGACGGCGTGGACAATCGTGGCGTAATCGTCGTCGAGGAGAATCATATCCGACGCGCTTTTCGACACTTCAGTCCCGGTAATACCCATCGCAACGCCGATGTCCGCGCCTTTGAGTGCCGGCGCGTCGTTTACGCCGTCTCCGGTCATCGCCACGATTTCTCCGCTCTCACGCAGCGCATCGAGGATCTGCAGTTTGTTCGACGGAGAGACCCGGGCGAACACTCTCGACTCGAAAGCGGCACGGACAATCTCTTCATTCGACATCTCGTCGAGCTCAGGACCGGTGACCGCGCGGGTCCCCTCGGGGGC
>CAYTSI010000117.1:0-4206 GCA_964440465.1 uncultured Spirochaetales bacterium
GGTTTTCCACAAGCTTCGCCATGTCCCAGTCGAGAAAGGGGAGGACCTGGTCGAGCATGTCTACGATGGTAATATCGATTCCCGCACGGCGGCGCCGTCAAGGAAGAGGAATGCTATGCCGGATGAACGGACGGGGAACAGGGGATAAGGAAACGGAATTCAGTACCGCCGCTCTGCCGAATTTCGAGAGAACCTCGCAGCTGGTCGGTAAGTGAACGGACGAGCATCATTCCCAAGCCGGAACTATTTCCCGCTATAACTGCTTCCGGTATTCCGATACCGTTGTCCCGGTATAGAAGCAGAATGGTAGTCCCGGTGGATTGGGTAAGTGTGACCGTAATTGAGCCTGAATTGCCTTCCCCGAAGGCATGTTTCAATGAATTGGTCAGCAGTTCATTAACGATAATTCCGATGGTTGAAAGCAGTTTCGGGTCGAGTATGAGGGTATCGAATTCCGTTGTAAGATCAACTGACTGGTTCGCGGTGTTTATTCGGATAATTTCCCGCGTGAGGGGACCTAAAAAATCTTCAGCGGCCATGGCATTTCCGGGCCCCTGTTGGTAGAGTTTTTCATAGAGAAAATGCATGCTGTGAAGTCTGTTTTTCGCGTCAAGCAAGACCCTGGAAACCTCCGGATTGTCAATTTCAGCGGCCTGCAGCCGCAGCAGGCCTTCGATGGAAGCCATGTTGTTTTTTATCCGGTGATGGACTTCCCGCAGCATCAGCTCTTTTTCATGAAATTGATTGTGCAGTTTTTCCCGCATTATATTAACGGCACGCGACAGGTATTCGAGCTCATCGTTACCGGAACGTTTCCGTGAAAATGAAAATGGAGTGGAAAGAGAGGAGGAGTCATCGTTTTTGAGAAACTCGGTAAAACCGTGCAAATGTCTTCCAACAAGAGCATGGAACAACACCGAAATGGCGGCGGCAATAAGCACTGCTGAGATAAACTGAAAGAGCAGAAAAGAAATCTCGTTTGCCAAAACGTCCGCCTTCAGCCGGCTTACGTTAATGTAAAGCGTCATGCTGCCGAGATTCAGCTGTTCCTCTTTATACCGGTATGTCAGGACTTCCCGGTGTGTAATTAAGTTCGATGCCGTATCTTCGGAATTAGGAACGGCGGAACCAATAAACACCGTCCCTTCGTCATCAATTACTTCAACCCTGTCGATATAGGGAAATTCAGCTATGCTGTTGACCTGCTGCTGCAGCAGCTGATAGTTGGTTAGCCAGAGGCTCGTGACAAGAAAGGGAAGATGGCTCTGCTCAATCTGGTGGATTTCTCCTGATATCCGCCGTGTTTCTCTGCGATAGGAAGAAATAATTTTTATCGGAGTAAAAACAGCGGATAACAGAAAAACTAGAAAAAAAGTGTAGATAGTGAATTTTCTAGCGATCGACATACATAACTGCTCCGGTAGTTTTTTCAACAATTTCCCGGTACGTACCGTCTTCTTTCATTTCCCGGAGGGCGGCTGCTATCCGCTCCGTTACGGCGCTGTGGTCCTTGTGCACATACAAATACATCTCTCTGCTTTCGAGGGGCGGTTCGAGATGTTGAACCTTTACGTATCCCAATTCATGCAGCAGCGCGTACCCCGTTAGTTTTGAATACAGCGCAATGTCGATCCGGTTTTTGTGGAGCATTCGAAAGAGCTCCCTTTCAGTGGGCACATATACGACATTGGGAAACTCTTTTGTGTTGTTTTCCAAAATTTTCCACCCCTTGACGATACCAATGTGCAGGTCCCGAATACTTTCCCATCCGTTAATTTCAAAATCGTTATTCGAAAAGGCAACAAAGTGCATGGTCATGTTCGCCTCGGGGACCTGAACAAGGTTCGGGAAAATCTGTTCCATTCCGGCAATTCTATTAATTTCAGCGTCGAGCAGGCCGGCATTTACGTCTACGAGAGATTTTTCCGTCGGTGTGTACACAATTTCCGCTTTCATTCCGATACGTCGAAACGCCTCAATCAGTATCCTGTCGAGCATACCGCTTTTATCCGTGTTAGAGAGTAAATTCCTATACGCTGTGCTGATGGTAAATGCTTTTTCCTGTCCTGCCGCGCTTCCGGCGGCAAAATAAACAAGGAGCAGCAGTATTGATATTTTTTTCATCATCATCTTCATTATTTAAACAAAATAAACAAAATATATATATGCATAGTATAAGAGTATTTAAACATAGTCAATACTATTTTTTTTCCATTGCGCCGGAAACAGGGGCATACTATACTATAAAGCGGGGGTAGGATGATGACGGAACAATACGATATCGCGGTTGTCGGTGCCGGACCCGCGGGGGGCGCGGCGGCCTATTATGCCTCAGGGGCCGGTCTTTCAACGGTACTTCTGGACAAAGAGAAATTTCCGAGACGGAAAGTCTGCGGTGACGCCGTTACAATCGGGGCGCAGAACCATTTACGGGGGATGGGTGTACTGCGGGAGCTTCTCGATGAAAAAAAGGGCAGATGGGCGGCACTAGGCGGGCTTGTAAGCCCTTCAGGGATCCGCTACATCGGCAATTCGGAGAAAGAGCTCGGTTCATCCCTTGTCCTTTCGGTGAAACGGGAAATCCTCGATGAGAAAATCGTCAAGGCAGCGGTACAACAGGGAGCGGTTTTTCATGATCTGTACCACGTTGTCGATGTTCTTTACGATGAAAAATCGATGCTCTGGAAGGTCATCGGCAATGAAAATGAAGAAATTCACGCGACGATGCTGGTTGTTGCCGACGGAGCTTCTTCTTTGCTGGCCAGGTCCTTAGGTATTGTGAAAACGCCGGCAGCGGCGGTCTGCTCGAGCGTATATATACAAGCAGGCACCCACAGGTTTGAAAATGACGGGATGGTATTTTACCCGGACTATTTACTGCCCGGCTATGCCGCGCTTTTCAAAGAGGCGGACGGAGATCTTGTCTTTTGCTGCTATGTAATCCCCGGAGGAAAAGCGAAGCGGTCCGAATTAAAGGCCCTTCACCAACAAATCCTGCGGGAGTACGAACCGGTCCGCTCGGCAATTGGGCCGGACGCGGTTATTGAAGATATGAAGTCGGCACCGCTTAGGCTGGGGGGAGAACCGAAAACCTACGCGAAGCAGGTCCTCATCGTCGGAGACGCGGCCGGACATATCGACCCTCTTACGGGAGAAGGGATACAGTACGCTATGGACGCGGGAAAACTGGCCGCGGACACCATGGCGGAGGCCTTCGAGCAGAAAAATTTCACCGCCGCGTTTCTGTCCCGCTATCAGGAGCGCTGGAATAACTCCTTCGGGAAGGATTTCAAGTGGTCGGCGAAAATGGTTTCAGCGGCGGCAAAGCGGCCGGTTTTTTTGGATGCCTTTGCCTCCTTGAGCGGCAAAAAAGGCGATGCTTTTATGGCCGAGTGGGGAAAGATAATGACCGGGGCGGAACCGAAACGGAAATTTTTTCTGCCGAAACTCATCCTTCCCCTGGCCGCTGAAGTACTGCGGCTGCGCCGGCGGCGGAAAAAAGGTTTACTTTAACCTTCTCATAAACGAAAGAAGCAGAGAAATAAGAAATCCGATCCCTAAGACACCGGCAATACCGAAGCCGGCGAGGCCGATTACAGGTATCCCGTGGATTCTCGGCGGCGTATTCGACTGGATAATGAGGGAGGAACTGATAAGCAGGGCCGCTAAAACGATACCGAAAATTAACCGGTATCCCACTCGGTCGATTGTATGTCTGAAAGCGCGCAGGCCGACAACGCGGAAGGACATGGTAAGCCTGCCGGTTTTCGCCTGTTTCATCAGGCTCCTGAGATCGACGGGGAAATCCTGCAGCAGCGATTTGTAGTTGAGGCCTGCCTCGTATAGTTCATTCGCTAAGCGCCGGGGCTGAAATTGTTCCGTAATTAGTTTCCGTGAAAATGGTTTGAATAGACGGATTAAATTGAATTTCGGGTACAGGTACAGGCCGATCCCTTCGACCGCGATAATCGCCTTGGACATGAGAAGCAGGTTCGACGGAATAATCAGGCCGTAGTTACGCATCAGTGTAATCAAATCAATAAATAAAGCGGCAATGTCGAAATCTTCAAGGGAGAGGTCAATGTACTCTTCGAGCAGGTCATATACACGAACCTCAAGTTCTTCAATATTGACAGGGCCGGTCCGTTTGGTCATCTGCAAGAGTGCCTTGGTAACTTTCGCGGCGTCCCTGTTTACAAGACCTAA
>CAYTSI010000117.1:4306-9495 GCA_964440465.1 uncultured Spirochaetales bacterium
AAAATTTTATTCTGTCTCCCTTTAAAAATATTGTCGAATTTTTGGAGGTGCAGCAGTTCCCGGCGGAAGTTGAGTTCAATTTTCAGCTGTACCCGGAACTCCTCGATCAGCCCGGAAATATTGAAAAAACGGGTCTCCGGAATATACCGCTCTACCCGCGCGGCAAGTCCGGCTAATATCTCGAGGTCGATGTCGATAATACGTTCTATCCCCGGACGCTGGACTTTTACCGCCACCATTTTGCCGTCCGCGAGCTCGGCTTGGTGTACTTGCGCGATGGAAGCGGAGGCGACCGGTTTCATCTGAAAGTTGCTGAAAACATCATTCACATTTTTATGAAACTCACGCTGAATGACCTTCCGGACCCCCTTTTCAGAAATCGGCGGTACCCGGTCCTGCAGTTTCACAAGTTCGATAATTAATTTTTCCGGCAGAAGGTCGGTGCGGTTGCTTAACAGTTGTCCGAATTTAATGAACGTGGGACCGAGCTCCTCGATTGCGAGGCGGATCCGCTCCCATTCCGACATCCGGCTTACCGCGAGTGTTTTTTTCCGGGCCACAATGTTCTGCAGAATTGTAATACTCTTGTCGAGGCGTAAAACCTTTACATATTCGGTAAGGTGATAGGCCACAAGGATAGAAACAATTTCCTGCAGCCGCCTCGCGTGGGAATATGTCTTTTTTAAAAGCTTTTTTTTCTTTTTTTTGTCCGGAAAAAGGCGTAACTGCAGCATGCCCCTATTGTACGGAAAACGGAAAGAAAATCAAAGACTTTTTTTTCGACAGAAAAAAAACACGGGACAGATAAAATGAAAGCAATTATACTGTATGTATGGAAAGCCACAGAAGTGTACAATATACCTGGTTGTTAAAAAAAGACCTGTTTCTGTTGGTCGTATGCGGAATTCTCGGTTCAGCCGCCGCATACTTAAGTATAAATATTCCCCACACCGAGTTATTTCTAGAAGTACGCTGGCTGTTTGGATTTATGGGATTTGTCCTCATCCGGAGACTGCCCCTCGCGTTGGTATTGCCTGTACTTCTTTCATTGGCTGGGTTTCACCAAGTCCCCCTTTATGTTGCCCTTTTAGGAAATCTATTATATTCCCTGCCTTTCTGTTTTCTTTTGCGTTTTTTATATAAGCGGTTGCTGATAACACTCGACAGCACACTTTTAGTCGCTGTCCTCTGGTTTACGGCAGTAATGGCAGGATATCAACTATTTACATCACCGCTGATATGGTTTGTTATTGGTATTCTCAACGGGAGCCTGTCTCTCCCCTTCGTTCTCGAAGTATACGGCATACAGCCGTATTTAGAGGAGAGTTTGGCCGTTGCCCTTATTTCGGCCATGGGGTTGAGTATCAGCAGAATGTATTTTGCTCTTCGTTATCGGGAGAGGCATCTTTCAACAATACTCCATTCAATAGGCGACGGGGTCATCGTTACGGACAATACAGGAAGAATTGAAATGATAAACCCGGTTGCGGAAGACCTGACGGGATGGAAGAAGGAAGAAGCGGAAAACGCGGAATTGCAGAAAGTATTTCACATTGTCGATGCCGAAACAGGAATTGAATGCGAAAATCCCGTTACGAAGGTACTTGAGAAAGGCCTGATCGTCGGGCTTGCGAACCATACGATGCTGATATCGAGGGGTGGAGAAAAGTACCAGATTGCCGACAGCGCTGCCCCAATTTTCGATGACGAAGGACCGATAAAAGGTGTAGTGCTCGTTTTTCGAGACGTAACGGAGGATTACGCGATCCGGGACCAAATTGAAAAAGAATTGCAGGAAAAAGCAGTGTTACTCAATGAAGTTCACCACCGGGTAAAGAACAATTTACAAATTATTTCAAGCCTCCTCAATTTACAATCCGATAGTGTCGCGGACACACATGTTAAGGGAGTGCTCGATGATTCAAAAAACCGCATTTATTCAATGGCCCTGGTTCATAATCAGCTGTATCAGTCCGGTGTTTTTACCGAAATAGATTTCAGCGATTATTGTACATCATTATATCGTGAATTGTTACTAGTGTTTCAAAAAAGTACTGAAGTTTCCGTAAGGGTTGATATTGAGGATGTTAAACTAGAACTACAGACTGCAATCCCCTGCGGGCTTATCTTAAACGAATTAATTACAAACTCCTTAAAACACGCGTTTACAAAGAAGAGACCGGGACGCATTGAAATAACGCTCCGCTTGAATGAAGTAGACGCTATGTATGTTCTTCAGTACAAAGACAACGGCGACGGTCTGCCGGAAAACAACAGAAGCGACGAAGCGGACGGTCTCGGTTTGTTTCTTGTAAAAAATTTAGTGGAGCAGATAAACGGTTCAATCGAGAGGTCTCCGGCGGTTGAAGGGCTGCATTACCGGATACGTTTTCCGGCATCGTAACTGTTGTCATTTACCAGGATGCGTACTACAGTACACGTACTGTGAAACGGAAAAAGGTCTTGTATTGGCTTATTTTATTTCTCCTCATAGGCCTCGGGTTTGCCGGAAATATTTTTAAAGTTACCCTCTTCTACAATGTCGATTTACTATTCGGCAGCTTTTTTGTCATGCTGATCATATCTCTCTACGGTCCCCTCTTCGGTGGCATAGCAGGCGCGGTCGCGGCTTCCTATACCTATGTTTTATGGAACCATCCGTATGCCATTATCATTTTTGCCTGTGAAGCACTCTTTGTAGGCATTATTTTCCGAAGGAGAAAAGACAATTTAGTATATATTGATATTATTTACTGGTTTATTTTCGGAATGCCCCTGGTGTATCTCTTTTATCATGCCGTTATGGGGATGGACAACACTGCTTCGGTCCTTATTATGCTGAAACAGGCCGTTAACGGGATTCTCAACGCCCTGCTTGCCAGGCTCGTACTAATGCTCCTGGGAAAACGGTCGGTACGCCTGTACGCTGATTTCTGGGACGGCCGCTGGCGTTTTACCAACGTGCTTTCAAATACGATCATCGGATTTGTCCTGCTGCCGGTTCTTAGTTTTACCGCTATCTCGGGCTGGCTGGAACTGCGGGAAATTGACAGAGAATTATCTACCCTTTTAGAGGAAAAAGTGCAGTCGGCGTCACACTTGGTGAATACCTGGCTGGAAGCCGGTAAGCAGGAAGCAGCTTCCTTTTCCTACATTGTGGAAGATGCTTTGTCGGCCCGGAACGGACCCGCCTCGATAAGCGGCAATTTACAGCAAATGCTGTCCGGCAGGCCGGACGTGTTGGAAGTTTGGGTAGTAGACAGGCCGGGTGAAGTATTTGCCTATGCAAACCGCGAGGGGGAGGAGGGCGCTCTCCTGCCGATAGCGGCAGAGGATATCGAGGCCCGGTCCCCCTCCCCGGAGGTAGAGATATATACGAAACTTGATATACGGGTAGCGGATACGGAGCGGAGCATCATACTACGGGCCCCGTTTTCCGGCCCGGAGGGCGCGTATGCGGGTAATGTTTTCGTACGAAAGTACATACGGCAATTACAGTCCTACTTACAGGATTTTTCAATGGACCGGCGGGTGGATTTTATTATCACCTGTGAAAAAGGATCGATTCTGGCGAAAACGGTAGACAGCACGGAAAAATATTATCGGTTTCTCGAAGCAATAGAGCAGAAGCAGAAGGAGGGCATAACCCGCTGGCTGCCTTCGAGCAAAGAAAATACGTCGGTTATGGAACGCTGGAAAGACGCCATCCACATTTTGGATACCGGCATAGCCGAAGCGGAAGGGTGGAAACTGTACAGTTTTGCCTCGGTGGCCCCGTACCAGGAGCGGATTTACGCGGGTTCGCTGAACAAGCTGCTTATTCTGATGGCGCTGATATTCCTTACCGCCGTTCTTTCCCGCGTTATCGCGGCCCGGTATGTAAAACCCATTAAAGCGCTGCAGAAAATAACAACCGATTTACCGGAAAAAATCCACCATATGGAGCGCCCGGAGTGGCCGAAAAGCATGGCCGAGGAAATTTCAAATCTCATTTCGAACTTTCAAAACATGACCGGATCGTTAAAGCGGGCCTTTGCCGATTTGCGGGAGGAAAAAAACAAGGCGGACGCGGCAAACCGGGCAAAATCACGGTTTCTGGCAAATATGAGCCATGATATCCGCACGCCGATTACGGCAATTAAAGGCATGGTGGAGATCCTTTTAGAGCATGAAAACCTCGATGAAAGCTCCATGGAAGACATTGAGACTATCCGTGAGTCCTCGGATGTGCTGCTGGGAATTCTAAATAATATATTGGACCTTTCCAAAATCGAGGCGGGAAAATTGGCGATTGAAAAGGAGGACACGGACATCCGCGGGATTATCGGCGGCCTTATCCGCCTGTTTCAAGGAAGCGCCCATTTAAAAAATATCAAATTGTCCTCGGTAATCGACCCGGCGGTGCCCCGGGTTTTGCGCTTCGATCCGCTGCGTATTCAGCAGGTTGTGATGAATTTACTCGGGAACGCGTTAAAGTTTACGGAACGGGGAGAAATAGTGCTGGAGATCCGGGTTGGACAAAAGTTCCCCGGCTGCAACGGCACAAACTGTATTCCCCTTGTTATTTCAGTGCGGGATACCGGGACCGGGATAGCGGAGGACAAACAGAAAATCATTTTCGAAAGCTTCTCTCAGGCGGACTCGTCGACAACCCGAAACTACGGCGGCAGCGGCTTAGGGCTTACCATCAGCAAAGAGTTGATTACCCTTATGGGGGGAGAGATTTTTCTCGAAAGCAGTCCCGGAGCGGGAAGTGTTTTCTCTTTTACCCTGCCTGCGGAACTTGCCGCCGGGGAGGAAGCGCGTACCGGCGGAAGCAGCGGGATACAGACAGACGGTCCTCTTGAAGCTGAAACATCTGTTCCCCGGCATACAGGGTTGAACTTTTTGGTTGCCGACGATAATGCCATCAACAGAAAAATTGCCGGACGGATACTGAAAAATCTGAACATCCGGGCGGCACTTGTTTCGAACGGTTTTGAAGTTTTGGATACGCTGCGGAGAGAACAATTCGACATTGTCCTTCTTGATCTGCAAATGCCCGGCATGGGGGGGATGGAAGCGGCGGAACGGGTCCGTTCGGGGGAAGCCGGAGAGCAAAACAGGACGGTCCCTATTATTGCATTGTCCGCGAGTATAGAGACGGCAACGGTTGATCAATGCAGACAGGCGGGGATGGACGATTACAT
>CAYTSI010000118.1:0-7336 GCA_964440465.1 uncultured Spirochaetales bacterium
GGGAAGACGGCAAATTGAAAATACGGATATCCAATATTACCTTCGCGCCGAACAGTCCTAAATTGGTATCGGAAGAAGTACAGAAGGCTGAGAAAAATATCAAAATATTGTCTCGGATAGCGGAGATCTTGAAGAAATACGATTCCTATTCGGTACGTATCGAAGGTCACGCTGTCCGCGTCAATTGGCAGGATGAGGAGTCTGGTGAGCAAGAGGAACGGGAAGAACTGGCGCCTCTCTCCTTGGCCAGGGCCGAATCGGTCCGTGATGCCCTCATAGAATTGGGTGTTAACCCCGGACGATTATCGACGGCCGGACTAGGCGGGCGGGATCCGGTGGTTCCTCACAGCGATCTTGAAAACCGCTGGAAAAACAGGAGGGTAGAGTTCATCCTGATTAAGTAACAATCCCTTGGCTCATCAGGATTTGAGCGAGAAATGTTTTTTCAAATAATCGTAGAGTTCGCCCATCGCAGGATGATCGGGGTCGAGGCCCGCGTCAATGACAACGTCGTCACGTTCCCGGTCGAGCCACCGGTAAAGCTGTTCCCTCCCGGCTTTTTTGCTCTTCGCCGTGTGGGCGATCCGAACGAGAGGAAGCATTTCTTCATCCGGGTCCATGATTTTCCGCGTGTTGTTAATGACTAAAAACATGCTGCTGCCCCTCGATCCCTGATCGACCTTAACAAGGGGTTTTTCATCGGCACCGGCTTTTCCGGAAGTCTTGGCCTTGGCGCTTTTCATTTTGTTCGCCTGCAGCCGTTCGGCCGCCCGGTTTACCTCATCGACCTTCATGTTGTAGATGATGGTGTTCGCCTGGTCAATGAGAAACTGCAGGCCCTCTTCAGGAATCTCGTCAATCAGCTTTTTCAGCTCATTCGCACGTTTTGTACGCATATCAGCTTCTTTCTTTGCCATTCCGCGACTCTCCTCATAACAAACTATAGTGTTTCCCGCTAAGGCGGTCAAGAATCGATTCTGTACCCTTGCAGGCAGGCACCGTTCCGTCCTAAAATAACTGTCAGATTTTTTCCGATCGTGGGTTGTTTGGAGGGACATATTCTCATGATTCTGAAGCTCAACCAAAGTTTACCCCCACTTAACTGATTCAGCCATAGACGCGCGATATTGTTTATATGTGAGGAAGCTCGTATGAAAAAATACATTATTACATTAACGCTGACAGGATTGCTGTTTTTTGGGAGCTGTGATTTCCTGGCCGGTCCGCCGGTGTACACCGGAGTCAAGGTAGGCGAAACAAACGCCGGGGTAGTGGATGAAGCGGGAACCGTCCACCTGCTCTTTTCGTTTAACACCACCACCGAGGAACGCCAGGGAGTAAGTTATATCTATTATGCCTATGGAGACCCCGCTGCAGGATGGAACACTGAAATTGTGTGTGACGGCGAAGGCGACGATGTGTACGCCGAAGCCCTGGGCATCGCGCCGGATGGTACAATACACGCGGTATACCGGTACTGGAGAACCAGAACCATAGAGCACGCGTGGCGAAATGCCGACGGCGGAATACACGTGAGCCATTCGGGATATAAGACCGACACCGTGCTTTTGGATAATCTGCGGCCCATGTATTCCTACAAGGCACCCGGGGGGGCCTGGGAATCGGAGCAGGTTTCCACCGTTGACAGCGGATGGGCGGACATCGATTACGGAAGAAACAGTTCTATCGCCACGGATAGTACTGGTAAGGTCCATCTGACCTTCGGAAGAGAGGGTAAACCTATCCCCTTTACCCTGGGGAAGGTCTATTACGCTTCGGTCGAAGCCGGCGGAGGAACGATCAACGATGCAACGGGTATTTCAACATCCGTCACCGATACCGTTCAAAATGATATCATAATAGGTCCCGACGGAACAATTCATATCTTCTTTACCGGTTAAGGTATCTCTTTTCCACCAATGGCGGTACCGACTGGAGTGATGATACCGAAGGCTCAGGGTACTCTCCCAAAGCTGTGACCGACTCTTCCGGAAATCTGCAGGTGGCCTACCTGGTGGACTGCGATGATACCGCACGATTGTTGGTAAAACTTGCCCGGCATTCCGGCGGCGCCTGGACCCTGGAAGAACCGGACCCGCCTATGTATAGCTGGGATGATAGTTCACACATGATAGCCGCCGATGATACTACCTACATCCTGTATACCGAAGATACCGAGGAAGAGGATTACGCCATGTACAGGAGGCTTATGATCGCCTCCCGGACACCGGCGGGCGAGTGGTTGAGTTCAACCGTAATGGGAACAGAGATTCCGGAGGACTAAAAAAAAACAATAAAAAAAACCTTCAGACCGGTGGTTTCGATCATCGGTCTGTTTTTTTTTGCCTGCTTGGGGTATATTTTCTCCAGGAAATGCTTACAGGTTATCTGATTATCGAATCGGTCTTTTTTCTTCTCTCTTTTTCCGCCCTGCCCGGATAAGTCCTGGTTATGGCCCTGTGCATGCACAGAAAGATGAAACCTCCAATGAAATCGACAAATCGCCTTTTTCTCGTTGCCGGGCCTATATATATTATTTACCTTGCGGTATACACACTTTTCCCCATCACCAGCGAGCGGGTATTTCGCCCGGTACCTCTATCTTTTACCAACCTGGCATACGGCATTTGGAACATGGTATTTCTCTGGTTTCTGATTCGATTTATGATGGAAAAAAAACCGTCTTCGGACGATCCGATAGATATCAACATATTCCTTGATACCTATGAGTTTACCGAAAGGGAAAGGGAGATACTAACCCTGGTAGTACAGGGGCTCGGAAACAAACAGATAGCCGCCGAATTGGATATAAACGAGAATACGGTAAAATCCCACCTGTACAACGCCTACGCGAAAATAGGCATCCACACCAGGGTAGAGTTGATAAAGGCGGTATATTCGGTTGTCGGACAGTATGTGGATTGAAGCAGCGGATAAAAGCGCCTTATGGGTATCAAGATAGGAGTAAAGCGCACGCGGATACCCGCTACGCGGCCAATAATTAATTACGCGGAGGGCTGGAAGGGCCTGGCCGCGAGGTCGATGGACACATGTTCTTCCTCGATACGCCGGTGCGCCTTCGCGTCAAAGGTAAGCCACCAGCCGCCGATTTCTTCCGCTAAGGCGGGGTAGACCGCGTCGAACCCCGACAGCCCCGCGGCGATAAACCTCCGCGCGCGTCCGTAGATGTGTTCGGTCATCGGATAGCGGAGTACGCCGCCGCGGAGAAGCCTGTCCACATCGGACGCGAACACCTCGCCTGCCCGGGGGTGGTGCCGGTACAGCAGGGCCAGCATTTCGTACAAAAAAAGCTCCGGTACGGCAAACTGCTCGGGGTTTTGAATCAGCCGCCGAAGGACTTCGTCGGCATGGGGGTGAAAGATGTCCCTGATAAACCAGCGTATTGCAACGGAGGGGTCGATTACGTATTTCACTCGTCGTAGCCCCTAAACCTTCGAAGCGTCGACAAGGGTGTTTCACCCGTTACCGACGGCGCCGCGTGAGAACGGATTTGGTTAAAAAACTTCTGTTTCTCCTCTTCCGCCTGTTTATCGATAAAGCGTGTCTGAAAATCCTCATACGATATCAGCACCGCCCTAACCTCTTTTTTCTTCTCGATGAGGATCGGTTCCCCCTCTTTTTCAAGCATGTCGAGAACTTCACCGAACTGATTTCGAATTTTTAACGCGTTTACCTTCTTCATACTTGCAGTATATACACTTTTACTGTATAGTCAAGTGTAGAGTTTATTAGTACTTCACGGCTAGCGGCAAATAAAGTATAATGGAGGTGTGAAAAAGATGGCCGATCCGATAAAAAAAGAAGACAAGACAGAAAGGCCCTACACCTACGGGGATTACAAAACCTGGCCCCGGGATGAACGCTGGGAGTTAATGGACGGGGTCCCCTTCGACATGAGCCCCGCGCCGAAGAGGGTCCACCAGGAAGTGTCGGCAGTGATATTTACAAAAATAAGACAATTTTTACGCAACAGCCCTTGTACAGCCTACGCAGCGCCGTTTGACGTGTTACTTCCGGCCCTCGGTGAGGAAAATGAAGATGATGTTACCTCCGTGGTGCAGCCGGACATATCTGTTATCTGCGATACAACAAAGCTGACCGAAGCTGGCTGTACCGGCGCGCCGGACTGGATTATTGAAATTATTTCTCCGTATACATCGAAGAAAGATTTCGATGAAAAATTCAAACTCTATGAAAAACACAAAGTGACGGAATACTGGATTGTCGACCCGGGTAACAGATACATTCACATATATGTCTTAGGCGAGAACGGCAGGTATCCGGAGGAACCGTGTATCCTCGAAGGCACAGGCACGGCCGAGAGCGCGGTCCTGCAGGGGTTCGGCATCGACCTCGAAGAACTGTTTCGCTTCGATTAATACTTCACGGTTAGCGGCTACATTATCAGAGTTCAAACTTTTTGCCGAGAGCAAGACCCCCGGTTTCTATCTCGTATTGGAATATATCTTTGCTGTGACGGCATCCCCTCATTTTGAGAATGTTAAGCAGTTTTTCAACCCGCTGCTTCCGCTCCGCACCGTGATCTTCGGGAATACCCGGAGTCCCCGGGAGGTAACGGCAAACTGCACATAACCGCTCCGGTATCCCACTCCGCGCATTTTTGTTACCAGCATTTTGCGCACAAGCTGCTGCTCCCCCGACATACAAGGTCAATTTTATTTCTTTTTCCATACTCTCTCCACTCCAAACGGCCCGAAAAACCGTATACCGCGCCTACGATATCATTTTTTTTTATAATTGATATGGCGCAGCAGGGCTTTTTATAATACACCTTCCCATAGGCGGTCAAAAAAATCCTCATACGGAAGCACAAGAATATCATCGATGAGGCGGGGATGGGGATCGAAGGAAACTATTATTTTATTTTTAAAAGGAATTTCTTCGGACACAAGACGCAGCCCTTTCAGATGTTTCCCCCCGATGAGACGGGAAGCTTTTACTTCTATGGCAGTTTCATCTCCAATAATAAAATCAACCTCGTTATCGTATCTGTCACGCCAGAAACTAAGAGTACGATCATCACGTTTGTAGCTCAAACAAGCTCGTATTTCATTATGGATAAAATGCTCGAATGCCTTGCCGAAAAGTTCCGATTTTGGTTGTACCAATCCCCTTTTTGCCAAGACGTTACTTACCCCGACATCAAAAAAATAAAACTTTGCTCTGCTTATCGCTTTTCTGTGAACCGCTTTTTTAAAGGGTTTCAGCATCGATCCGATAAGCGTATCCTCCAATATCGAAAAGTACTCTCGGAGAGTATTCGAAGGGATCCCCGTATCGCTCGACAACCCTTCCATATTTACTATTTCTCCATTTACGAGTGACGCGGTTTCCAAAAAGCGGGAGAAATTTTCAATTCCTCTTACTAATCCTTCGGCCTGTATCTCTTCCTGTAAATAATTCCCGCAGTAAGACCTCAAATCTTCTATCGGTTCATCGGATTGATAAATGGATGGGAGCATCCCATAATTGCAAGCCCGCACAATGTCGAATTCCGGCACTTCCCGGGAAACGAGAGGAAAAAGATGGCGTGTCCTGGCCCTGCCGCCGAGCAGGTTGGCCGACCCTTGTTTTAATTTACGGGGACTGCTGCCTGTCAGGATAAAGTTTATTCCAAAACTTTCGATCATATAATGGACCTCATCAAGCAGCAGGGGAAGTTTCTGAATTTCATCAATGATAACGGGCTTGTCCGAAATTGATTCTTGTACAGCTGCTAATTCTTCTCGTATAACATTCGGTTTCTGACTTATTCGGAGGAATTCATCGGCTTTCAAAAGACTATAGAGAGGAGATGTCGGGAAAAGGCGGTTTAGCAAAAAGGTCTTCCCTGTCTGCCTCGGTCCGAAGAGGAAAATTGATTTTTTTTGAGCTTCGGAAGTAATATCAAGTATCCTCTTATATATGCGCATAGGTAGATTATACAAGATATGCGCAAATATTGCAACTGTTTCGTGATTTTTACGTAATTTACGCGAAAGCGTTGCGATTATCACAGTAAAGTTTTATAAAAACGGTTGTCTATCCTATCATCATTGACAAATATAAACCGCAAAATTATAATGAATAGTGCGGTTGTATCCGCAATATTTTTTTAAATATTAAGGTTAGATATGATTCCACGATTGATAGAAAAAAAGCTATTGTTGTACTTGGTCCCCGGCAAACGGGTAAGACAACTTTATTACGGGAACTCGCTGAAAAAATAAACAAGCCCTATTTATGGCTTAACGGCGACGAAGCGGATGTCCGTCAACTATTTACGAATACAACATCAACAAAACTGCTGACATTTATCGGTAACAAAAAAGTTATCTTTATCGATGAAGCACAACGAATTCAGGATATTGGAATCGGTATCAAACTGATAACCGATAATGCCCCGGAGATTCAGGTGGTTGCCTCGGGATCTTCCTCCTTCGAACTGGCATCCTTTCTGAATGAGCCGCTGACGGGCAGAAAATATGAATATAAATTGTACCCGCTTTCAATCGGCGAATTGCACAACCACTTTGGAGAGATGGAAGAATCACGATTGCTTCACCATCGCCTCGTATACGGGTTTTACCCTGAGGTTGTAACAAAACCGGGAGAAGAAAAAGAAATACTACCCCTTCTTACCGGAAGTTATCTCTACAAGGATATACTGATACTGGAAAATGTAAAAAAGCCGGATGCGCTGGAAAAGTTGATTCAAGCGTTGGCCTTTCAAATAGGAAACCAGGTTTCGTACAATGAACTTGGGCAGACGACAGGCTTGGACAACGAAACGATAGAACGGTATATGGACCTCCTTGAAAAGGCTTTTGTTATATTCCGGCTTCCCGCTTTCAGCAGAAATTTACGAAACGAGATAAAAAAGTCGAGAAAAATCTATTTCTATGATAACGGGATCAGAAACGCGGTAATAAAAAATTTCAACCCGCCGGAATTGCGTAACGATACCGGTCAGCTCTGGGAGAATTTTCTCGTCAGTGAACGCAGAAAGGGGAACGCGTACAGAGAACTGTGGTGTAACACATACTTCTGGAGGACTTACGGTAAACAGGAGATCGACTATATAGAAGAATACGCGGGAATTCTGCATGCTTTTGAATTTAAATGGAATTCAAAGAAAACAAAAGCGCATTTTTCCCCGTTCACCCAGGCGTACCCCCAGAGTGAAACAAAAATCATACATCCCGATAATTACCTTGAGTTCGTGCTCTAGCCTTAGAAAAGTGGAGCGGGTATTGCTTTTTGGGTCGGCGGCGTCGATACTCAGCGGTCCCTCTGCGGCGGCTCTCCGGATGAC
>CAYTSI010000118.1:7436-9456 GCA_964440465.1 uncultured Spirochaetales bacterium
ATCAATTAGAGGTCCTTTCGAAAAACGGCGGCTTCGTTTTCGCCGCGGTGCACAATATCCAAGCTGATGTCCCTCCGGAAAACATTCTGGCCATGGCCGATGCGTTCGCTGCATTTAACGGGTGTTGGTAAAAAACAGACGCAGATTCCGAATAATCAATCGGGGAGTTTTCCTCTTGCGTACTCTAAAACCGTCTCACATACTTGAATTGCATGGCTGGCCTGACTTTCGGTATAGACTTCATAAGGGACCGCTCCGGGCAGCCCGTTAGGGTACCGTGTAGGAATGTAGTATTGATCGATAACGGATAAATCTTCAATCAAATCCTGATCGAAATCCAGCTCTCTCGAAAGTTCCACCAATGAATGTCCGAAGACCACCCGTTTTTTTAAAGCACCGTAGTGGATAGATTTAAGCGCTTTCTCACAGATTTGCTGACATTGAAAACAGACCTGCGCGTAAAACCCTTCCTTTAATCCGAGAGCAGCATACTTATAATCATTTTCCGCCTGCATTAACCACCGCAGGGCTTCTTCTCTGTTTGCCTTCAATTTTCACTCCATTCCTAACGATATCTTTAATGAAATAGCGCCCGTATTCTTTTAGCACCGATTCTAATTCTCCCTCAGTGTAGATGAGTAAATCTGCTTTACCGAGATCGCGGTAAAGATCAAATACCTCTCTCAGTCTATCAAAGAAAGGCAGCTGGGTATCACGGACTAGAAGAATATCCACATCGCTGTGTTCATCCTGATCTCCCCGCGCAACCGAACCAAACACATACGCATAAAGAAAATCATCCCGGTGCTTTCCGAGAATTTCTTTTACATCCATTAAACGTATCACATGCATAGTATAATACCTTACATGAAAAGCCTTCAACCGCTAAGCAACAATGTCCGACACATAGCAGATTATAGAAAAAGCGAATAACGCAGAATCTGAGATACTGTCAATAGTGGCGGATGACGGAATGGAGGACTGATGACTGAAAAAGGTAATATGAATTTTTACCTCGGAGAAGGTGAGATTACGGAAGACACAATCCCCGCCGATTTTTTCGGTGTTGCCGGGGTCCTTAAAATTAACGGTTTGCAGGATATCCTTCAAACGTTAGGATATTTAGGACACCGTCATCACGTCAGCCTCACGGAAGGAAAAGTAATGGAGCCGATGATTGAAGCTTTTGAAAAATATTTAGGGTACAACGTTACTGCCTTCAGCTAATTTAACGTTTATAGTAGAATAACCCGCAACAAGAACACAAAATCGCATCTTGACATCATGATGCATTGATGCTATTCTCGTTTTAAGGAGTATTGATGAGAACAACCCTTAATTTAGCCGACGATGTTTTTATCGCGGTCAAACATATATCACAAAACACGAACGCATCCATCGGAGAAGTTGTTACCGAACTGATTCGAAAAAGCCTTAAAGGAGCGGAGCAGGTACTGTACGAAAACGATATACCCGTTTTCCATGTCAGTGAAAACGCGAAACCAATAACCCTGGAAGACGTGAAAAAAGACGATGACGAATGACCGTAAAAGCCTTCTTGACGTTAATTTTCTGATAGCCCTGGCATGGCCGAACCATGTCCACCATAACCTCGCCAAGCAATGGTTTCATGCCAACCATGCCGAAGGCTGGTCGACCTGCCCGATAACCCAGACGGCCTTTGTCCGGATTTCCAGTAATCCGAAAATCATCGAAGACGCGGTAACACCTATTGTGGCGGTTTCCCTCTTAAAAAAATATACGGAAAGAAAAACCCATTTTTTTCTGCCGAACAACATTGATTTTTCCGATCAAGAGGAATACCCCATTTCGCTGCTACACGGCCACAGACAGGTCACCGATTTGTATCTGATTCTTCTGGCACGGCATAACGATGCAAATCTCGTTACCCTGGACGGGAAATTGGTCAATGCAGTTAAAGGCACAGAGTTTGAAAATTATGTTCTAAATGCACTGGAGTCTTAAAAGGGCGGCTATTTGGTGTTCAATGTGGCCGCCG
>CAYTSI010000119.1:0-9453 GCA_964440465.1 uncultured Spirochaetales bacterium
CCTTCTTGTACCGCCGTACTGCCCGGAAGGACCTGCAGGCGGAGATACACCGGGTGGAGGGCGAATGCGCTTACCGCGGAGTATGGAGACACCTGAAACCCGGTATCATTGACGGGAAGAATTTGGATTACCTCAATTCCGCACTTCTTGCAGAGGCTTCCGAAAGGAACAAGGTCGGCAAATTCTCCGATTCCGCGGCTTTCGTTGCTCCGCAGCGCCGATACAGGAACGGCTGTCCCTGTTACGTAGTGATCAAATACAGGAAATTTCATACGCCCGGCTGCTTTACGCCCATTTAATCAGTCCCGGCAGGAACGGATGGGCTAAATGCTGATGTTTCGGAATGACCCGGACCGCGTAACCCTGCTGGCCGGTGAGCGTGCAGGGCACTTCGATCCTGTAGGGAATTGTGGTCCCCGCAGCTTTCTCCGGCTTCTCCGGCTGCATTTCCGCCCGCTGGGGGTTTTCGAACTCCTCCTTGCTGGTCAGGTGGCCGTAATAGAGTTCGACCGTTACGTCTTCGGGGGTAAGACTGCCGAGATGAACGTCGGCGGTTACAAGGAGGTCCTGACCCACCTTTAACACCGGGGGGGAGGAACAGCAGATATTGCTTACGGATATATTTTTCCAGCCTTTCTTTATTTTCGACATATACTGTGCCAAATCCTTTGCCTTTTGGTAGTTCCCGTCAATAAAGCCGTGATAGTTTTCCATAGCCGGGAGATAAAAGCGGGTTGAATATTCGAGAAGCATCCGCTGGGAGCAGAAATGTTTCCCTACGTACTGAATGCTTTCCTTCATTTTTGCAATCCATTCCCGGGGCAGGTTGTCCCGCCCCCGGCTGTAAAATGCCGGAATAATTTCCCGCTCCAGCAAATCGTACAGGGCTTTGCTCTCGATTTCGTCCTGCAGTTCCTCGTTCTCGTAACTTTCCCCGTTTCCGATGGACCATCCGATGCCCGGTTTGTACGCCTCGGCCCACCATCCGTCGAGGACCGAAACATTCAAAACGCCGTTTATTGCCGCTTTCATTCCGCTTGTTCCGCTTGCTTCCAGGGGGCGCCGGGGGGTATTAAGCCAAAGGTCACTACCCGAAGTAAGGTGGCTCGCGATGTTCATATCGTAATTTTCCAGAAATACAATTCTATTCCGCACTTCGGGGTTGCTTGCAAAGTGGACGATGGATTTAATCAGTTCTTTGCCGGGGATGTCATGGGGATGCGCTTTTCCTGCAAATATAAGCTGAATGGGTCTGTCCTTGTCCGTCAGCAGCCGCATCAGCCTGTCCGGGTCGCGGAACAGAAGGGTTGCCCGTTTGTATGTAGCAAAGCGCCGGGCAAAGCTGATTGTCAGGGCGTAGGGTGAGAGGGCCTCATCGGCCTGGGCTATCTGGGCCTCTGTACCCCCCCGCCGCGCCAGCTGCCGCCGCATTCTTGTCCTGGTAAAGGCGACAAGCCGTTCCCTGCGCCGTTCGTGGGTCCGCCACAATTCTTCGTTGGATATTCTGTCCATCCGCTCCCAAACTTCCAAATTTGTCGGCTCATCGTAAAACCGGGGACCGAAATACCTGTCTAAGAGATCTGTTAGATCATGGAAAAGCCAAGTCCTGGGGTGAACACCGTTGGTTATGTGTTTGATGGGTATTTCATCGGCCGGCAGATCGGGCCACAGGTTCCGCCACATGTTACGGGAAACTTCGCCGTGCAGTTTGCTGACGCCGTTGCTGTAGGCGGACAGCCGGAGGGCGAGAATGGTCATGCAGAAATCTTCGTTCGGGTCTCCCGGATTTTCCTTCCCTAACGCCAGGAAATCGTTCCAGCTCAGTCCCAGTTCCCCCGCCATTCCGTGAAAATATTTCTCCATTAAGTGGGAAGGAAACCGCTCGTTCCCCGCCGGGACGGGAGTATGGGTGGTAAAAACGGAAGTCGGCCAGGTAGCCTGCAGCCCTTCTTCAAAGGAAAGCCCCTTTTCCTTCATCAGTTCTCGGACCCGTTCCAGGGCGAGAAAAGCGGAATGTCCTTCGTTCATATGCACTACGGCAGGTGTGTAGCCTAATGCTTTTACGGCGTAGAGGCCCCCGATGCCAAGGAGAATTTCCTGTTTCATCCGGGTCTCTTTATCGCCGCCGTAGAGGGCCGCTGTTATCAGACGGTTTTCGGCAGTGTTTTCATCGATATTTGTATCCAGCAGATAGAGGCTGTTTCTGCCCACCTTCACCTCCCAGATGTCGGCGGTAATGACACTGCCTGCCATGGTAACGGAGATGGAGAGGGGTTTACCGTTTTCGTCCAAACACTGCTGTACCGGCATATTGTACCAGTCGTTTTCCGGATATGATTCCTGCTGATAACCGTCGGCGTTCAGATACTGGGTAAAGTATCCCTGCCGGTAAAGGAGACCGATTCCGATAAGGGGTATACCCAAATCGGATGATGATTTCATGTGGTCTCCGGAGAGAATCCCCAGCCCCCCGCTGTAAATCGGAAGGCTCAAATCCAGCCCGTACTCCATGGAAAAGTAGCAGACGGCCCGGTCCCGGCTGCCGGTATACCAGGTGTCGCCGTTTTTATACGCCTTGTATTTATCATACACAAGATTTAAGGCGGTAAGAAAAGAATCGTCCTTGGAAAGCTCCTCCAGCCGCTCCTGGGGCGTAAAGCCCAGTGTTTTCACCGGGTTCTGCCGCGCCTTTACCCAGGCATCGTAGTCCAGGCGCATAAACAGCGATACGGCATCGAAATTCCAGCTCAGCCACAGGTTGTTCGCGAGTTCTTTCAGCGGTTTTAAATTGTCCGGAATGTCCGGCTGAACGGTATACTTGATAATTTCCATTTATATGTCCTCTTTGTATTCGTCTACAATACTGATGCAGACGGCTTGGTTGGTTAGGGATTCGAAGGATTCAAGCTGTTTTAGGGCTTTCCGCACATTTCCTTCCAGGGCGGTATGGGTAATGATGACGATAGGGACCACCGACGGTTCGTTTTCGGGCCCCGGGGGTTCTTTCTGCAGAACGGATGAAATGCTGATGTTATGTTCCGCGAACACGGCCGCGATTTTCGCGAATACTCCCGGCTTGTCTTCCACCATCAGCCGGATATAATATCTCCCCTCCAGTTCGGACATCGGTGTAACCGAAGCCGGCCCCGTTTGGTCCGGCCACAGCTGAAGTTCGCCGTAGGAAGCGGGATAGGTATTCAGACATATGGACAGAACATCGGAAATTACGGCCGACGCGGTGGGGCTGCCGCCGGCGCCCCGTCCGTAATACATGGTGTGGCCCACCGTATGGCCGTAGACGCTGACGGCATTGAACGGTCCGGAAATCCAGGCAAGGGGATGATCGCTGCCGATAAAAGCGGGCCTGACCCGGCAGGAAATTCCCGTGTCGGTACGCTGCGCGACTGCCAGCAGCTTTATGATATACCCCAGTTCCCTGCCGAAATTGACATCCATTAAATCGAGCGAATCGATTCCCTCTACGGGTATCGATTCGAGACCGACACGTTTGCCGAAGGCAAGTGAACCGAGGAGGGTCAGTTTATGGGCGCTGTCCATTCCGGAAACATCCAGGGTCGGATCTGCTTCCGCCAGACCGTCCCGCTGGGCCTCGTCTAATGCTTCGGTATACGTCTGTCCCCGCTGGGTCATGGCGGTAAGGATATAGTTGCAGGTCCCGTTTACGATGCCGTAGATAGCATCGATCCTGTTGGCAAGCAGCCCGTCGTACAGCGCCCGGACAATGGGTATTCCTCCTCCGCAGCTGGCTTCAAATGCCAAACTGACGCCGTTTTTCCGTGCAAGGGCAAACAGCTCCGTACCGTGGTGGGCAAGGAGGGCCTTGTTCGCGGTTACCACGTGTTTTCCCGCGGAGAGGGCCTTTATGGTAATGTCTTTTGCAATGGTTGTTCCTCCCACAAGCTCGACCACTACCGAGACAGTTTCATCATCCAATGCCTTGTCCAGGTCTTTCTCGAACAGGCTTTCCGGAAGACCGAGCTGTTTTGCATGGGTGAAATCGAGATCGATAATATATTTTAGGCTGATAGAAACTCCGGTCCGCTCTTTGTAGAGGCCGCCGTCACGCACCAGCCGTGCGGCGGCTGCACCCCCCACCGTTCCGCAGCCTATTATCGCCAGGGTGTAATTCTCCTGCTTCATGTACTTCTCCTTCAATTTGATTAATCCTACGTTAGGGTTATATACTTGTCAAGTTTGTAAAATACAGCTTAACCATTCGCGGGTCGAGGCCGGGAACATCCTTCCAGCTTATGGTTTCCGCTTCCTCCTTCGTCCCTGCCAACAGCAGATTATTAAAGCGGGCAAGCCGGAAGGCGGTAATCAACTGATCGGTACGAAGGCTTTCGTTCCAGGGATACGCCGAAGAGCCCGCGGTCAGCTGCGGGTGGAACCCTTTCATCCCTGTAATGTCTTCCTCCGCGGCAAGGGGCGTTAGACCCGGCACGGGATAAAAAAGGGATATTCCGGTTTTCACTTTTAGCCTGTGGAGAAACAACAGTGTTTCTACCGCCGTTTCCGGAGTGTCCTTCTTCAGCCCGCAGATAAAAAAAACGGCGGGAGTAATTCCTTTCCGCCGCAGCAGCCGTACAATCGTCTCTAACCGCTTCGGGTCCCCGTGCCGGTTGTTTTCCTTAAGGGCCGCGGGCTTCAGCGCGCCGAGGGACAAGTTAAACCTGAAGAACCCTGCTTCGAGCATTCCGTTGATGATGTCCTCGTCCAAGCAGAGATAATCAAGTCCGTTTTCCGAGGTAAACGAGGAATTGGGGAATTCGTTCTTAAAAAGCCGGATCAGCTCAAAGGCATACTCCGGTTTACTGAAAAGATTGTCATCTTCAAAGTTAATACTTACCGGCAAATCCCGGCCGGCCGTACCGGCAAGCAGATTCTTTATCCGGCGGATTTCCTCCGAGGCCCTTCGAAGGGGGACCTTCCGCTGCCCTTTGCCGTGGTGGAGGCGTACCGAGCAGAAGGAACAGGATTTTTCGCACCCTCTGGTAGCGGAGGCAGCGAGAAAAACCCGTTTCTTTGTCCTCCCCGTAACGGTAAGGGGGAATTCCAGGTCCCCCTCCGGCGGGGGAATGCAGGGCATACCGAAGGAATGCTCTGTCCGGGAGTTCGGGTAAGCTCCCGATTCAAGGACATCAAGCAGGGGGCCGAGACCCGCTTCGGCTTCTCCCGGCAGGACCGCGTCGACTGTCCCGGAATCGAGGAAATAGCCGGGGTACACGGACGCTCCCGCGCCGCAGGCAATAATCGGTACCCTATTCCCCCCGCTGCCGAGGCGGTGTTGCAGCGTTTCTGCCAGTTCCATTGCCGGGCGGCTGTAGCAGAATGCCATAACCGAGAGAAACACGGCGTCCGGCCGGGAGGAGGCAACTGCTTCCGCGCAGTCGGCGGCACTCGGACCGAAACGGTTAAAGGAGTGAAAAAATGAAACTGGGCCGGTTTCATTGCGCGTGATAAACGGCCTCAAGTAGGACAACGGGTCGGGAAGCGGTATTCGTGATTTTTTGTTTTTTGTTGGAAAATTGAAAACGGTTACGCGGTGCCCCCGCCGCCGCAGAATGCTCGCCGCCGCCTCAAGCCCCAGGGCGGAAGCCCGATGGGGCGTGAAGTAGAAATCTTCAATCGGCGGCTGGAGGAGGGTGCAACGCAACTAGGGTGAGCCGGCTCCGATATGATGTGTCATCTCACCTGGCCGGAATGAATATTGTCTCTCCCGGGTAAATAAGATCGGGATCGTTTATCGTCTCCTGGTTATATTCCCAGATGAGGGGCCAGAAAAAGGAATTGTTCCACTCCTGATCGGCAATGAACCAAAGGGTATGCTTTTCATACACTTCCACCACCTTTGTTTGCCCTACGGACATCGATTTATATTCGTGGAGCAGCCTGCCGGCTTCCCGGAAATATTCGTTGGCCTTCGTGTAGCTGCCTTTTTCCTTTTCGGCAACTCCGAGGGCGTACAGCTCCCGGGCCTGTTCAAGGAGCGTCCGGCTGCTTACATCCCCGAGGACCGCGGTCTTTTCGTCTGCCGGAAGTTTAAAGGATTGTTGTTTTTCCCCGGGAGTATTATTTTCCTTTGGTTCCGGTTCGATGATGGTGCCGTCTTCGCTCATAATTGTCATTTCCGAAGCTTCTTTAATGTCCTCTTCTATTTCTTTCCGGAGGGCTTCGGTCCGGTATTCCTCTTTTCTCTGAGGGGAGAGCCGTACCGCTTGAAGGCCGAATCCTTTGGCTTCCGCGAGATAATCGATGCTTTCATCCAGCCGGTACCGGCGGAAGGCTTCCAGTCCGAAGGTATACATGGTAACAGAGTCCTCAAGTTTTTCAGGCGCCCAAATATAGGCCTGTACTTCCTCTGCTTCGTCCAAATACATCTCAGTGTCCCGTTTGAGGATATTGGCCCAGCGGATTTCTTCGTCCAGGTTTTCGTAAAAATTTTTCAATTCCAAAAGCAGTTCGTCGGCGGTTTGCTTTGCTACGGCGAAATTTTCGTTCTGGAAAAGGGTAATCGCCTTTTCCACCTTTTCGTACAGGTCGTTTGTTTCTTCCGGTCTGAATTTATCGGCCTCGATGTCCTTCAGCCGGCGTTCGTACTGTTTAAATTTCAGGGTATAGTTATCGAAAAGGGCGTACACGGCGGTGTCGAAGGCCTCATTCGCCTTGTCTGCCGCCGCGGCAAGAAGTTCCCTCGCCTTGTCGGGGTCCGATTCGAGGAGGTCCATTGCCTCGTTGTAAGAGTTGTTTGCCTCCGCGTAGAGATTTGTCGCGTAAATTTTTGCGTCCGCGGCTTCCGCCCGTTCGAGGGCGTCTTTTGCAAGCTGAATATCTTTTTCCGAAACAGGTTCAGGTTTCGGTTCTTCGACCGGTTCCTCTTTGGGCTCTTCCTTCGGTTCTTCGACCGGTTCCTCTTTCGGTTCTTCGGTTACCTTTGCAATCTCTTCCGGTTCTTCTTCCGGGGCAGACGCACAGAAGGAAAGGCTCAGCAGTAATACAGCTATAATAAATAATCCTACTATTTTTTTCATGACCGCTCCTCGTATAAAGTATAACCCGCCCTTGTAACAGCGTCAACAAATCAGTTACTCTACCCTTATGTATCGTGAAAAAGTGGAGAAATTACAAGAGCTGAGGACAAATTTCAACATTTTTTTCGCGTCCTCCCCTGTTTCGGCCGAATTATTCCATACCGGGTGCATTCCTCCCCTGCCGGTTATGGATAATTATCTTGTCTGGGGCTTCCATGTCCTGAAAACGGCGGTTCGGGAAGGTGCCGACACGCTCGCCTGTGTCTCCATCGAAGGGGGCCCGGAAGGAGGACTCAGGCTGGCCCTAATTTTGGAAAACAGGGCGGACCGGTACACGTGGGAGGAGAAGGCGGATATCCTTGCATGTATCCGTAACTTTCCGGAAATTATCCCCGGGGAGGACCTGCTTTCACGTGTACAAACCGACGGGTCTTTTATTCCACGGACCGAAATATTTATCAAACTGCCGCGGCATATTCGGAAGGCCGTGGATTCCGGGCTTATTGATATAAAAACGGGGGAACGTGTCGCGGATGTACCGGGACCGGCATTTACTCTCCTGCTTCCGATTCTGCGTGCCTTGAGTTTCTCGTCCCGGCGGCAGTTTTTGCTGATGCTGACGGAGACGGCGAAGCGGGACGGGCTGGGCGGGGCGGACATCGCCGCTTTAGCCGATACGCTGCTTACGTCACCGACGCCCTTCGAACAGCTGAAGCACAGACGGTATCCGCAGCTGACGCGGATGGAGCAGCGGCTCGAAGAATACCGCGGGAACTATCTTAGGGGGACGGGTATCGAATGCATCCCTCCGCTGAATTTCGAAGGTGAAGATTTTACGCTCCGTTTCCGCTGGAAGTCGGAAGAACAGCTGCGCCGGACAATCGGTAATCTCTCGCGGCTGCAGGGGACGGGGCATGAATTGTTCGAACTTTTATACTGAACATATCTCACGGCTCTACGTTTCTTCCCGGACCGCCGGATTGCCGGTGGTGGAGCGTGTACGGCTGCGGCTTCCCGGGGCGGTGTACCGAGAAGTGGCGGATAAAGAGGAAATACCCGAAGCCCATCGAAACGCGGAAACACTTTTCATAAGCAGCCGGACGGGGCGGATGCTCGACCGCTGCCCGGGGACGAAAGGGCATCTCTGTTGTAATTATCTTACGGTTAATCTTTACGCCGGGTGCAGCGTCGGCTGCACCTACTGCATTATGCGGTGGTATCTGAATTTCGAACCGATTACCGTGTTCGCGGACCCCGCCCCGGGAATTGAAGCGGCGCGGCGTATTGCCGAGGCAAATCCGGATACGGTCATCCGGGTCGGTACCGGCGAGGTTGGAGATTCGCTGCTCTTTGATCCGCTCTTTGACCTGTCCCGTCCCTTCGTGGAAGCCCTCGCGGAGTATGAAAATGTCTACTTCGAAATGAAGACAAAAACCGATTACGTCGACCATCTCTTCGATATTGCAAAAAAAGGGAACGCGGTTATTGCCTTCTCCCTTAATCCGCAGTCCATAGCCGGCGCGGAAGAACCCGGAGCGGCACCGGTCCGCGCCAGGATGGACGCGGCCCGGCGGTCGGCTGAAGCCGGCTACAATATTGCTTTCCATTTCGACCCGATTATCTATTCGGAGGGCTGGGAGGAGGAGTATCTTCCCCTCGCGGAAGCACTCGGTGATTTCACGCGGCGGAAAATTGTCTGGATCAGTATGGGGACGGTACGGTATCCGCCGGAGCTGAAGGAAAAAATGGCCGACCGCCCTTATCTCTATGACGAATTCGTACGGTGCCGGGACGGGAAATTCCGTTATCTTCAGGTAAAACGGATTGGAATGTACAGGAAAATGCTTACAGCCCTCCGGAATGCCGGGGTTGAGGCGCCGGTGTATCTGTGTATGGAAAGCGCCGCTGTGTGGAAGGCAGTTTTCGGCGCGCTGCCGGCGGATATCGCTCTTCTCCGGCCCGTTTTTAGTCCCTGCGTAATTCCCGAATTATCTGCAGTTCCTCTTGAATAACCGGGGTAATAGTGCCTTGGTTTAACTGTTTCACCATTACCCTGCCTGTGGCGGGAAAGAAGAAGATTTTTCTTCCGTAGTCTCCGCCGACGTCCGACGCGGCAACGGGTATGTTATACTTTTCCTTCAGGACCCGAAAGGTAAAGTTGATGTTGTTGTCGGGAACGCTGGTAGAGCCCCGCCCCTGCAGTTTTAACACCGCCCCGCCGCCGAAGACCTTTACTTCTACGTGTGTTTTTTCCGCCCCGAGCTTCCACATGTCTTCAAACAGCAGGTCCATCGCGTGAATACCGTATTTGCCGGTATTTCCCATGGTGTAGGAGTCCAAGTCATCCCCCGGAAGCATGAAATGATTAATTCCTCCGAAGTGCTTTTTTGTGTCAAAACAT
>CAYTSI010000120.1:0-6609 GCA_964440465.1 uncultured Spirochaetales bacterium
AGGTTTTCTTCGAAAACAACTTCCAGTTTGGTTAGAATATTGCCCCGGGGATAATCGTTACCGGAAAGGACCGCGAAGAGAGACTTTACCGCCTGGTAGCCCTGCGCGTGCATGTCCTGAAAAACGACGGCGTCGATCAGATGCTCGAACATGTTTTGTTGTATGCTCTTGCTCAAATCGAATCCGACAACTTTTACCCGGTTTCCCTGCTTCCGTACGAACCGGGAGATACTGTCTAATTTGTAGGTGATGTCGAAAATACCGGTAACCCCGGGATCGCGAAGCTGTTCCTCGACATACTCCGCGAGGGGCCGCGTTTCTGCTTCTTCGAAAAAAGGCGGTGTTATCTCGAGATGGGGAAACTCCTTCATTTTCTTGTAAAAACCTTCGAGCCGTGCCCGGGCGTCGATGAAGCCGTTATCCGGGTTTCCGGCAATCAGCGGAAGGACCCTCCCCTGTTTTGTCATTTTTCCGAGGATCTCCGCTGCAAGCAGGCCGCTTTTAACATAATCGCATCCCACATACCAGTGGCGGTCCGAATCGGGAATGTCCCGGTTTATTGTAATTACGTAGATTCCTTTCGCGGTGAGGCGGCGGATTTTATTCTTGAGTTCGGGAACGATCGACGGTTTTCCGATATCGTTCGGGACGATGAGGACCCCCCGGACGCCCCGTTTCCCCATCGTTTCCAGCGCGGAAAGCTGCTTTTCAGGCTCCCGGTAGTCACTGATGTCGATGTCTAAATGCAGGCCGTAGTCGTGAAGCTCGTTTTCCGCGTCTGTTAATCCTGCCCGGATGCTGGTGCTGAAATGGGGGGACCGGTCGGAATGAAATCCGACAAAGCCGACGGGCAGGACGCGGTTTAAGGCTAGGGTTTTTGCGGCCTGGTTCGGCCGGTATCCGAGGGATTCGAGCGCCGACAGCACCTTTTCTCTAGTCCGGCCGGCGACTCCGTCCTTGTTATTGATTACCTTGTATATTGTCGTTCGAGAAATACCGATTTCCCGGGAAATATCTTCTAAGGTAACGCGTTTGTAATGTTCCATACCGGAAAAGTATAGCACCAGTATGAACACGTGTAAAGAAAATAATAGAAATTGTTTGACAGCAACAAAAAAGGATGGTACCATAATTGCACACGTGTTAAACATAGAAAGAAATCATTAAAAGGAGTGTAAAGATGAAAAAATTACTTATTGTGCTGCTTATCCTCGCTGTTCCGTTTGTTCTGATGGCAGGGGGCAAGCAGGAAGAAAAAGGCGGCGCCGAAGAAGCAGGAGCTTCTGCTGAAAGCGCACCGGCTAAAAAAGCCGAAATTACGATGTTTTACTACAAAGATACCGTTGTTGACGGTATGAACAGTCTGGCGGAAGCGTTTATGGAGAAATATCCGAACATAACCGTTAAAAATGAGATGCTGACCACCGAGTTCAACACTGTTTTAAAATCGAAGGATGCTGCCGGAAAGCTTCCGGAGTGCTGGGCGGCACAGCCGGGTGAACGGGCAATGAAAGCTTACATCAACGCCGGAAAGGTACAGCCGGTTGGCGGTTTTGCCGTTATTGACAATTTGTCGGACAATTTCAAAAAATCGATCACCTTTTCCGACGGAAAAGTCTGGGTCGTTCCCATGCTGACAACCGCCCGGGGAATTATCTACAACACTGAAATGTTCAAGGCTGTGGGATACTCCACTTTTCCAAACACCCTGGACAAACTGGAAGATGCATGCGAAAAACTCGAAGCGAAAGGAATTATTCCCTTTGCTTCCGGAGCGAAGGACGGCTGGACTGTGGGAAGCCTGGTGTACCAGTGCGGTGTGGAAGCCCTGGCAACTCCCGATTTTGGCGAACGGATGTGGGCCGGCGAGGCGAGCCATCAGGAAATTAAAGATATTTTCGGTTTTATCGATTTGTTCAAAGAATATTCTCAGAATAAAGCAATGGAAACCGATTTCATGGGTTCCGTAAGCCTCTACGCGCAGGAGAAGGCGGCAATGATCGTGCAGGGCCCCTGGGCTGCCGATGCTATGATGGACCTCGCCCCCGAGGTTGTCGAGGTATCAAAGATGGCCGGCATCCCCTATACCAACAATCCGGCGAAGAACGGGCTGTACATGGATTATGATTTATACTGGGCTGTAAGCGCCGACGCGGATGCTGAGGCCGTAGATATGTATTTTGATTATATGATCAACGGGGAAGGCCGGAAGATCTTTTCCGAAGAGATTACATCAATTAACCCCTACGGTATCCCCTTCAATACACATCCGGTAAATGAATCGATTCTGAACGCGGAAAATGTTATGGGCGATGTCCAGTATGTCGGTTCCCCCGACGGCTGGTGGCAGAACCAGGCAATTGTTATGCAGGAGTATCTGTTAGGCGACATAACACAAAACGAAATGCTCGAAAAGTTGGACAAGGACTGGGCGGCCGCGGCGAACCAGTAGGGTATTGCAAATCTCGTATGAGGAGCGGGCTGTCTGCCCGCTCCTCAATATTTATAAGGGGGCGGGGATGAAACAAAAGTTGACAGCGGAGAGCAAGGCTTTTTCCTATCTAATTTTTATCGGTCCGATTTTTCTTATCTACACCCTCTTGTTTTCGTTCCCCTTTGTCCGGGGTTTGGTGCTTTCATTTACGGACTGGAACGGCGTAGACCCGGAGCTCAATTTTATCGGTATACGCAACTATATTCAGATGTTTACAACGGATGAATATTTTATCCCTTCCTTAGGCAGGACGTTTTACATCGCGCTGCTGAATGTCGTTTTCACCAATGTGTTCGCCATGATCTTTGCCGTTTCCTTAACGTCGAAGTTCAAGATGAACAATGTCTGGCGGGCCGCGATTTTTATGCCGAATGTCATCAGTATGGTTGTTTCCGGGTTTATCTGGAAGTTTATGTTTACCGAGCTCGCGGGCAATCTAACGGAAATAACGGGGCTGCAATTTTTCAGTCAAAGCTGGCTGGGAAGTCCGGATATCGTTGCTTATTCCATCGTTATCGTTAGTGTCTGGTGGGGCTTAGGATATATTATGACAATCTATATTGCAGGGCTGATGGGGATTGATAATTCCATGATCGAGGCGGCCGAGATAGACGGCTGCGGCCCGTGGAGGTCGTTTTTTCAAATTAAGCTGCCTTCGATGATGCCGGTCGTTACGGTGGGTGTGTTCCTGAATGTTTCCGGGTCGTTAAAGATATTCGATACCATCTATTCTCTTACCGGAGGAGGGCCGGGAAAGGCATCGGAGGTGGCAATGCTCAATATTTACCGGGAGGCCTTTGTGTACGACCGCTTCGGTTACGGTACCGCGAAGGCGGTTGTGCTGGCAATCATCATCATTGCAATTACCATGGTCCAGATGCGGCTGACCCGGAAAAAGGAGGCCTAGAATGAAAAGCAGAAAAACCGGCATAACAATTTTAGGTATCATTATGGGGGTAATTGCACTGCTGTGGTTTATTCCTATCTATTTTACCATTATCAATACCCTCAAGCCTTTAAAGGATGTAATCTTTACAACCGCCGCTTTTCCGAAAAGCCTGTATTTTGAGAATATTGTGAAAGTTTGGGAAGGGGCCGATTATTTCCGTCTCTTTATTAATTCCCTGCTGATAACCGGTTTGTCATTAGGAGGAATAATACTTCTTTCCTCGATGGCAGGATACAAACTGGCCCGGAGCAGGGGATTAGTCCCCGGCACGCTTTTGGGATATTTCATCCTGACTCTTGTTATCCCTTTCCAGGCAATTATGATCCCGCTGGTGAAAACAATGCGGGAACTCTCGATGATCGATTCGAGATGGGGGCTGATTCTGGTTTATATCGCGATTGGTTCCCCCATGGCAATATTTCTGTATTTCGGTCATGTCCGCACAATCCCCCACTCTTTAGAGGAATCGGCGTATATCGACGGCGCGGGACAGCTGCAGACATATTTCCGCATTATCTATCCCCTGATGCGGCCGATAACGTCAACCGTTATAATCCTTCAGTCGCTTTTCATTTGGAACGACTTTCTTCTTCCCCTTATTACCCTGCAGTCGGAAGATTTAAAGACCATCCCGTTAGGAATTGCCGGGAAATTTTTCGGCCAGTACGCCTTTAAGTGGAACTTAGGTATTACCGCGATGCTGCTTGCTTCCCTTCCCATGCTGATTCTCTACGTCATTATGCAGCGGTATATCATCAGTGGAGTTATGAAAGGGGCGGTAAAGGGATAAATGTTTAATGCTGTAGAATATGAACATATGCGGGAGAATCTGCTCTCGAAAAAAAACCTTATTGTAACGATTCCGAAACGGGTCCGGAAGGCCGATGCCGATGCACGCGGGGTAACTCTCCTCTGCGAAGGGCGGCATTACAGAAAAGACCTCCTCGACCCGATTTTTACCCAGGACGACCTCGCTCTCCTGCCCGCGGGAGGGACGGAGGATGTAACTGTTCGGCTGGAATGGTGGTCCCCTGCAATTCTCCGCGTAAGAATGGGACGGGGAAAAAAGCTTCCGCCGAGAGATAAGGAAATGGTATGCGGTGCTCCGGCTGCAACGGAGTTTTTCATGGAGGAGGATGAAAAGGAACTGAGGCTTAGTACGGAAACGCTGCGGCTCCGGGTTACAAAGGATGATTTTTCTCTTGAAATCCGCAATGCAGCCGGCGAGCCGGTCTTTTCCCAGTACGACCGGGACGAACATTCCATCAGCAACATTGTAAAATCGCAGAATGAAAAGTACCGGGATTCTTACAGCGGGTTTGAATCATACCCCTTTGCTCTGATGTATGATGAGGATTCCGGCAGGGAGTTTTGGACCGACGCGGTACGGATCGATTATGACGAACACTTTTACGGGTTCGGAGAAAAATTCGGACCTTTAGATAAGCTCGGGCAGGAGACGGTCCTCTGGCAGGTTGACGCCCTCTCCGGTTCAACCGAAAAATCGTACAAAAACGTGCCTTTCTTTCTGTCCACCAAGGGGTATGGTGTGTATGTTAATTCTTCGGCAAAATCCCGCTACCAGATGGGCTCCTATCACTATAAGGCCTGTCAGATGGTCTGTCATGAAGGGGAGGCTGACTATTTTATTATCTACGGCCCTTCCATGAAAGAAATCCTCCCCCGGTATACCGATATTACCGGCAAGACGCCCGATCTGCCGGAGTGGTCCTACGGCCTTTGGATGAGCAAAAACACCTACCGCACCCGGGAAGAGCTCCTTTCTGTAGCGCGAATGGTCCGTGAAAAGCGGATCCCCTGCGATGTCGTCCATCTCGATGTCGGCTGGTTCGAAGAGGACTGGATGTGCGATTTCGAATTCTCACAAACACGGTTTCCCGACCCGAAGGGAATGACGGATGAACTTCGGAACATGGGTTTTCGCCTTTCAATGTGGCAGCTGCCGTATATCAAGAAAGAAAATAAGCTGTACCAAGAGGCCGCGGAAAAGGGGTATTTCGCGAAAACCACCGAAGGGAAAGTATCCACGCCGGAAGCAGACGGGGTCATCGATATGAGTAATCCGGAAGCGGTTGCGTGGTACCGGGGCCTGCTGGGGAACCTGTTTGATCAAGGGCTCGCGGTGGTAAAGGTCGATTTCGGGGAGAGTTCCGAAGAAGATGCCGTCTATCATAAATATGAAGGCTGGGAGATGCACAACCTCTATCCCCTCCTGTATAACCGGGCCGCCTTCGAAAAAACCGTCGAGGCAACCGGGGAGGGGATCATCTGGGCACGGTCCGCCTTCGCGGGAAGTCAGCGCTACCCCCTTCACTGGGGGGGCGACACAAACACCGATTTCGAAGGGATGTACCACAGCCTCCGGGGGGGCTTAAGTTTCGGTCTGTCCGGCTTTCCATTCTGGTCCCACGATGTGGGCGGCTATTACTGCGATGTCGATCCGGAGGTGTATGTCCGCTGGGTCCAAATGGGGATGTTCAGTTCCCACACGCGGATGCACGGAACAACGAGCAGGGAACCCTGGGTCTTCGGGCCGGAAATCGAGTCCATCTTTTTAAAATATGCCCGTCTCCGCTATCGGCTGCTGCCGTATATTCTATCGCAGGCCCGTTTGTGCGCGGCAGAAAGCCTGCCTATGCTCCGGGCGATGGTCCTCGAGTTCCAGAATGATCCCACGACCTACGATATTGACGACCAGTACATGTTCGGCGGTTCTTTTCTGGTTGCGCCGGTGGTGAGTTTCCGGCACAGCCGAAAGGTATATCTGCCGGCGGGATGCGGCTGGTACGATTACTGGACAAAGGAGCGCTTCGAGGGAGGACAGTGGACCGATTATCAGGCCCCTCTCGACGTACTTCCGCTCTTTGTCCGGGCCGGGTCGCTTATCCCTTACGGGGAAGAGATGCAGTATGTAGGGGAGCGCCGCGGTAAGACAGTCGAAGTTGAAGTGTATCCAGGCGAACGTCGTATGACGGGACAGGCCCTTGTTAACGGTGTCTTTCACGAACTTGCCTACGACAAGAATGAAGAGCTGCTGGATATCAGCCCGGCGGCGGACGGGGTCGAATGGCGGACCGTGATTGTTAATAACGAAGCGGGCAGCAACATGGGCCCGGAATGACAGGAAGGGAACGGCTTACAGCGG
>CAYTSI010000120.1:6709-8170 GCA_964440465.1 uncultured Spirochaetales bacterium
CCGCCGGAAAACCTGCGGGCAATAGCGGCGGCGGTTAAAAAATTTGGAGTGCCGCGATGAGTCCCGGAGAGACGGGGGCCTGGTGGATGGACGGCGTCGTTTATCAAATTTATCCCCGCAGCTTTAACGATTCCAACGGCGACGGCATTGGAGATATCCCGGGCATAACCGAAAAGCTGGACTATCTTGCCGGCTTAGGAGTGGACATTATCTGGCTCAGTCCTGTGTATGAGTCGCCGAATTTCGACAACGGCTACGATATATCCGATTACCGGAATATTATGGCTGATTTCGGCACTATCGCCGATTGGGAAATCATGCTTCGGGAAATCCACGCCCGGGGAATGCGCCTGATTATGGACCTGGTTGTGAATCACACTTCATCACTGCATCCCTGGTTCATCGAGTCCCGGCGGGACAAATCCGGGCCCTGCCGTGATTACTACATATGGGAACCGCGGAAAAACGGCGGCCCGCCGTGTAACTGGGAGAGTTATTTTGAAGGGCCGGTGTGGCAATATGACGAAGCAGCGGGTGAGTATTATCTGCATCTTTTTGCCCCCGAACAGCCCGACCTGAACTGGGACAATCCCCTAGTCCGCCGGGAAGTCCATGATATTATGCGGTTCTGGCTCGACAAAGGGATTGACGGGTTTCGCATGGATGTCATCAACCTGATCAGCAAAGACCGGAGGTTCCCCTCTGTGCCTCCGTCCCCGGGTTCCGGCCCGGACGGCCTCGGATCGGGGGAGCCCTATTTCGTAAACGGCCCGCGTGTGCATGAATACCTGCGGGAGATGAACCGGCAGGTACTCGCGGGGAGGGATGTAATGACCGTCGGTGAAACGCCTCGGGTAACAACCGATGAAGCGCTGCTCTACTGCGGGAAGGACCGTAACGAACTGGACATGGTGTTCCATTTCGAGCATGTGGATATCGACCAGGGCTGTGAAGGATATTGGAGCCGGAAGGACCTTCACCTGCCTGAGTTTAAAACCGTAATAGAAAAATGGCAGACCGCCCTGTATCAAAAAGGCTGGAACAGTAATTACCTGAACAATCACGACCAGCCCCGTTCTGTTTCCCGTTTCGGCAATGACGGCAAATACCTGAGGGAGTCGGCTAAACTATTAGGTGTGTTCAATTTCACCCTCTCCGGAACGCCGTACATCTATCAGGGCGAAGAACTCGGCATGACGAATGTCCGCTTCGATTCCATCCATCAGTACCGGGACATCGCGGCACTCCGCTATTACGAGAAGGCCAAACGGTACGGAAAAGCAGAGCCTGAAATTATGAAGACCATCCATTACCGCTGCCGGGACAATGCCAGGACGCCGATGCAGTGGTCGGCTGAAGCCAACGCCGGCTTTTCATCCGGAGAGCCGTGGATCGGCATAAATCCGAATTACACCGAAATCAATGCCGCCGCGGAACTGCAGGATCCCGATTCGGTGCTGA
>CAYTSI010000120.1:8270-9436 GCA_964440465.1 uncultured Spirochaetales bacterium
ATATCTTTTAGAGGATAACCGTTTGTTACATTCCGGCCAATTATGAACTGACATGATATGCATTGTCTACCGCGGAGCGTATGCTGTTCTGCCGGTAGAGAGTCATGTCGTAGGGATAGTCCCAGCAGCCCCGCCAGTGATGAATGCTGCCGCCGAATCCGGTCTTAAAGCGATAGAGGCCGTACATCGGATGAGACGGCCGGTTATACAGGGGAATCCCGAACAGGTCGTATATGCTGCCGCCGTTTTCTTTTGCCAGCCGGATGGCTTCCCACTGCAGCAGATGCGGCGCCATCATATTTCTGTGTTCGTAGGACGATGCCCCGTAGAGGTAGTAGGCCCGCCGCATGTAGAGGGCAATGATAATGCCCGCGATCAATGTATTTTGCGTGTAGGCTTCAAGCAGAAAAAGCCGGGGGCTGTATGTTTCAGACAACCTGAACAGGTCCTGAAAATACCGGAGGTCTTCATTCACAATTCTCTTCCGTTCTGCAGTTTTCCGGTAGAGTGCGTGCCAACGGGAGAGGTCGGGGCGCGAACTTACCGTTACACGGAGATTTTTCCGTTGTGCCAGTCGGATGTTGTACCGTGTTTTTGGCTTCATGCTGTCAAGGATGGATTTTTCCGGCCGTCTGAGGTCGAGGAGGACCGTGTCCGTCGGCTGCATGTCCGTCGGCGCTTTTACAAGGTTCCAGTTGCTGCTTCCGAAATTCATCCGCATTTCCCGTACCCGGGTCTCCGGCAGGCCGCCGGAATTTTTTCGTGTAAGTGCAGGTTCGGTTTCGGGGAGGAATGGGTTTTTCCAGGGGAGATCGAAGCGGAGAAACGCGCAGTCATCCGGGAGGAGGGGACGGAGATCCTCCGCTAATTCTTCTAACATGATGCCGTGTTCCGCGGCCGGTTCGTGCATTTCCGGCCCGTAGGGTACATAGCCGTAAACCGACGATTCGGTAAAGCGCCGGTAAATAATAACCAGCTGCCGCTGATTTCCTCCTCTTCCCCGCCGATACGCTTCGACCGTATGTCCGCGCTGCCGTTTAAATGCCGCCCAGAACCTGCTTTGGAGAAGTGCTTTCCCTCCACGGGCTTCGTTTATCGAAAGCCGTGCCAATTCCATACAGAGTCCTCTCTTTACTGTAAACAATCGACTTGCCGGCGTAAAGGGC
>CAYTSI010000121.1:0-9274 GCA_964440465.1 uncultured Spirochaetales bacterium
GGTTCCCTTCCGGGTGGGACAGACATTACATTTTTATCCGTCTGGGGGAAAGCAGTTTTTTGGTTACCGAAGGAGTATATATCCCATTGCTGCTGGGTGTTTTTACCGCGATACTGCTGTTTGTTTTATTTTTCCGTCGGCGGATGGGAAAATATAGAAAGGTCCTTTTTCGTAAATTCTGGGCCCTCATTATTCTTTTTATTCTCATCTTCCTGTTTCTCTTTCTTGGTACCTATGTAATCAAGGGGATGGCGGCGCTGCGGGGATTCCGCGGGATATGGCAGCAGCGGCCGCTGCTCTTTTTCTTTTTAAAACTTTCGGCGGCGTTGTCTCTCTTTTTCCTTGTGTTCAGATTTGTAAAACGATTTCCGTTTCCGATAATACGGAGCTTTTACAGCGCCTCTGCTATTTTCCTGTTTTTCCTGCTGATGGCGGTGGTAAGTGTTTATAATATTTCTCTTACCTATTATTTTGTCTGGGCCTTTCTTTGGACGGTGCTCTTTTCCATTTTTCATAACCGTTTCGCGAAGCTGTTGTGTTTGGCTGTCGCTGCTTTTTCCCTTTTCTTCGGTCTGTACGAAGTGTTTATTCTCGATGCCCGTGAAGCGCTCGAGTTTATTCTCCTTTCACCAATAGACGGCAATCTGTTTTTCTCCCTCCTTCTGCTCCCTTTTATCCTCATGATTATCCGTACTGCAGAAGCTTTTCATGATGCTGCCGTACAGGAACTGCATGTACACGGCTGGGTCATTTCCGCGCTTCCTGTCGCGGCCTTTGTATCGCTTATGGCCTACGGTTTTCTTTTTCCCCCGTTTTCCGCCGTAAATCCGAGAAATATTGTCCTGCGGGAAGAGATCAATTACGAACTGCGGGAACGGAAACTGACCGCTAAAAGCGAAGCGCCTCTGTATACGGTGCGTGTCGACGGCGGAGGCTACGGGGACATGACGGCAGGCACGGCGGAGAGTGCCGTGCAGTATAGTGAAAATATTCCCGACCTCCTCGATATTAGTTATGAAAAGGACGAGTTCCTTGACCGGAAATATTATACCGTCACCCTCGCGGCGGAAGGGAAGCCGGCCCGGGTGGCGATGGAACTTCATTCAAAAGCGCCGCTTGTCATTTACGATTCCAATTTCCCTTTCCGTACCTCCCGGGATGACAACAAGGGGGAAATTTTTATCGGCGTTTTTCCTCCCACCCCTTTGAAGATCGAAGTTGTCCTGCCGAAAGACAGTGAGGTGGAAGCTCAATTTACCGTCGATTACCTGCAGCCGCCGTATAGTCTCGCTTTTTCATCGGAAAACGCGGTCTTCCGGCACCGGCTTCGCTGTATCAGCTGGCTGGAATTGTAGCTGTATGGAACGGATTATTTTTCATGTCGACATGGATGCCTTCTACGCGGCGGTGGAGCAGCGGGACAACCCTTCCCTGCGGGGAAAGCCGGTCATCATCGGGGCACGGCCGGGGACGAGAGGAGTGGTTTCCGCCTGTTCCTATGAGGCGCGGAAGTTCGGCGTTCACAGTGCCATGCCCATATCGGAAGCGTACAGGAGATGCCCTCAGGGTGTTTATCTGCCGGTCAGAATGTCCCGGTATCAGGAAATATCCGCCGGTATTATGGAACTGTTCGGTAATTATACCCCGGTAGTGCGGCAGATATCGGTGGATGAAGCGTTTTTGGACATGACGGGGACGGAACGGCTTTTCGGACCGCCCCGGGAGGCCGCCGTGAGAATGAAGGCCGATATACGTGAACAAACAGGGTGCACCCTTTCCATCGGCGCGTCCGCAAACTATTACATTGCCAAACTTGCGTCCGAGTACGACAAACCGGACGGTCTCTATATCGTGCGCCCGGGAGAGGAAATTGATTTCCTCGATACGCTGCAGTTAAAAGATTTGTGGGGAATTGGTAAAAAGACCTTATCTAGAATGGAGGAGCTCAATATTACTTCGATACCGAAACTCCGGGCTTTTTCTAAGGGGCTTTTGGAATCGATGTTTGGAAAAGCGGCGGGGGAATATCTGTATCGGGCGGTCCGGGGAGAAAATCCGGGGGTCTTCGAAGAAGAGCCGAAATCGCGGTCGGTAAGCAACGAAATTACTTTTCCAACCGATACCAGCGACCGGGACGCTGTTCTCCGGGTCCTTTTGGAATTGTCCCACCAGGTGATGTTCCGGGTAATAAAGCACAACTTTGTTTCATCCACCGTCAATTTAAAAATCCGTTTTGCCGATTTTACAACAACTTCCGTGCAGAAAACCCTCCGGCACCATATCCATTCCGCCGAAGAGATGTACGCGATTGCCTGTGAGCTGCTGGGTAAACGATGGAACGGTTCCGTACCCCTCAGGCTGATAGGAGCGGGCTTAGGAAACGTCGAAACCGAAGATTCCGCCGTGCAGGGGGAACTGTTTGAAGACCGGCAGGACAAACAGAAGCGGGTGGAAAAAACGGTTTTTGAATTGACAAAAAAAATGCCCCGGGAAGCCGTTGTGGTGAAAGCACATCTTCTCGGCCGGAAACCCCGGGGGAAGACGGATTAACATACAGACAAGTTAGAACAGCTCGTTATAGGTTTCTTCGACAAGCTGTATATACCCCTTCAGCATGTCGGTTTTCCGCGGAAGCAAGCGGAGTTCTCCAAGCACGTCCAACAGCAGCTGTTCAGCCTCTTCCCTGTCGGAAAGGGCCGGAATATCGACGGTACCCTCGTAATTGCAGCCCCGCCCCATGACGTCGGTGCTGCCGTGAAAAGCGAGGAATTTTCCGTCCATTTCGTCTTCCCGTTTCTTTTTACTCCAGTTTCGTGCATGGAGAGAAACTGCAAGCTGAACGTAATAATCGTAACGGGTCCTGCTGATACTGCCGGTTTCGAATTCCCGCTCCATGGTGTCCACGGCTTTTCTGCCGAGGGAAACCGCGTAATCCTTGTTTCCGAAGGAGATAATACCGCCGGGGACCATCCGGTACATCTGGCCTAAGGAAAACCAGGCAAAGCTGAAATCGGGCGCCAGTTCCACGGTGCGGACAAAATCGGCCCGCATGTCCTGCACCCTGTCGAGGGCGGCGAAAACACCCTTCAGTTTTCCCCACATGCCGGCGTTCGATCCCCTCCAGAAGTAGGCAAGGTGGTTCGAGGGATCGAGTTTAACCGCCTTGTCCGCCAGTTGTTCGCCTTCGGAATAGAGAGAAAGCACGGCATTTTTCGGGCCGCCCTCCATATCCAGCCGGGCGGCTTTTTGGAGGGTGCATTTCGAAAGCAGCGTATACAGTTCGGCCTGCCCGCGGATTGAGGTTTCAAAGGGAATTCTGTTCTCGACGAGTTCGATCGCCTCTTCGATCCGCTCCTGTTCCAACAGCATTTCAGTTTCGTCGATAATCGCGGGCGAGGCGGAAAGAATGGCCGGCGGCAGGAGCGCGACAGCCGCGAGAACTATGAAAAGCTTTTTCATTCCATACGTATAGTGTAAAAAGATAAAGGAATTGTCAATATTTCCCCAATCACGTATGATACTGCCCTGATGACCACATATTTTCTGCCTGTTTTTTACACGGTCCTGCAGCTCATTGTCCTTATCGGTATCGGTTTTTTCTTACGGAAATTCGGGAACTGGGGCGATACCTTTTTTAGCGGCATCAGTTCCTTTCTGGTAAAGGTAATACTGCCTGTGTATCTGTTTGTACGGATAGCTCCGGGAAGTGTTGAAGACCTGAAGCGCGCGTGGATTTTCCCCCTTTCCGCGTTTTTTATTGTAGCAGTCGGTCTCTTTTTCGGATTCATTTTTTTCCGTTTTATGCGGCTTACGCCGCTTGAGAGAAAAGCCGCGGTTGCCCTGACGGCTTTCGGCAATTCGGGTTTCATTCCCCTCTCGATGGTGGAATTTTTCCCCCTTACCCTCCCCGTCATTGCCGAATTGTTCGGAATAACAACGCCGCTTCTCTTTGTGGGAGCGTATCTTTTGGTACAGTCGGTCCTTTTATGGTCGGTCGGCAATTATCTCATTCTGGGAAAGGAGAAGAAAATACGGCTCCGCGACCTGATCAGCAGGTCCCTCATCGGCATCTGTGTCGCCTTTCTCTTTGTGGTCTTCGTGCCTCAGTCTTTTTTTACCGACACGTCCCTTCCCTTCGCGCATATCTATTCCGCCCTGGATAGGATGAGCGACCTGGTCCTTCCCCTCGCGCTCATATCCCTGGGGTCGATGATCGGCGGCCTGACGGTACAGAACCTCCGGCTGGGTGACGCCCTGAAAATAGCGGGCGGTGTCTCGCTGGTGCGTTTCCTGCTTGTCCCGGCGGTATTTTTCGGCCTCTATTTTACGGTACTTCGTAAACTCAATTTGACCGGGGCCCAGCTCTGGGTGCTGTTTCTGGAAAGCCATGTGCCGCCGGCACTGAACCTTTCGATCATGGTCAACCACGCGGGGGTCAACCGGGAACACACGGCCTTTACCATGCTGGTTAGCTACTTGCTCTATATTGTGGTGTTTCCGTTTTTTGTTATTCTGTTTTTTTCGCTTACCGGGATCAGTCCATCAGCTCCGTAGTTTCTCCGGTATATTCTTTCAAGGACCGGGTAACCATATAGTACCGGTTGGAGTTGTTCCACAGGGTAAACCCCGACGCGGACCCCTCCCGGGCCCCCTCTAACTGCTGAATAAGATAATCCGTATACTCCGGCTCCTCGAATTTCAGCTCGCCTCCGAGCAGAAACGCCTGAACGTAGGGGCGGATAACGCTCCGTCCTTCGGTTATCAGAATCGAACGCAGTGAACCTTCCCGGTAAATAAGCCGGGCCCGCGGGAAATACGCCAGGTCTTTTAAGAAATCCCTCGGAAAATGAGAGGGGTAGTACATGGGGCAGATAACATCCACATAATGGGAAACCATTTCAATATTCTGTCCGATCCAGTTGCCCATCCGGTACCAGGAGTTGAAACCGTACAGGTCGGTGCTGATGGGAACATGAATCCGCTCCCGGGCAAGCCGCAAAAACGATTCGATTGCGTCGATTCTCCTCATACCATCTTTTTTGTACCGGTAATTGACGTCCGTCATGTCACCGTCGGAGGGAAAGCGGATGTAGTCGAACTGTATCTCGTCGATGCCGAGGTCCTGCAGCTCTTCGGCAATGGAAATATTGTAGTCCCAGGCGAATTCGCTGAAGGGATCGACCCAATATTCCCGCTGCACCCAGGTGGTTTCTTCGGTTTCTTCGTCTTCCACCTTAATTTTATGCCCCCAGGGAGCGTCCTGCCGTTTATTCCATACCGCGTATTGATAATTATTATACGTGTAGAGTTTCGGGTCCTGAAAGGTCACTATTCGTCCGATAACATAGATATCGTGTTCGTGGGCGGTTTTCAGAAGTTCTTTCATGTCGAAATGTTCCCGGACCGCTCCCGCGTCACCGGGAAGATCGAGACCGGTGTTGTAGGTTACCCGGCCGAGGTCGTCCTTTACATCGACTACGACGGAGTTCATTCCGTGTTCTTGTAAAAAGGTAATAAATCCGGTGAAATCCTCTCCCGAGGCATTCCACGATTTGAGATAGATACCCGTTTTGTCCGAAGCCAGCCGCAGACGCCGCAGTTTTGCCCTGTCGGATGCCGGAATAAAAAATTCCCGAGGAGTTAGTTTTCTCCAGGTGTCCGCCGCCGGATTATATTCGTAGGAACCTGCCGACGTATGTACTTTCAAGACAAATTGTTTCGGCCTGCCGGATTTGAACATCCCGTATATCTGATGGATTTGGGCGCCGCCGTTTTCGTAGGGGAACCGGATGGCAGTCATTTTTTCCTTTTCTAAATCGGCGTGATACATACCGTTCCCGAACCCCGCCGCTAAAAAAGCTTCGTTTTCTTTTTCAGGAGTAAGGACGACGGAGGTAATTTCTTCCAAAAAGCCGGCCCCCCGGTACAATGGGCGGGTAAGGTCTTCGTATTCCTGCCAGGTTTTCCCCCTGTTTCGGGTAATATACAGACCGCTGAAAGAGGTGCCGAGGAGGTACGTGTCCGGGTCCGCCGATGAAAGAGCGGCGCTGGTAATATAGGAACTGCTTCTAATTGGTCCTCCTAACGGTATTCCTTCCCAGTCCTCTCCCCGGTTTTCGGACACATACAACCCCCAATATGAGGTGACCGCGATTCTGTCCGTATTAGACGGGTCTGCCGCGATGGAGGTGAGGGGAACGGGATTTGCCGCGGTAAAGGGATAGACGACCTGAAGCGGAAGGCCCCTGTTTTTTGCATGCCAGGTGGTACCGCCGTCGTCTGAAACGACAAACCCTTTCTCCCTGCTGATACCGAGAAACAATCCTTCTTCGGTACTGATATATTGGGTTACGTGTGTTTCCTCTGAAAGCGCGGGGGCGAAAACGGTACAAAACGCGGTAAAAACCAGAGAAATAACAACGGTACGCATGATGTCTCCTTCATTATCGGCATTTTATTTGGCATACAGAGGGAGGTCAATACCATTTGAAGCAGGAATTGAGTTTTCCCTGTTACCATAGGTATGGAAGCAAGAGACAGATATTTTACAATTTCGGACCTCCCGGAAGAACTCAGACCCCGGGAGCTGCTGGTGAACAGGGGAGCTGAATATCTTACCGATATTCAGCTGATTCAGATCCTTCTCGGAAGCGGAACGAAAGGGAAGGGGGTGCATCTTCTCGCGGAGGAGGTGTTGAGGGTAATCGACGGCGTGGGCGGAGAGCTGCAGCCGGCGGTATTGACGGTCATTCCCGGTTTGGGGACGGCGAAGGCCGCCGTCATCTGCGCGGCCCTGGAGTTTTCCCGGCGGCGGCTCTGCCCCTCGAGGAGGAAGATACAAAGCCCCGCGGACATTCTTCCGGCGGTGACCCACTTTGCCGACCGGAAGCAGGAACATTTTCTGTCGGTCTCGCTAAACGGGGCCCACGAGGTAATCGGGGTCCATGTGGTCAGCGTGGGACTGGTAAACCGCACCCTCGTCCATCCCCGGGAGGTCTTTGCGGAGCCCTTAGTGGAGCGGGCCGCCGCGGTAATCGCCGCGCACAACCACCCGTCGGGGAACGTAGAGCCCAGCGGCGAGGACCGGGAAATAACGGACCGGCTGAAAAAATCGGGGGACGTCTTAGGCATCCAGCTGTTAGACCACGTTATTTTCAGCAGCCGGGGGTATTACAGTTTTTTGGAAAACGGGCAGTTATAGGCGTAATCGTCTTTCTTTTTTCCGACAATGGGGTATAATGGGTACCATCGTGGAACAGTCCGCCGTTTCCAGAAATCTTGAAGATCTTTTTCCGTTAATTGAAGAAATCTATCAAATTCAGGATTTAGATACCCTTCTTGAAGAGGTGTTGCGGAAGGCCCGGACTTTTCTGAAAGCCGATGCCGGAACACTCTATTTAAAATCGCGAAAAAAACTGTTTTTCAGTTACATTCAAAACGACACGTTATTCAATACTGACCGGGCGGAAAGCAGGTATGTTTATTCCAGCAGGAGCCTGCCGTTAAACCGTTCTTCGTTAGCAGGGTATGCCGCGATGACCGGAGAAGGTATTCTTGTCGATGATGTGTACGACATTAAAAGCGGGGTGGATTATTCTTTTAACCCCGATTTTGACAAAAAGAGCTCCTACAGAACGAAATCGATGCTTATTGTGCCGCTGAAGACCTCCGGCGGAAAAGTGGTGGGAGTACTGCAGCTTATTAACGCGAAAGATGACGACGGCAGTGTTGTCTCTTTTTCCCGGGATGATCTGCTTCACATCAACCATTTTGCGCAGCACGCTGCGGCGGCAATTGAGCAGTCCCGGCTGAACCGGGAAATGGTCCTCCGGATGGTGGAACTGACGGAACTTCGGGACCCTTTTGAAAGCAGTCAGCACGCGAAACGGGTAGGGGCGAGCTCCGTAGAACTGTTTGAAAAATGGGCGCTTCAAAAGAGCCAGCCGAGAAACAAAATCAATAAAATAAGGGAAATGCTGAGAACGGCGGCAATTCTGCATGATATCGGGAAAATTGCCATAAGCGATACGATCCTGAAAAAAACCGGCGAACTGGATGACGCGGAGGTGCGGCATGTACGGACCCACCCCATCCTCGGGAGCAGACTTTTCCGGCATCAGGAATCGGAGTGGGACAATTTAACGGCCCAGGTGGTACTGAATCATCATGAGAGATGGGACGGCAAAGGGTATCCGGGCAAATTCAAAACAATGGCAAACGGCGATATTGTCTTCGGCCCCGGGAAAAAAGGGAAAGAGATCCCCTGGGCCGCGCGGATTGTCGCCATTACCGATGTATACGACGCGCTGTTATCGAAACGGGCCTATAAAGAGGCATGGTCGAAGGAGGATGTTCTTCAGTATTTACACGTTAATGCCGGAAAGCAGTTCGATCCGGAGATGCTGGAGGTTTTTTTCGGCATTCAAAATATTATGGACTCAATACGGAAAAAATATTCTTATTAGCACATACCGAATAAGCTTTACCGGTATTTACGCGCTTACCCCGAGTATAAGCAGGATATTGAATATGTTGCTGCCGATAACATTTCCCAGGACGATTTGGGCGGAGCGAAGCGGAGCCGGGTGCTCGCTGTTATCGGAAGTGCTATTTATAATATCATAAGACTGAAAGTATAGCAGTAGCACCATTTTGATTCATGACAATTTCCAATTGATATGTAATTTAAAATGCTTTTTCGCACAATCTGCAAGATACAAATTGATTAGCTGCTGATACTTGATTCCAGTTTCTTCGGACATTTTTTTAAAATAGTCTATTGTCTCTTCATCTAAACGAATAGTAATCTGTTTCTTTAATTTGTTAGTATAAGGATTTTTCTTTGCATTTGAGAAATCATAGGTCTGCCGCATAGTTCTTACCTCCATATTGTTTTATTTCGTACCTGTTTGCCTTTCTGGCCGAGATTATCCTGATCACTTCATCATTCGCCCTGTAACAATGGCAAACCACTAAAATCTTTAAGGTTTGAGAAATTCCCATAATGATAAATCTTTCTTCATCTTCAGAATGATCTGGGTCATGGATCAATAAAGCTCCAGGATCAAAAAATACTGTTTTCGCCTCCTCGAACGAGACTTTATGATTCTTCCTATTTGATTTATTCTTTTCGTCATCCCATTCGAATTGGATGTGTTTCATACATATATTGTAAATACAATGTAGTGCTTTGTCAATTTATTTTTCCCTCACTTTACTATACAAAGACAGAGCGTATTTTAAAATTTGAAGAGCATTTCCGATAACGTCCCGC
>CAYTSI010000122.1:0-8921 GCA_964440465.1 uncultured Spirochaetales bacterium
AGACGCAGCATGCGAATAAGCATGCGGAGTGAATCGCCAGGCTTTTTTTATGCCCTCAGGGAAAAACGCTTTATTTAAAAATACATTATCTGCACGTGCTCGAGAATTTTTTGAGCCAATTTTATCGCTGTTTCAGCATCTTCGCGTAAAAAGGAATCGTCAGGAGTCAGGTCGGGTAATCCGTTCGGATATCGTGTAGGTATATAGAATTTATCCAATTTGCTGCCCACGGGAATTAAATCTTTAAGCGAATTGTATATCTTATCATTAAAAGCCTTCAAATCCATAATGAGTTTTTGAATAGAATGTCCCCAGGGATCCCCAGCATAAAGATACCAGACAGCTTTAATACCTTTTTCCCCTGACTGCTGAGCATGGAAACATGCATGAGCGTAACGGTTATTTTCCAACAATATTTCGGCAGACTCAAGATCGCCCAGGGCTGTCTGTATCCAGCGATTGCCTTCGGACATAGATTTTTCATTTCCCATAGATCATGACTCCTTCCGAAAGTGCGTTTCGGATAAACGGACGTGATGAAATTGCTTCCAGTTCTTCCTGGGTGTATATTAGGATATCAGCTTGCATCCCCGGAATATAGTCGGATATATCCGGAATATCGTCATAGCGGTCGAAAAATCGCTTTTTCGTGTCCATAACTAAAAGTAAGTCGAGATCGCTTTTTCTGTTTTCCGTATTTCGTGCATAGGAGCCGAATACAACCGCCTTTATGATGTTGTGCTTACTAAAGAAGGGCTTGAGCCTCTGCTTTACATTTTGCAGAGAATAGCGATTGAAGCTTTTCATATAATCCATTTTAGTATGAAGTAAGAGGATACGTCAATTAAAGAGGATATTGCCTATTCCCCGATAAACCGGCCATCGGATTTCCGGCGGTCAACCGTTTTCCGAGCTTTTTCCAGCCAGCCTGTGCGTATGTCGCCGGCGGGGACGAATTCCGGAACGTAGGGCTTTATGTCTAACAGGGGTGTACCGTCAAGGATGTCGATGTTGCGGATATGAAGAATACCGTCTTTTATTCCATCGAGCAATACAACCGACAGGCCGATCGGATTCGGCCGCCTCGGGGCCCTGGTCGCAAAAAGTCCGCGTTCTTCAGTATCCATAAACGGGGTAACTTTCAGGCCGAAACCATCGGAACGGTGAAACCAATAGAGGAGTATGATGTGAGAGAACCCTTCGAGGTCCTGAAGCCCTTCACGGTATTGTTGAAAAACCGATACGGTCCCCTCTGCACCCGCGCCGCCGGGAGGCTGAATAGGCATTCCCTTCCGTTCGGTATAGGGCGTGTGGATTGTTCCTATCGGTTCCATTTCGATTTTCATATACAGCTTTCTTGGAGAATCATATCATACTATAAAACATTCGGCGTAAAAAGCGGGACCGGGATACGTTTCAGCTTTTCTGTACAGTATGTATTCAGCGAAGAGGCGAACTAGTTAAAGAAATGATCTGCCTTCCTCCTCAACGGGGAATTTATGTCTCTGCAGTATTGAAAGGAAGGAATCGTCGTCTTCAAGGCTTTTCTGAAAATCCTTGCTGATATATGGAAAGGGGCGGGCGAGAAACTTTTCCTTGTCATCGGCTCTATCATACTCATGCCAGTACTGCATATCGCTGTATAGGGAGCGGAACCGCCGCTGCCAAAGGTCCCGCTCCTGCTGACGAGTATCCAGCCAGTCCAATAAATGCAATCTGTCGACGGACTGAAGCTGCTGCATAGCCGCCGCTTCATTTTGGTATGCTCCAGCATACACACTGTGCCAGATAACTAAAAACACTTGCGTGGTTTTTCTCTGTTCACGGTACAGGCACCCATTGCAGAAGCAGTCCTCTTCAATGATGCCGTGCCGAATGTAGCTGCTTAATACAATATCTCAGGGTTTATATGTTTCAAGGAGCTGTCCAAATGATTTGCTCTGTGTACTCCCAATCTCTTCTCCGCACTCAGCACATCGGATCGGTTCTTGAAACAGAAACGTATCGAACATTCCCATATTTACCTCCTATTTGGCCCAATGCCGTGAAATCAAATTTGGAAATTGCCGGAACTGCACAATGTTCGCAGTTATTATTTCGGCATTGTTCTCGAGGGCAATTGCGGCTGTCGCTATGTCGATATCGTCTGCCGTTTTCCCTTTTTGCTCCAGATCCGCTTTTATTTTTCCAAAACGAACCGCGGCATTCCTGTTCCAGGGGAGTATTTCGATTAAGGAAAACAGCTTTTCCTTCTGGATATTCAGCAGATCAAATTGCCTCGAGTCATGAGCGAGGCGCTGAATGCCGTATTCGATTTCTCCTGCCACGGGAGAAGCCGTTGTTATTTCACCCGGCCGGCGCGCCGTTAAAAATGAAATCATAGCCTCTTCGTGCCGCATTGCCGCCGATAACGCGGTGATATCGAGCAGATAGATCACAACAGCGCTGCTCCCCGGTTCTTCCTGCCCCGGAAGATCGTCGTAACAATTTCATCAGCAGCTTCGGTGAGGAGTTTTTGGTCGGCAACGGTAAGATCGGTAGAAAAAAAATCCTCGGGCCATACGCCGTTATGCTGTGCAAGGGCGGTTTTACATGCCTCGATTACAAAACGGTTCCGGCTTATTTCGAGATCGGCGGCTACTCTGTCAATGTCCGCCAGCAAATTATCCTGAAAGTGTATTGTGGTAGACGGCATAAATAGAATATATTCTATTTATGCATTTTTGTCAATGCAGAAAACAAGTCTTTATCGGTAAAGCAGGTGTGGATAGTTCCCGTGGGGGAGGTAACGTTGACAGTGGAAAAAAATCAATCTATACTTTTCTTAGTGCGTTAAGGAGGAAGCTATGCAAAAAATACAAGGGCCGGCGATTTTTCTCGCCCAATTCATGCGCGATGAAGCGCCGTTTAACGACATCAAAACCATCTCGAAGTGGGCCGCGGACCTCGGGTATAAAGGAATCCAAATTCCGACCTGGGACCCCCGGGCAATTGATCTCGATAAGGCGGCCGAATCGAAAACCTACTGTGAGGAGTATCTCGGGATGCTGGCAGGGGCAGGTGTGGAAGCAGTCGACCTCGGGTCCTACCTGCAGGGGCAGTGCCTGGCGTTTCATCCCGCATACGCCGAAGGGTTCAGCGTGTTTCATCCCGAAGGTCTCAAGGGATCGGGGGTTACCGAATGGGCCGGCGATCAGCTTCGGAAATCGGTGCACGCCGCAGTAAATCTCGGAATAAGCAATATCTCCGTTATGTCCGGGGGATTTCTCTGGCATATGATTTATCCCTGGCCGCAGCGCCCAGACGGCTTCGTGGAGGAGGCATTCACCGAACTTGCTGCTCGGTGGCGGCCGGTGCTCGAGCTTGCCCGGGACAAGGGGATAACGTTCGGATACGAACTGCATCCCGGTTCCGATCTATATGACGGTGCGACATATGAAATGTTCTTGGAAAAAGTTGATAACCATCCGGCGGCGTGTTTAACCTACGATCCCAGCCATTTTCTGCTGCAGCAGCTCGATTATCTTGAGTTTATCCGCCGCTACGGGGACCGGATACGAGCCGTGCATGTGAAAGACGCGGAATTCAACCCCGACGGCAGGGTCGGTGTCTACGGCGGATACCAGTCTTGGGTCGGCCGGGCCGGGCGTTTCCGTTCATTAGGGGACGGCCAGGTGGATTTCAAACGGATGTTTACTCTATTGATCGAGGCGGGTTACGAGGGATGGGCGATTCTCGAGTGGGAGTGCTGCATTAAGAGTTCCGGCCAGGGCGCCCGGGAGGGTGCTCCGTTTATCGCGAAGCTGCTGATCGATCAGACGGATGTCGCTTTCGACGATTTTGCGGGAGGAGAGACGGACAGGAATAAAAACCGGAAAATGCTCGGCCTCGATTAGGTCTTTTATAGACGGCTTCAATTTTGTAGAATAAATGAAAAATCAGTGCATAGGGGGAAAGTGAATGGAATCATGGAAACGAAAATTACGGATGGGTATGGTCGGAGGCGGACAGGGCGCCTTTATCGGGGGCGTTCACCGGATTGCCGCCGCGATGGACGGACAGATCGAACTGGCGGCGGGATGTTTTTCCAGAGACTACGAAAATACAAAAAAGACCGGCGAAGAGCTCTACCTCGATCCGGCCCGCTGCTACAAGAGCTACGACGAGATGGCGGCTACAGAGGCAAAACTGCCGGAAGATAAACGAATCGATTTTGTGTCGGTGGTAACGCCGAATAAATCCCATTTCCCGATAGCGAAAACATTTCTTGAATCGGGTTTCCATGTTGTCTGTGATAAGCCGATGACCTACACCTTAGACGAAGCGAAAGAACTGGTGAAAGTTGTCGAAAAGACCGGCAGGGTGTTCTGTCTTACGCACAACTATACCGGCCATCCCCTTGTCCGGCACGCACGGAAGCTGATAGCGGACGGGGAGATCGGAACGGTGCGGAAAGTAATTGTCGAGTACCTGCAGGAGTTTTTATCGGTGCCGCATGAAAAACTGGGGATGAAGCAGGCGGTCTGGCGGACCGATCCGGCCCAGTCCGGAATTGCCGGCACCATGGGGGATGTGGGCACCCATGCCCTCAATCTGCTCGAATACATGACCCATGACCCGGTTACCCAATTATGCGCCGACAAGAGCACCTTTCTGCCCGACCGCACCCTCGATGAAGATGTGAATGCCCTGCTGCGCTTTGAAAGCGGCGGAAAAGGCGTCTTTACCATCAGCCAGGTCGCGCCGGGGGAGGAAAACGGTTTTACGATACGGATTTACGGTTCGAAGGGGGCTTTAGTATGGGCCCAGGAAAACCCGAACTACATGGAGTTCTATAAAATCGGCGAACCCCGGCAGACGCTGACGAGGGCATCCGGTTATCTGTCCGACGCGGCTGCCGCGGCAACGAGAGTACCCGGCGGGCATCCCGAAGGGTATTTGGAAGCGTTTGCAAACATTTACAACGGCGCGACCGAGGCGATCCGTGCCTCTATTGACGGAAAAGCGCTGAAAACCGAAGCGTATAACTTTCCCACGGTGTACGACGGGCTCCGGGGGATGGAGTTTATCTATAAAACGATAGAGTCCTGCGAAAAGGGATCGGTCTGGGTTAAGGTATAAGGGTTTTCATAGTATTTTGGAACCGGGTGCTGCTGATCGGGTGATAGGCCATACCGGCGCCGTTATACAGAGCCGATGAGCTTCGCCTGTAAACCGAACTCCTCCTCCGTGGTTTGCAGCAGAGTCAATCAAGAAGTGAGTGAAGGTAGTCTTTCGGATCACCCTCGTACTGATCTAGTTTCCCCATCTTATCGATAAAACGGCGCAGGCTGCTGCCGAGGGAGCGGTACACGTCGTAATAGAGGGAAAGGTCCCTGGTGTAGATGTTCCATGAGATGATGTGTGCGTTGTTCAGGCTGATATCCGCGATATAGCGGTAGACATCGGTTGTGAAATATTCGTTGTAGTTCTCCCGAACGTCTTGTTGAAAAGAGGAAATAATTCGATTTTTCCCGCGGAGTTTTTCAGACCTTTCGAGGCCGGAGGTGTAGACCGCATCAAGACTGGTGTAGAGCTGCCGCATCATGGAATAAAACTGCTCCCGGTCTTGCCGGTACACGGATAACTCCGTTTCAACCACTTCGGTGTCACCCCGGGTGTGCTCGATATATGCCAGTGCCCCTTCACTGCCGACAAAAGTAGCGAGCTCCTCGTTAAACTGCATATGGTCTTTGATGAATATGGTGGCATGGGTTTGCTCATGGATGATAAGGTCCGCCAGCTGATAGACAGGATACTGCTTCATGAAACTGTATACAGGGTCGGTAAAATAACCGAGGGTAGAAAAGGCATCGACTTCCCTGACCCACACATCGTACCCCTCCTTTTGCAGTCGGAGGGCAAGCCGTTCGGCATCCTTCCGCTGATAGAAACCTTTGTACGGGACTTTACCGACGATTGGGAATTTCCATGTTTTCGGGGAAAAGGAGAGTTCTTCGCAGGCTGTTACCACATCAACGAGATATTCCCGGTCTGTTTCCACATACCGAGCATAATTGTTGTTATCGGAGAGACCTAACTGTTCGACCGCAAAAGTTTTCACGGCCAAAACTTCTTCGAGAAATGCCCTCGTTTCAAAACTGAGGTCTTCACGGGCCAATACTTTGTCAATATCTTGCGCCTGACTCTGATAGTGTGACAGGATAGTTCCCTGTTTCAGCACATAACAGCCGGAAACAGCCGCTGCCGCCAGCAGAAAAAAAACGCAGCGAAACATCACCCGTACGCGTCCGTACTTTATCGTAGGAACCATGGAACAATCATACCCGGAATAGTCTCCTTCTTCCACCGGTTGCAAAAACATACCCATTCTTAGTATCATATATTCATCTTTTTTAAGGGACGGAGGAGCTTTTTATGGACCAATCCATACCCATTACCGATTCTATTTACTATATCGGGGTAAACGACCGGGACACACACCTGTTTGAAAATATCTGGCCGCTGCCGAAGGGGGTAAGCTATAATTCCTACCTTATCAAGGACGAAAAAAACGTCCTTATCGATACGGTGAAAGTCAGTAAAATGGGTCTGTTTCTGCAGAAAATCCGGGCATTGCTGAAAGGAGAAAAGATCGACTACCTCGTCATCAATCACATGGAGCCCGACCACTCCGGATCGATAGTGGAAATTCTGGAGGAATTCCCCGACATCAAAATTGTGGGGAATAAAAAGACCTTCGAGCTTTTACAGGCGCTGTTCGGCGTGGAGTCAAATCTGTACGAGATCAAGGACGGAGACAACCTGTGTATCGGGCATAAGAACCTCGAATTTCACCTCATCCCCATGGTCCACTGGCCCGAAACGATGGTGACCTACGAGAAGGAGGATAAAATCCTCTTTTCCGGTGATGCATTCGGCGGCTTCGGATCTTTAGACGGAGGGATTTTCGACGACGAAGTGAACATCGATTACTTTGAAAACGAGATCCGCCGCTACTATTCAAATATCGTCGGCAAGTTCGGGAAGATGGTGCAGCGGGCCCTGCAGAAACTCTCAGGTTTGGACATCGGCATTATCGCTTCCACCCACGGTCCGGTGTGGAGGAGCAATCCCCAGCGGATCATCGCCAGCTACGACCGGTGGAGTAAGTACGAAACCGACCCCGGCGTCGTTGTCGCCTACGGGTCGATGTACGGGAACACCGAAAAAATGGCCGACTATGTCGCCAGGAAACTCGCGGATGAAGGCATAAAAGACATCCGGGTCATCAACGTGTCTACCGTACATGATTCGTACATCATCAACGAAATATGGAAGTACAACGGCGTTATCCTCGGCAGCTGTACCTACAACAACGGTCTGTTCCAGCCCATGGAATCGCTGATTATCAACCTCTCCCACAAGGGGATCAACAACCGGATTTTCGGTTGTTTCGGGACCTACGGCTGGAGCGGCGGAGGGGTGAAAACCATGTTAGAGTACGTTGAAAAATATAAATGGAACTTAATCTGCGATCCCATCGAGGCACGCCTCGCCCCGCAGCAGGAGCATTTCGACGGTTTAGCGGTTCTTGCGAAAAAGATGGCAAAGGCGGTGCGGGAATAAGGGCCGAAGCTGGTCTATCTGTGCGTTTTTACAATAGCGCCGCGTATGGTGACGCGGGAGGGATGGGAGCGGTTACGGCCCCCGGCGGCAGGGCGGAGGGGACGGAGCCCGAAAAGACGCCGGGACAAGGCCGTTTCAGCGGACAGCCCGGCCCCCCGGAGGGGGGACCCGCCCCTTTTATCCGTAGATTTCAAAATAGTTTTCACGGTTAATAATGCTAAACTCCGTATCGGGATAGTCTTTGAGAAAACGGTCTCGCACCGATGACCGGATACCACCTTTGCCCCATTTGAATTCAAAGGCGCGGAAACGGCCGCCGGACTCCTCGAGATAATCAATTTCCTTTTTGTCGTGGGTGCGCCAGAACCAGCGGTTCGGATTCCGGCCGGTATATTCCAACTGTTTCAGCCGTTCCAGGATCATGAGGTTTTCAAAGAGAGGGCCCATGTCATCCCGTTTTTCCAACGGTTGGAACGCTGAAATAATACTGTTGCGGATCCCCGGGTCATAAAAATAAATCTTCTCTTTCCGGGCGATCTCGTTCCGTTGGTTTCGGGCCAAAGGTTTTAATCTGAAGATGACAAAGGTTTTCTCCAGCAGATCCAGGTACCGTTCCACGGTTTCCCGGCTGGTGTGGAGCCGGTTTGCCAATTCATTGCGTGAGACCTCGGACCCCACCTGGAAAGCAAGAAGCTGCAGGATGTTGGTTAACAGTTCCGGTTTTCGTAAATTTTCCAGGGCGAGAATGTCCTTATACAGATATTTTGCCGCCAGGTTTTCAATGAGCATCTCCGCCCGGTCTTCCGTTTCCCGCAGTATTTCGGGATAGAGACCGAAGCGCAGGAAAAACGGAAGCTGTGGGTCTATTTCATGGGGTTTATACACGCCTTCCAATTCTCGCAGCGAAAGGGGATAGAGAATGAATTCCATGCCCCGCCCGGTGAGGGGCTCATTTATCGTATTACCCAGGGAGAAGCTGCTGGAACCGGTGGCGATTACTTGAATTTCGGGCATCGTGTCGTGCATGACCTTCAGGGTCCTGCCGATGTTGCGGACGTTTTGGGCCTCGTCAATTACCACAAGGGACGCGCTGCCCACCAAACGTCTCAGCAGGACCGGCTCGGGTTCTTCAAAATATCGGGCCGCCGAAGGAATGTCGCAATTATAATAATTTTTCGGGTCGCCGTGTTTTTCCAACACCCTTTTTACAAGCGTGGTCTTTCCCACCTGCCGGGGGCCGAAAATAGTGATAATTTTTCCTTTAAAGAGCCATTCTTGTATCCGCTCTTCCAAAAACCGCTCAATATAGTGCA
>CAYTSI010000123.1:0-8838 GCA_964440465.1 uncultured Spirochaetales bacterium
CAATGATAGGAGCAACTGAAATTTTAATCATCGGAGGAGTAGTATTCGTTTTATTTGGAGCAACTGCAATCCCTAAATTTGCAAAATCTTTGGGAAAAGCAAAGCGGGAGTTCCAAAAAGGCGTAGGTGACGATTCCGAAGAGAACAGTAATGATGCAAAGGAAGCGATTGAAGAGAAAAAATAGCATTTCCTGATGATTAACCAGTATATCGGCGAACAGATCCGGCGGTATCGGGAAAAGCTGGGGTTAAAGCAGCAGGATGTGGCGAACGCTCTGCAGGTAAGTCCGCAGGCGGTCTCGAAATGGGAACGGGGGGACAACGCGCCGGATGTCTCCCTCCTTGTTCCCCTGTCGAAACTCTTAGGGATTACGACCGACGCACTCTTAGGTTATCACAGCAAGGTGCCGGACATCTTCGACGCGGCGGTTTTCTGCAGCCAGGTTTTCGGGTACGCGGCAAAAGCGAAAGGTCTCGAACTGAAGGAAGTTTCAATTTGGGCAAACGGTTTCTTTTACCAGATAACCGAAGCGGTGCTGCACCACGACGGGATACCGGTAAAATATATGGGGGACACCTTTCTCGCCTTTTTCTCCGGTCCGGATTACAAACAGCGGGCAGTTTCTGCCGCGCGGCAGGCGTGGCGGGTAGTAGCGGACCCGCTGGTCATTGCCTTAAACAGCGGAAAAATCTACCTCGGGTCCATCGGGCATGAAGAATACAGCCGGCCGGACATTATGGGAAACGCTGTCAATATGACGTTTATGCTTTTGGAAAAACTGTTTTCAGCAGGAGAGAGCAGAATCGGAGCTTCAGGCGCCTTTTTACCCGATTTACATGATGAATACCCGGTAACGAAATTCGGCGATGTCGTGTTCTCCGGACAGGAGAAGCCGACAGCGGTGTATGAAATTGCCCCGGGTAAGCCTGCCGGCTGATCAGCGGCAATCCTATTTCAGCAATTCCAAAAACGCTTGAAAATAACCGGGAAGCCCGGCAACGTTAAATTTTTTCACTTCGCGTTGTTCAATCTCGAAAAAACCGCCCAAATCAAGCGGGTCCTTTTTGTCCAGAGCGGCTTTTCCTAGAAGCGCCGCGCCGAAAGCCGTTGCTTCACTCAAGTTTGACAGATACACACGCGAATCGGGGTACATCCCCGTTAGGAGAGCATTATAGTCGGGGTTTTTTTGGAACCCCCCCTCCGTAAAAATCGGCATTCCGTTTCTAAGGCCAACCCGTTCCATGGCCACTTTTGTCTGGGCCGCAATGGAAAGATTTAAAACCGCCATAGACTTGTTATAATCCCGAAAAAACCCGGGGAATTTGCCGTTTTGCACATCCGCGAAGGTAAACGTCTTTTCGTTTTCAACCACCCGCGCCTCGGAATCCGGAAATTGACCGCTGCCTTGAACAATAGTAGGCAAAATAAAACAGCACCGCTCCGCCGCGGCTTCCTTATACAGTTTCGGTTCAAAGGGAGGAATGTCCGTTTTACCATTGATTTTTTTCAGCTCTTCCGACCACGCTTCAAATTCCAGTCCGCCGAGAAAAATGGAAGTTTTAACCGGCCGCGCGTGGATATCGAGATTGTAATACACTACTTTCCCAATCTCATCTTCATCGAAAGCTATGGAATCGGCGGGATGCATGACGGCGCACCAGGTCCCGGTTGAATTCAGCACCATTTTATCATTCATTTTGACTAAATAGGGAAGAAGCGACGCGTTAGAATCGTGGATCCCCATCGTTACAACGGTATCTTCCGGCAATCCCGTTCTTTTACGTATTTCAGGCGTAATAGTGCCCAAAATGTCCCAGGATTTTGAAAGCCTTTTTGGAAGTTTGTCGAGGACCCCGAGCCCCTCCGCAATGTACGACCACCGGTTGTTAGCGTGTTCCCAGAGCAGGGTATGGCAGCCCATATAGGTCGGTTCGGCACCGGCTTTTCCTGTCAAAACATACCCGAAATACTGGGGAAAACCGAGAATTGCCTCGGTCCGGTTAAAGTCGGCGGGACAGGTCTCCTGATAGTAGGCGAGAAGCTGGGCGATGTTGAGAAAATCACCCATGGGCACCGTCGCGGTGGTCCTGTGTATTTTTTCGATCCCGCCGAAACGCTCATAAAACCGTTTGTGAAAATTCTCTCCCGGTTCCGTTGTGTAGGCTATGGGAGGGACGGCCATTGTACCGTCTTTTTTCACACAAACGGCGGTCGCTCCCTGGGTCGCTACCGAAACGGCACGGATATTGTAGACCGCGGAGAAGTCCGAGAGCCGGTCGAGGTACCATTCGGTCATCTCTTCTACCGGCTCTAAATGAACTTCACCTTCCGTGTATTCGGGAAATTGTCCCCGGGCCGTATCGATCAGCTTCAGATTTTCATCATATATCAGCAGTTTTTTATTGGTTTTTCCAATATCGAATACGGCTATGTGGGAACTCATTATCTCCTCCTGTTTTACCACTCCTGAAGCATCTGCTTTACTTCCCCGGCAATCCGCTCCGGCTGGGGAATGTAAAACTTTTCCATCGGCGGGCTGAACGGCGCCGGCGTATTCGGCGCGGCGATCCGTTTGACCGGGGCAAGCAGGTAATCGGGAATTGTTTCGGCAATCTGCGTCGCGATTTCTCCGCCGATTCCCCCCTGCTTTGCCGATTCTTCGACAACAACAATCCTGCCGGTCTTTTTCACCGATGTGCTGATCAAGTCATAGTCTAACGGCCACAGGCTCCGGGGGTCAATTACTTCCGCGCTGATTCCCTCTTTTTCAAGGGCTTCAGCCGCCTGCATGGCATGGTGCATCATCAAAAGGTGGCCGACAATGGTAACGTCGGTCCCTTCTTTCCGGACAATCCCCTTTCCGATGGGGACGATGTAGTCCTCCTCAGGAATTTCCGACGAGGCGTCGATGGTCCCCGTCTCCTTCCGGATCCCCTTCGACCCGTACAGCCGCTTGTGCTCGAACATCAGCACCGGGTCGTCGTCCCGTACCGCCGCCCGCAAAAGCCCCATTGCATCGTAGGCCGTCGAGGGCGCCACAATTTTCAACCCCGGGCAGCAGGTAAAGTAGGGCTCCATGTTCTGGGCGTGCTGCGACCCCCGGCCGGTCACCCCGACGGGCGCCCGCATGACCACCGGCATCGTAACTTTGCCGCCCGACATATAGCGCATCTTCGCTATCTCGTTCGCCACCTGGTCCATGGCGCAGAACAGGAAGTCGGCGTACTGCACGTCGGCAATCGGCCGCATCCCTACGGCACCGGCACCGCAGGCCATTCCCATAATTGCTATTTCCGATATCGGCGTATCGATAACACGGTCGCGAAAGTCCTTTTCCAGCCCTAAGGTAACGGTAAACGCCCCTCCGTAGCCGCCGGGGATCCCGATGTCTTCACCGATGCAGAACACCCTCTCGTCCCGGGCCATCTCTCCCCGGATCGCTTCACGTAACGCTTCTGATATACTTAATCTCATCTCGGCACCTCGCAGGTAATGTACAAATCTTCGTAGGTATCTTCCGGCTTCGGCTCCGGAGCTTCCTGGGCGAATTTGACGGCATCGTCCACCGCCCGGTCCACTTCAGCTTTCACCGCCTCAATACCCTTCTCGTCAAGCAGCCCCGCCGTAAGCATTTCCTTCTCACACGCCGGTATCGGGTCCTTCCCCTTCCAGTACTCTTTCTCTTCGTCGGTCATGTAATTGTTCGGGTCCCGCCTCGAGTGTCCGCACAGCCGGAACGTCTTCAGTTCCAACAGCGTCGGGCCCTTCCCCTCCCGGGCCAGCTTGACCGCTTCAGACGCTTTTTCGTAGACATCAAAGACATTCATTCCGTCGGCTATCTCCGAACGCATTCCGTAAGACGCCGCCCGGTCCGCCACGTTTTCAATCTTCGACACCCGTTTGTAGCTCGTAGAAGCACCGTACAGGTTGTTCTCGCAGACGAAAAGTGCCGGAACGTCGAAAATGGACGCTGAATTCAGCCCCTCATGAAAGGCCCCTTCGTTCGATGCTCCGTCTCCGAAAAAACTCACCGCCACCCGCTTATCTCCGCGGATCTTGAATCCTAAAGCCATTCCCGCGACAATCGGGATGTTCCCCCCCACAATTGCAATCGCGGGCAGCATCCCCTTGTCCATATCTCCGACATGCATCGAACCGCCTTTTCCTTTACAGCAGCCCGTCACCTTCCCGTATAACTCCGAGGCAACCGCCTCCAAGGTGACCCCTTTCGCAAGCGCGTGTCCGTGGGGGCGGTGGGTCGACGCAATAACATCATCCTCCTGCAGAGCCCAGCATACCCCGACGGCGCAGGCCTCTTCTCCAATATACTGATGGACGGTCCCCGGCATGAGTCCTTCCAGAAACAGATACCTGATTTTTTCCTCGAACACCCGTATTTCAAGCATTCGCCGGTACATATCGAGGACCGTTTCTTTCCCCAGTTTTTTTATCGTTTTCTGATAATCCATATACAGATCTCCTTACATTTCCTTTTCAAGTATTCCCTTCATCCGCTCTAAGAACGCCGCTCCTTCCGCTCCGTTGATAATCCGGTGATCGAAACTGCCCGTCAGCCGCGCGCACTGCCGTACCCGCATCCGGTCATGGTCGTCCACCGCCACCTGCTTGTTCGTCCGGCCGATCGCGATAATCGCCGCCTGTCCCGGGCTGATAATCGCCGAAAAATCGTCCACCGCGTAGATTCCTAAGTTGCTTACCGTAAACGTCCCGCCGCTGATGTCATCCGGCGCCAATTTCCCGTTCTGCGCTTTCGCCGTCAGCCACCGGACTTCCTTATCTATTTCTTCGATACTTTTCGTGTCGGCCTGTTTGATTACCGGCACATACAGCTCGTTCCGGTGGGCTACGGCAATTCCTATATTAACGTCCCGGTAGACATAATGAACATTGTCGGAAAAATAACCGTTGATGCCGCTGAACTTCTTCAGCGCCTTTGCCGCGGCATACACGTACAGAGAGTAGATAGAAACTTTCATCCCGGCTTCATGTTTCTCCCGCCAGGAGAGCGCCGCGTCTAAGTACACCGTCGACCGCGCGTAGTAGTGGGGAATTTCCCGCGCGCTCCTGCTCAAGTTCCTCCCTACCGCCTGCTGGTTCCGGCTTAAACTCTTTTCCGTCGCCGCCGGTCCCGCCGCGCCGCCCTGTTCGAGGCAGCGGACAACATCGGCTTTCACGATAAGACCCTTCGGTCCGCTACCTTGAACCCGGCTCAGGTCCACTCCCCGCTTCGACGCGAAGCGTTGCACCAAAGGCGTCGCTTTGATGCCCGCAGCAGCCGGCGGGGCTGCGTCCCGGGCAGTTCCCTCCGACAACGCCTCCCGCGGCTTCTGCGTCTTCTGCCCCGCATCCGCGGGCCCGGCCCCCGTGCCGCCGGACAACGCGCCTGCTGTTTCAGGCACCTGTTCGCCGGCCTTGCCGATGTAGGCGATAATGCCGCCCACCGGGACTTCGGTCCCGGCGGTGCAGACATGTTTCAGGACCGTGCCGGCGGTAAAACTCTCCACCTGCATGGTCACCTTATCGGTTTCTACGTCGGCTATGGGCTGACCTTTTTCTATTTCCTCCCCCTCCTTCACCAGCCACTCCACCAGCGTTACCGTGTCCGTGGTCTGGCTTAACGGGGGCATCTTTATAACGGTAGCCATAGTATCTCCTTACATATCTTACATTTTAAACGGTTTCGGGTGAAATTTCGGAGCAACACGCAGCCACGGCGTTGTCGGCCGTTCCATATAGCCCCATTTTTCTAAAGCACCGCGCAATGATTTATTTTCCGGTTTTCTGGCGTGTTCGTCGATGGGTATGTCCTTCATTACGGAATCGATGGCCTGCCGCCATGCTTCGGCACCGGCCCGGTATCCGTGAGGATGTCCGAGCATGCCTCCGCCTGCCGCGAGAATTATGTCCTTGCCGTACTCGGGGATTACAATCGGTGCTAAACCCGGATACAGTCCCGCCGCGGGCTGGGGCCACATTCGTTTCAGATGGAAGAGGTTGGCCCTTGCATAATGAGCACAGCGGATTCCTTCTTCGAGGCTTACCATGGGGATACTCGACCAGTAGGTCGGCGTTAAAGTATTGTCCGCTCCGCAGAGCCGGATCAATTTGGTCCATACGGGCCAGGAGATGCTCTTCATCGAACCGATCTGGTGGGAGTTGTGCATCATCACCGGAACATTGATGTCGGGATCTTCGGTAATTGCCCGGAAGGCCGAAAGGCCCGCGGAAAAACTGATCAAGAGCCCGTTAGCTCCCAACTCAACCGCTTTTCTCGCCTTGTCGTGCATCTTTTCAACCTCGTCGGTAATGGACAGATAATAAATGACCCGTTTCCCGGTTTTATCCGCGGCTTTATCGATTGCCTCCATTACCCGTTTTACCCGTTCTTCGTATTTGTTGTTGTAGGTGTCGGAAGTCATTTCGTCGTCTTTGCAGCAGTCCACGCCGCCCATGGCGGTTTCGAATACCTGGTCCGCGGTCTGCTGCGGCGTCATCCCCATCTTCGGTTTAATGATGTGCAGAGTCAGCGGCCTGTCCTGTACACCAAGCAGTTCCCGCATACCTTCGATACCGAACTTCGGTCCCTTGAAGTTCTTCACCATATTCTCCGGCAGCACTACGTCTAGAAGCCGGATAGAATCGGAATAGGCAAAGCAGTTGCCGGCGATGGACAGCAGGGCCATGGGAACATTGTCGTCCCAGGCATTGATGGGAAAGGCGAGCTGCACGACCGCGGCCTTTGTATAGGGTTCCTCCGCCGGAATGTTGTAGTAACCGACGACCTTTCCTGTCAGCATCAGCCTGAGTTCTTCGGTGTCTTCGTGGGTCTTCTCCCAGCTTCCCGTGGAACCTTCCACGGTCATTGCTTCCACCAGCTTAAAGTGGTCGATGAAGTCCACCCCGTCTAAGGTATCTTTCATGTAATAAGTTGCAATGATATGGTCTTTCATATCAATGCTGTCGATCGCGTTCTCGAAAATGATTGGATCATGAGTTCGTTCCATTTTGTTCTCCTTGTTCTTCTTATTTATTATTTTTCACGCGCAGACTGCGCTGGCATGATTCCTCTATTATGTCCACCTCCCGGATAACTTCCTCGGAACTACGGGAAGCCGTGAGCAGGTAGAGGGCGTTTACAATGGTGATCTGCGCCACCATGGAGTTGGACTGGGCAAAGTGTATACGTCCCTCGTAACAGGCGGTTTCCAGCACGTATTCCGCTGATTCCGCCAATGCCGAATCCCGATAGTTGGTAAGGGCAGCGGTTACCGCCCCTCTGGCGGCCGCTGTCCGGACCGATTCAATTACCACTTTATTTCTGCCGGTGTGGGACAGTCCGAATGCAAGGTCCCCTTTCCGCGTATGTCCGCCGGCAATTGCCATTTCATAGGGGTCGCTTATCGCTTTCGTCCGGTAACCTAAGTGGGAAAACAACAACTCGCCAAGTTTTCCAATGCCCCCGGAACCGCCTAAACCGAAAAAATAGATAATGCCGCTTTTCACAATGGCGTCCACCACCTTTTTCATGACCGAAAAATCGACCGACAGCTCCGTGTCCTGCAGGTTGGTGACCGCCTCTGAAAATGCCTTGTGAATGCAGACATCCTCGTCGTCGGTCGGCTTAAAAATCGGCAGGACCCGGTCCGGCTCGTAGGTTTTGTCCCGGGAAAGGTCGATTTTGAACTGACCGAAGCTGTCAAACCCGATTTTCTTGCAAAACCGGGAAATGGAGGCTACCGAGGTGCCTACTTTTTCGGCGATTTCGTCGATCGAGCTGCCGGCGCCGTTGACGTCCGTTTCTAAAAAGTAATCGGCGATATTCTGCTGACTCGTCCGGAGCTCCGCGTATGCTTTTTTTATTTTCCCTACCGCAGACATGCCGCCATTGTGCGTAAATTATTTTTATTTGTCAATAGGTTAGTGTAAATTTTGTAAATTATTTACAGAAAAGGGTTGATTACTTCGACACCCGAATATGCATAATTTCATTTTTTTGACTGAAACCTGGATTTTTGATATAATTAGCTTAGTGAGGTTGTTATGATACTTTCTAAAGAAAAATTGTTCAAAGAAGCCATCAATCTTTCTCCCATGGAAAAAGCTAAACTTGTTGAGTTATTACTCTCTAGCTTCAATTTTCAGGGTCGTAAAGAAATAGATTCTGCATGGGCTACCGAAGCTGAGGCTCGATTAAATGCAATTAAAAATGGTGAAATGGAAACTTTCTCAATGGAAGATGTTTTTTCATCATTGAACATTTAGCATGAACATAAAATTCTCTAAAGCTGCAGAATTGGAATTTAAAGATGCCATTGCCTATTACAATGATGAAAGTGAAGGTCTTGGCTTTGAATTTGCAAATGAAGTTAAATTAACGATTGATAGGATTACAGGCTTTGTTGATGCATGGCCAAAATTATCTGAGAATACCAGAAGGGCTCGTACAAACCGGTTCCCATATGGAATCATTTATTCAAATACTCAGGATGAAATCATGATTGTCGCAGTAATGCATTTACATCGGAAGCCGGATTACTGGAAATTCCGAATTACAAAAAAATGAAACTACACATAACAGCAAGTTCAGTTCAAATGGCCGGGCGAATAATAATGTTAAGGGAAACCCGGGAGCACGCCCAAGAAAAGAACTAGCCGACAAAGGCCTCCCGGAGCATTTTCGACGCCTTCATGGCATCACCCTCGGCGATAACCGAAGCGATTTTGTCCCGGCCGATTTTGTCGAGCATTCCGAAGAGCCCCTCGATCCATTTGATGCTCTCGTTTGCCGCCTCGAGGCCGTCCTCCCGGTAGGGGAA
>CAYTSI010000124.1:0-8830 GCA_964440465.1 uncultured Spirochaetales bacterium
GAAAAACCCTTCGCCGTTAACGATGCCATTAAAGTGGGGACGTTTGTGGGAATTGTAACTTCCGTCGACCTGCTGTCGGTGAAGATCCGCACCTTTGACAACCAGTATGTGCGGCTGCCGAACGAGCAGATCCTCAATACGGAACTTGTAAACATAACCCGTTATCCCATCCGGCGGATGAATTTTGAAATCGGGGTCTCCTTCAAGGCGGACCTCCGGAAGGTCGAGAAAGTGCTTTTTGAGATCGCGGATTCCTGTGATATCTGCCTGGACGAGCCGCCGCCGTTTTTTCTCATCCAGGGTTTTGAAGAGTACAGCATTAACGTCCTCTTCGGGGTCTGGTTCGAAAAGTCCGACTTTGTCGCGGTAAAAAATAAAATTTCCATGAACATCAAGGAACGGTTCGCGGAAGAGAAAATTGAAATCCCCTATCCCCACCGGACACTCCTCTCTGCTTCGATTACCGACCCCTTTCCGATAGTTGTAAAGGAAAAACGGAAACCGTAACTTACACCTTCTTAAGGACCGCCGCGGTTTCGATGTGGGAGGTGTGGGGGAACATGTCCAGCGGGTAAAGCTCCCGCGGCTCATACCCCGCGTCCCTGAAGCCTTGCAGGTCCCGGGCCAAATCCGGCGGGCTGCAGGAGATATATATAATAACCGGCGCCCGCAGGGCCGCGATATCGTCGACAATACCCTTTACACCGTTTCGGGGCGGGTCTACAATGATGTGGCTAAACCCCTCTTCCCGCAAGCCGCCGTATTTTGTGTTCCGTAAAAAAACCGCCGCGTCCTCCCGAATATACCGGGCCCCGGTCAGACCCCGGGCGTCGGCCTGTTTCGCGGCCTTCCGCAGGGCCCTGCCGTTAGTTTCGACGCCTGCTATATTTTCGCAGCCGCAGCGGAGGGACAGGTTGCCGTCGCCGCAAAACAGATCGAGGACACGGCAGGCCCCGGCCTCCGCGGTTTCCCGGACAATTTCCGCCGTTTTTTCCACCATCAGCCGGTTAACACCGTGGTTGATCTGATGAAACGGCAGGTCTTTTGTTTTTCCGGCATGCTCCATCCACTCTTTCAGCTCCCCTGTTTCGGAGGCGTAGAGGTGTATGCTCCGGGGCCTGGCCGCTGTCCCCTGTGCCGGGACAATGGAACGCAGCTCCTTTAGCCTGCGGTTGAGTTCCGGCACCAGCAGCGGGCAGGATTCAAGGGGGACCACACTGTGGCTTCCGCCGCGGTAAAATCCGATTCCGCCCTCCCTGTCCACGTGAAAATAGGCCGAATTCCGGTATCCCTTGTCCCGGGGCGAGGGGACCACCGGCGGGACCGCCGGCGCCGGGAGGGATATGCCGCCGATTTTCGCAAGGGTGGAGGAAAGCAGTTCCCGTTTTGCTTCGAGCTGGTACTGATAATCGATATGCTGCCAGTTGCAGCCGCCGCATTCGCCGTAAAGGGGGCAGAAAGGTCCCGCCCGGTGCGGCGACGGGGACCGCAGCCGCGCGGTCCGGCCCCGGGAGTAGTTCTTTTTCGTTTCCGTAATTTCGATGTCGATAATATCGCCGGGGACCGTATAAGGGACGAAACAGGTTTTTCCTTCGATTCGTCCGATCCCGTCCCCGCCGTTTGCAAGCGCGTCGATGCGGATTTCTGTAACAGTCATCATTCTTGCAACTATAGCACGGATTGTATACTCTGTACCAATACCATGAGGCCGCTCAATCAATGTCAGCTTATTGCCTATCCCGACAGCTTCGGCGGAACACTGCGGGACCTGCTTTCGTTTGCCCGGGACCATCTGCGGGACGTGGTCGGGGGGGTCCATCTTCTTCCGTTTTATCCTTCTTCGGCGGACCGCGGGTTTGCCCCCCTTACCTATTACGAGGTCGATCCGGCCTTCGGAACATGGGAGGACGTCCGTTCTCTGGCCTCCCGATACAGCCTGACGGTGGATTTTATGCTCAACCATATCTCCAGGCAGTCGGAATATTTTCAGGATTTTCTCCGCCGTGGGGACAAGTCGCCCTGCGCGGACCTCTTTATCCGGTATAAGCAGTTCTGGCCGCCGGGGCGGCCGACGAAAGATGATTTGCAGGCAATTTATACCCGGAAGCCGCGCCCGCCTTATGTAGACGTGACATTTCAAGACGGTACGACGGAAAAGGTCTGGTGTACCTTCGATTATGAACAAATCGATATCAATGTGGAAACTGAAACAACCAGGAAATTAATTACCGATTTCCTTACTTTTTTGTGTGACCGGGGGGCCGCGGTAATACGACTCGATGCCTTTGCCTACGCGGCGAAAAAAGCCGGTACAAACTGCTTTTTTGTCGAGCCGGAAATATGGGAATACCTGGAGTTTGTACGGAACATTACCGCGCCGCGGGGCGTGGTAATTCTTCCGGAGGTGCATGAGCACTATACCTTGCAGTTAAAGCTCGCGGAACACGGGTACTGGGTGTACGATTTTGCCCTGCCGATGCTGGTCCTGCAGGCACTCTACGACGGGGATGGGAGCAACCTGAAGCACTGGCTGCGTATCTGTCCGCGGAAACAGATAACGACCCTGGACACCCACGACGGAATAGGCGTGGTGGATGTTGTCGATTTAATGCCGAGGGAGGATCTTGAACGGACAAAGGAAAACCTCTACAAAGTCGGCGCGAATGTCAAGAAAATATACAATACCGGGAAATACAACAATCTCGATGTGTATCAGCTCAACTGCACCTATTATTCCGCCCTCGGGGACGACGACGCGGCGTATCTGCTGGCCCGTGCAATACAGTTTTTTACTCCGGGCATACCCCAGGTATATTATGTCGGACTTTTAGCGGGCAGAAACGATGTCCGGCTTGTGGAGGAAACAAAAATCGGGAGAAACATCAACCGTCATAATTACACACTCGAAGAGGCGGCGGAGGAAGTACGGCGGCCGGTGGTCCGGGAGCTGTTTCGGCTGATGCGGCTGCGAAACAGCTGCGGTGCCTTCAGCGGCAGCTTCACCCTCCACGAGACAGGACCGCGTATTCTCAAGATAAAATGGGCAGCCGGGGACGAATCGACTGCCGAGCTGCATGCCGACCTGCGAGCCAAACAATTTACCATAGTTATAAACGGAAAAGAGGAGTACAGAAATGGACCGGGAAACATTTAGAAAGCACGCGCATGAAGTTGTCGACTGGATAGCCGATTATTATCAAAACATCGAATCGTATCCGGTCAAATCGCAGGCACAGCCGGGGGATGTGCTGAGGCGGCTGCCTGCTTCGGCGCCGGACAAGGGGGAACCCTTTGAAAACATTATGCGGGACTTTACCGATATTATTCTGCCGGGAATTACTCACTGGCAGCATCCTTCCTTCTTTGCCTATTTTCCGGCAAACAGCAGTTATCCCTCCATATTAGGGGAGATGCTGACGGCGGCCTTAGGCGCACAGTGTATGATTTGGCAGACCTCCCCCGCCGCGGCGGAACTGGAAGAGCGTGTCATGCAGTGGCTTGCCTCGATTACCGGGCTGCCCGGGGATTTTACGGGGGTAATTCAGGATTCCGCCTCTTCTTCCACGCTGTGCGCGGTACTTTCCGCCCGGGAGGCCGTTACCGGTTTTGCCGCCAATGAACGGGGGCTGCGGCAGACCGCGGCACTTACCGCCTACGGCAGTTCAGAAACCCATTCCTCCATCGAGAAAGATATAAAAATTGCCGGCATCGGAAAGGAAAACCTGCGCAAAGTTGGGACGGACGGTAATTTCGCCATGCTGCCGGAGGATTTGGACCAAGCACTGGCGGAGGACAAGAAAAAGGGCTTTCTGCCCTGTATCGTCGTTGCCTCCGTCGGCACCACCGGATCCACCGCCGTGGACCCGGTACGGGAAATCGGGGAGATATGTAAAAAACACGGGGTATGGCTGCATGTGGATGCCGCCCTTGCCGGTTCCGCTATGGTTCTCCCCGAAAACCGGTGGATGATTGACGGCCTCGAACTGGCGGATTCCTACGTTTTCAACCCCCATAAGTGGCTGTTTACCAACTTCGACTGCTCGGCCTATTTTGTCCGGGACAAGGGGGCACTTATCCGGACCTTCGAAATTATGCCCGAGTATCTGAAAACAAAAGAGGACAGCGCTGTCAACAACTACCGGGACTGGGGCGTGCAGCTTGGCCGGCGCTTCCGGGCGCTGAAGCTTTGGTTTGTTCTTCGGACCTTTGGGGTCGAGGGGCTGCGGCGGACTGTCGGCGGTCATACGCGGTGGGCGGGGGAGTTCGCCGGACGGGTGGAACAGACGGAAAACTTTGAACTGCTCGCGCCGGTACCGCTGAATACGGTGTGTTTCCGGTATTTGCCGGCGGGAATATCGGATGCCGAAGAGATAAACCGGATAAATGGAGAATTGCTGGAAGCGGTAAACGCCACCGGGAACATGTACATAACGCACACGAAGCTTTCGGGAAAGTACGCGCTGCGCCTTGTCGTCGGACAGACCTATGTCGAACGCCGCCATGTGGAAGCGGCATGGGAGCTGCTGAACATAACGGCCGGGTCTCTCAGCGTGTAAAAAAAGCAAGGGACACTTCCGTTTCAGCGCGTTAATATCGGAGATGTTTTACGTTTTCTTCGTTTTCCAACAGCGTCTCCATCGTTGCAATGCCCAGTTCGATATGCAGATCGGCATAGTCCCGGGTGACCTTTTTGTCGCTTTCGGCGGTTTTTATCCCTTCCGGTTCCATCGGGGCGTCGGAAACGAGGAGCAGCGCGCCCCGGGGGACCCCGTTTGCGTGTCCCACTAAGTAGAGGGTCGCCGTTTCCATGTCGATGCCGGTGGCCCGGATGTGTTTCAGGTATTCTTTAAACTTGGCGTCCCATTCCCAGACCCTGCGGTTCGTGGTGTAGATAACGCCGGTAAAGTATTCCTTTCCCGCTTTTACCAGTTCATGCCCCGCAAAATCGTGGAGCCGGAAGGAGGGCAGCGCCGGAATTTCAATAGGATAGTAATCGAGGCCGGTGCCTTCCCCGCGGATTGCCGCGATGGGCAGAATAAAATCGCCTATCTTTATCTGTTTCCGTAATGCCCCGCATTTTCCGAGAAACAGAACGGCGTTTGGAGAGACCGCGGTAAGCAGGTCCATAATAGTTGCCGCGTTCGCGGAACCGATGCCGAAATTGATCATGGTAATGCCGTGGCTGCTTGTAGCGGCCTGCATGGGACCGCCTTCCCCGTGGATGTCGGCGGAAAATTTGCCGGCAAAATAGTCTAAGTATCTTCGAAAATTGGTTAGAAGGACAAGGTTCCCGAATTGTTCAAGGGGCATGCCCGTATAGCGTGGGAGCCAGTCTTTTACGATGTCCGGTTTGGTAAGGTCCATGACTGCCTAGTATATCCTTTGTACGTGGATTGTTGAAGTTGCCGCCGCGGTTTTTTGTGAGTATTTTTGTATGTACAGGCGCGTATGAGTAACACGGAAGAAAAATATCTTACCCCCCGTCGGGACTGGCGGGACGAAATTGCCCCACTCCGGGTAAAAATAGAAAAACTGCAGGAGGAACAGGAGCATTTCAATAAATCCTACAGCGGGCTGCAGGATTTGGACACGCAATTCGATCTCATTAGTACGGAGCTCCGGGCGGTCCTGACGCTGGTTAAACGGGGTGATTTTTCCCGGACCCTGGAAATGCGGCAGGCGGCCCGGGAATACGCGCTCCAAGCCTTGGACCTGCTGGAAGAAATAACCGCGGCCGGTGTCAGCCTGGACCAGCGGCAGTCCTTGCTGAAATCGGAGGAACTGAAACAGGCCCGCGCGCTGTTAAAGGAAATCGTTATTTTCGGCGGAAGTGATCTGTTTCAGGCGGCCGATACGCTGGGCAAAAAGAGCAAAAAAATCGTAAAAAGTGTCGAACGTTCCCTCTTCAGGTTTATCAGGCCCGTTGATGCCTCCGCCGAGATAGAGGAGGGGGAGGAGGATGTCCTTATTTCCGACCATTTTCTCCTTCCCCGTTCCCAGGCGGTCCTGATGATCGAAGAGGAACTTCTCCCCCAGGTCGAAGCTGAATTAGAAGAGGACCCGGGCAATGCAAAGCTGCAGGAGCGGATACGGATGTTAGAGGAACAGGCGGAGGTATTGAAGAAGATGCGGTTTTTCCCCCGGGCCCGGCCGATTCTCATGCACGAGAACGCCGGCCTCCATTCCGACGATTTCGTGCAGTTCAATGCCGACGGGGAGATGCTGGTCAAGATGAGATTGAAGACAATCCTCGGCAGCGGCAACAAACTGGACCTGCTGCTGGAAAACATGAAATTTCACATTGTCCGCGACATCGCGGGAACGTACCGGGATGGGAAGTCGGGGCAAAAACGCTCCTCCGCCCACCGCGTGTTCCGGGACCTCTCCTATCATTTTCCATTCCTGCGCCGCCTTGAACAGAAAGACGAACTGCGGAAACTGGCGGAGCTTGCCAAGTCCGGAAAACGGGAGGAAGTCCGCCGGCAGCTCCACAACATGATGGTCCACGACCGGAACCTCCTCTGGACCTCCGAACCGATGGAGCTGGACGAGTTTGAATAATATCTAAAACTTACATATACTTTTCGTACCGTGACGGCTTTGTATGTTGTTGTAGGAAGCATTGCTTTACTTTTTCTCATTCTCCTTGTACTCGTTCGGGTCTGGCAGCATGCCCCGGAAGGAAAACTGGAGTGGAAGCTCGCTGTTATTCTACGCGTCTACCGCCGCAGGGAACGGCGCCGGAAGGAACACCCGGATAATATCGAGCAATACCGGGCGATGTCGGATGCCAACATGCTCCGCTTTACCGATTCCTACGCCGCTTTAGCGGCCGCCGAGGACCGGACAATTCCCGGCCCCGCAGGAAACATACCGGTACGGATATACCGGCCGCCCGGACACGGCGGCATGGGGCCTGCCGGGCCCGCTCCCCTTCTTCCGGTGTTGATGTTGTATCACGGCGGCGGTTTTGTGGCAGGTTCAATTAACACTCACGACCCGCTCTGCCGTCGGCTGTGCGCGGAGGCCGGGGTTATCGTTGTATCGGCGGATTACCGATTGGCGCCGGAGCACCCCTTCCCCGCCGCCGCGGAGGACTGCTACGCCGCCCTGTGCTGGGCCGCGGACAATGCCGTCGATCTCGGTGCGGACCCGGATCGGCTGATCGTTGCCGGGGACAGCGCCGGGGGAAATCTTGCGACCGTTACGGCCATGCGGAGCAGAGATAACAACGGTCCCGCCGTCACATCGCAGCTCCTCATCTATCCGAACACCAACGGCTGCTTTTTAGGGATGCCTTCCCATTCCCTCTACGCGAAAGGGTTTTTCCTGGAGACAAAGCAGATGGAGTGGCTCGCGGACCGGTATGTTCCCAACCTTGAAGATAGGCCCCGTCCGTACGCGTCGCCTTATCAGGCGGCTGATCTAACCGGAATGCCTCCGGCATGCATCATTACCGCTCGGTTCGATCCGATGCGGGACGAGGGAAAGGCCTACGCCGATAAGCTAAAAGCCGCCGGGGTGACGGTAACATACCGCTGCTTCCCCGGGGTTACCCACGGATTCCTTGGAATGCCGAAAATCTGCCGGGCCGCGGAGGACGCCGTCCGGTTCCTGGTATCGGAAATTATCACCACAATCGGGGGCGGCGGGGAGCAATGAGCGGCATGCTGAAAACAGGAAATTCCGGATACGGACCTGCATTCATTCTGCCGGTTGTCATGAGTTTTGCCGTTATGTTCTTCGGCCCTGTTTCCGCCGGCGTTGCCCAGAACACTGCCAAGGAGGCCGATTCCTATCTGCGGCAGGGGACGCACTTTCCTATTTTCAGCTGGCGGCGGAAATCGATGAAGAGCTGGGGGCGGGCAGACGGATGAACCTCGGGTTCGATTACGGCTGGATCGGCGAGGTCCGGAAGATGCTCGGTGACTACCCGGAGGCTGAAGCCTATTATACAAAGGCGCGGGACCTGCTGCTGGAAGCGGGGGAGGAACTGTACGCCTCGCTGTACGAAGGGAATATCGGCTGGCTGTACAAAGAGCGGGGAGATCTGGACAGGGCCTTTCGGCTTATCAGCGGTGCGTATGAAACGGGGGAGCGGCACGGATCGCCCTATTATATTTCCATCTGGGCAAGCCATTTAGCGGAAATTCACGAAGCACGGGGCGAACTTACGGAGGCCGTGGAGATGAACGGGGAGGCCTATGCCGCGGCAGCGGAGGCGGGGATGGATACGCAGCGTTACATCGTTGCAAATAATCTAGGCAGCCAGCTGTCTGCGCTTGAACTGTTCGGAGAAGCGGAGGAATATTACACCGTCGCGCTGGAGCTGGCCGGAGGAGGCGCTTCCGTATTTTCAGGAGGCCCTGGATATATCGAGGGACCTTCAGGACGAGAAAGAGATTGCCACCCACCTCAACAATGTCGGCAGTGTGTATCATCATATAGGCGAATACAAAAAGGCCGTCCCTTTTTATGAAGAGGCCCTGCGGATCGATCTCCGGCAGAACAATATGCAGGATGCGGCCATCGGGTATAACAACATTTCCAGCGTTTACGATGCATGGGGAAGATACGATGACGCGGTGGAATACCTGCACAAGGCACTGAAAATTGCCCGGGAATACGGGTATCCCGAAGATGAAGCGACCTATTATAACAACATCGGCCTGATTTACCTTGCCTGGGGGGATTATTCCCGGGCCCTTGCATACATCCGGGACGCCCTCGCCATCGCGGAGGAGCTGCAGCTGAAGGGCGAGATCGGCAGATATAACAGCAACATCGGATTGACCTATATGCAGCTCGGCCGTTACCGGGAGGCCCTGGA
>CAYTSI010000125.1:0-8511 GCA_964440465.1 uncultured Spirochaetales bacterium
AGCTATGTGGATGAGGAACTGTCGGAGTTTTTCAGCGACATCGTGTATACCTGTAGGTACCGGGGCAGCGCGGTGAAACTGGTCCTGCTTTTTGAGCACAAGAGCTTTGTTCCGAAGTATCCCCATCTGCAGCTGCTGCAGTATAAATTTAATATATGGAACAAATATATCAACGACAAGAAGCAACCTCCGGTTGTCCTGCCAGTAGTTCTATATCACGGTAAAGGTAAGTGGAAAAAGCGCAGATTTATCGACTATCTTGATGTTCCGGAGGATATAGATGCCCTAAGTTTTGAATCATTTGTATGTGAATTCGATTATATCCTGGTTAATTTGACCGCATTCCAGCACGCTGAGATTGAACAGAAGCTCTTCCGCCGGACAGAGGTGCAAATCTCTCTTTTAGTGCAAAAGTATATTTACCATACCGATCTGTTGTTAAAGAGATTGAATTCCATCCTCAATTTGATTATGGTATATTGCAGGAGCGAACGCGACCTTCAGTTTTTACGGACCGTGTTATTATATATTGATATGGGGAGCGGATTGAATAAGAATGACGTGAAAAAGGCAATGGAGAAAGCGGACCCGTTAATTAGGGAGGAATATATGACACTGTATGAACAGATTATTCAGGAAGGCGTGGAACGAGGCATGGAACGAGGCATGGACCTCGGTTTTCAGAAAGGCGTGGTGCGGGAAAAACAGGATGTTCTCATCAAGCAGCTTTCGAAGAAATTCATCCTCTCGGAGGATGAGAAATCGATTATCCGGGAAATAGAGGATGCTGAAATTCTTGATAAAGGTCTGGATAAGATCCTCTTTGCCGAAACGAAGGAGCAGGTGCTGGGGGCTTTACGGTAATTTCTATATGTGGTTTCCGTATATTTCTTCCGGGACATACAGCCTCCGGAGAATCCAGCTTTTCCGCATTGCGTTCGATATGCCGCCGACATAGTCATAAGCCACGGGGATGTAGCATCCTGCAGGTGCCCTGCCGCCGCGGTTAAAAAAAGAATCAAACAGGCAACGGCACCGGACCTGATTTGAGCGGCAGGGTTCTTAGGGCACTACGGATACCCTCGGTTGGGCACGAATCATGTATCGGGGTTGATCCGCGCTGATCCGCAGTTCAGTATCGTCCTCATTGTTTTTTCCCTTTCAAAGGCGTACACTTATACAAAGCGATGAATAGTAAGCGGATAGTTTTCCTTATTGTCATCCTTGTCTCGCCTCTCTTCCTCTTTGGAGATACCGAAGATTTTTTAACCGCTCTCCGGGAGGGAGAAATCGAAACTGCGCGGTATTTTCTCGAGTCAGGGATTTCTCCAAACAGCACCAGTACCTACGGAAATTTTACCGCCCTTGCAACGGCAATCCGGGGAGGCGATCCCGAAATCGTAAAGCTTCTTCTCGAAGCGGGCGCCGATGTTGACGCCCCTTCGGGGTTCTTGAATTCCAGCCCCCTGATTGACGCGTGCAGTCTCCGTCCGCCCCGGCCAGAAATTGTAACAATACTTTTAGACGCGGGGGCGGAGGTCAACTACCGGGACGGAATTAATCAATCCACGGCGCTGATGGCCGTAAAGGATCCCGAAATTGCATCGATGCTCATCGAGGCCGGAGCGGAAGTCAACCACGCCGACTCTTATGGGATGACAGCCCTTAGCTGGGCGGCGGCCGACGGCTATCGGGAGGTGATACCTCTCTTCCTCGAAGCAGGCGCGGGAGTTACGTTTGAAATCAACCGGGTCATGCTTGCGGCGTACCGCGGAAACGGGGATGAACTCAACGCACTGATTAAAAATGGAGCGGACATCGACACCGCGGATGCAGAGGGCTGGACGCCCCTTGCGGTGGCGGCGGAGTACGGCAGTGCCGGGATGGTCCGCCTTTTACTGGAAGCAGGCGCCGATCCGGACTGCAGATATACCGGCTGGATCCCTCAGCTTCCTCCCCATGAAGAGTTCACACCCCTGATGGGTGCGGCGAAGCACAACCACAGCGAAGCTGCGGAACTGCTGCTCGAATACGGCGCAGCAGTCGATGCCCAGGATTTCTACTATACGACGGCCCTTTTCCACGCAATCCGGGCGGATTCAGCCGAAACGGTCAGGGTCCTACTCGAAGGCGGGGCAGCTCTCGAACGCTCTTTTCAGGGAAGAAAACCGCTGACAGATGCGGTACGCTTACGGCACGGGGACACGGTCCGGGTACTCCTCGAAGCGGGAGCGGACAGGGAGGAAGCCCTGCAGTATGCGGAAGAACAGGGCTTGGATGAAATGATCGAACTTCTTACAGCGGGCGGATGAACAGCGTTGATCCGCAGTTACGCCTAAACCCAATAGTATGATATAATGAATGTTGTTGGAATATGTCTACACTGTAAAAAGCGATTGAAATAGCAGTACAGGCTCACACGGACAAGCGGGATAAGGGCGGGAACGGAACTGAAGTTACTTTGTAGGAAAACTTTCATTACAGGAATATTTCTTTATTTTTTTCACCGAATTTGAAATCACCGTTTGAGTTTTGCCTGTTATACCTAGTATGGGCACGGAAAATCCGCACGACCGGTTTGCTAAATCGGTTATGTCGAAAATTGAAAACGCGAAGGATTTCTTTGGCGGGGTGCTGCCGGAGGGGCCGCGGGAGCTGATCGACATCGAAACACTCCGGCTGGAGAAGGAAAGCTATGTGGATGAGGAACTGTCGGAGTTTTTCAGCGACATCGTGTATACCTGTAGGTACCGGGGCAGCGCGGTGAAACTGGTCCTGCTTTTTGAGCACAAGAGCTTTGTTCCGAAGTATCCCCATCTGCAGCTGCTGCAGTACAAGCTCAATGTGTGGAAACGGTACGTTCGGAACAGCCGGAAACCGCCTGTGGTCTTGCCGGTTGTGTTGTACCACGGCACCACGCAGTGGAATAAGCGGAGGTTTATTGAATATCTTTCCATGCCGGTAGATGTAGATGCTGCTTTTTTTGCCCCTTTCGTGGATGATTTCGACTATATTCTCGTCAATTTAACGGCATTTCAGCACGCTGAGATTGAACAGAAGTTCTTCCGCCGGACAGAGGTGCGGACCTGGCTCTTGGTGCAGAGATATATTTACCATTCAAATTTACTGCTGCACCATTTGATTCCCATCCTATCCTCCGGTATGGTATACTTTCGGGAAGAGGAAGGAATTCAGTTTTTACGGACCGTGTTATTATATATTGATATGGGAAGCGGTTTAAATAAGAATGACGTGAAAAAGGCAATAGACAAAGCGGACCCGTTGATCAGGGAGGAATATATGACACTGTATGAACAGATTATTCAGGAAGGCATTGAAACCGGCATCCATGTCGGTTTTCAAAAAGGTGTGGTGCGGGACAAGCAGGAAATTTTGATTAAACTTCTTTCGAAGAAATTTGGACTAACTGAAGATGAAAAAGCCTATGTTAAAAGCATCGAGGATGCAGATATTTTAGAAAAAGGTCTGGATAAGATCCTCTTTGCCGAAACGAAGGAACAGGTGCTGGGGGCTTTGAAATAGTATCTTCCAGCCGCACCCTGCAAGTTATATTTGCCTATTCGTCTACGGGAAAGCGTATGACAAACTCCGGATGGGGTTCACGCTGCAGTTCTATTGTTCCTTCGAGCTGCCTAACCAGGGCCGATATCAGCCGCAATCCCAATGAAGAGGGGTTTTCGAGACTAATATGCCGTGGAAAAGGGGCTCCGTTATTTGCCAAAGTAAGAACAACCTGCTCCCCGGCTTTGTCTGACTGGAACGTAATGGTAAATCCGCAATCGTCTATGCCGGTATATCCGTGTTTTACGGCATTGACGGCAATTTCGTTAATGATTAGTCCCAGCGGCACTGCAGTTTTCGTATATAAGGGAATGCTGATAATGCTGCTCTCCAGGTGTACCTGTTTTTCCGTTAAAGAACTGAAAACTGTCTCCAGCAGATCCCGGATATACAGCCCGGAGTCGATTCGGGTTATATCATCCGATTGATATAATTTTTCATGTACAAGCCTGATCGCTTCAATTTGATGATGTAAACCTGAAAAATCAGCATGCCCACCGCTGTCCACCTCCTTCAGGCTTATCAGTGACTGCACCATCATCAGATTGTTTTTAATGCGGTGGTTCATTTCCTTCAACAGGTAATCTTTCTGCTCTACAGCTTCGGACAATTTTCTATTGTTTTCGTCCCGTTCGTTTATCAGCTTTACCGTCCCCCGGAGAATGGTAAAGTATGACACCACGACGACCGCGGCGATTAACAGCAGACTTAAAAGAAGCGTGTGTTTAATGATATCCCGCTTTTCTTTTCTTAGAATATCTTCATCCAGACTTGCCTGCAGGTACCAGCCCGTTTCCCCGATCGGCACGGCGTTACTACTTCCCGCGGTATCGGTGATTGCATATTCCTTGAAATACAATGCATTTTCGACTGCGGTTGAATCGAGTTTGAATACGGCATAATCGTTGCCGATATGCGTCCCGTTATGAATAATTTCATTCCGGACACAAAGGGTGTAAAAGTTCCCGGTTTTTGTAAAGGTCATGCATTTTTCCTGTACCGGGAACGTGCCGAGACCGGCTTTGTACTCGGCAATACGGATCCCGCTTCGATCTATCCGCAGAGCGTAAAGAATATTGTCATAGACCGACGAGCCGTCGACATATTTCGGCTGCGTGTAGGTCCTGACCTCTTCGAGGGTGCTTTCGGTAAGATAATAGGCATGCAGTTGCTTGCGTATCATCGTTCTGCTCGAAAGAGCTTTCACTTTTTCCCGGGCAATACGGACTTCATACTGCAGATTATTGGAAAACAGCTCTAACTCGGACCGGAAGGCGCTCTTGACCCTCTGTTCGGCATTCCGAACGGAAAGTGCGTAAAACATTCCGTACGCTATTGCTAAAACAACGATACTGAACGCGATTACCTGAATAAAGAAAATACGCTTTACGTTTTTTTTCACCTGACCGTCTCCCGGAGTTGTATACGCGGAACTCTATCTAGGGCCGTTATTTAAAATTTGTCAAGCAAATTGCTGCATCTTCATGGAATGGAATCATCACATTTTGAAAAAGGAGCATTTTCCGCTAAAAAGCGCCGCCGGGCCCGGCGGCGCTGTTTTTTGGGAATAGTTACAAATTGACCCCTGCTCCGATACTTATTGAATGCGAGAGGACCGTCCTTTCTGAAATCCGCAGGAGCCATTGGAGGCGGTAGCGGGCGGTTACTGCAAACTGTTTTGTAAGATAGTACGAACCCCGCAGGCTGATTTGCGGGCCGAATATAAAAGCGCTGTCCGTGCCTTCTTCGGTGTTTCCGAATATTGTGTCCGTGTACGTGCCGCGGAGAAGTCCGAAGTGGATGCCGGCGCCTAGTCCAATATCGAGGTAGGAGAAGGCCAGCGTTCCGCCTAGGCCGCCTGCAAGCTGGAGATACCAGAAGCTGTTTGTAAGCGTCCCCTCCGGGAAGCGCTGATCGTTTGTACCGGCGGTAATTGCGGCATCGCTAAAAAAATTGATAAAAAGCGGGTCGACAAAGCGGGAAAAATAGGTAAACCCGAGCTCCGCCCCCGGATAGACGCCGCGCACCTTTAATTCACGGTAGGGGTCGGCAAAGGTCTGGATTTGCCCCGCGGCATGCAGCGTGAACGGTTCCCGGTACCCGCTTTGGAAAAAGGGCTTCCGCTCGATCATCTCGTAGGCACTGCGGTTGAACGCCTCGCTCCGCCTGTGAATGACCGAAAGATAATTTACATATCTTTCATCTTCAGGTTCTAATGTAATCGCCTCTTCAACGTCCTCTAAGGCATCCCGGAAATCATTTTTTCGGGTGTCCGATATCGCCTCCCGGTATTTTTTCCGGGCGTAGCCCTCGTTTATTCTCTTATACAACTCGAGTATGCGGCCGTCCTTCCCGGTTATCCCTTTCCGGCGGATATATGTGTCGAGGACCTTTTCCGCTTCACCGTAGAGCCCCTTACGCAGAAGCGCCTTCACGTCGTTCAGCAGCGCCTTGTATTCTTTGTGAAGCTGCATTTCATATCGTTTTTCAGCCCGGTCGAAGAACCGGTTATAGATTTCACCGCTCCGGTCGTAGCGCATTGCCCGTTCTATATAAAGTAAGGCCTGACCGTAGTATTTATTTCGAAAAGCAATTTTTGCCTTGTCGTACAAGGATTCCGCTAAGCCCCTGTCGATACGTTCCTTAAGGACCGCTGTTTCTTCTTCCGGTCCGTCCGGATGCTGTTCCCGGTACAGCTGCAGTTTTTGAAACGCCGCTTCAAAACTGTTCATCTCAATAAGCAGTTTTACATTTCCCAGGGTAATGCCGTAGGTAAGCTCGACGGCCCGGTTCGCGATTGCCCCGGCATATTCTTCGAGATCGGCAAAAATCGCAGTTTCATTGGTTGACAGTTTTTCGGCAAAGATATTTATTCCGGTCGCCGCGGACACAAACCTGCTTGTTATCACAATGTCCTCGTTAAGCCGCGCGATGGAACCGGTAATAATGTAATCGGCATGAAGAATATTTCCGATATCGATAATTGTGTCTTCATTTACCATTCCGCTCAGCTGAAAACCCGCTTCGTGAAACAACGCGTCGACCTGCGATTTTTCTAAAACAGTAAACTCCCCGGTAATGATAATCTGTGTTCGGATAATTTCACTAATCTGTTCCGCCTCAAAGTCTTCTATCCCGTAAGGGTATGTAAAATCCAGGACTGCAATGGTATTTTTCTGCTGACTAAAGAGCGAAAGCGGAATGAGAAAAAGGATTACCGTGAATACTCCTAAAAGCCTTCTCATATCAGAAAAAACTGTAGCCTAAGCCGATTGAAAATTGGCTGCACCGTATCTTCTCCAGCGTATGGCCGATACCTAACCACAGAGGATAGGAAAAGCGTACTTTTGAAAAGAGCTCCAGCGTTTCCGTCGCGTGCCATCCGAACCATATATCAAAACCGATGCCCAGGGTATAATAGGTTTCCCGGTAGGTCCGCTGTTCTTCCAGGACCGCAATCTCCCGTACCGTATTTTCAGAAAGTATTCCCGTACTCACCTCCATGCCCAGGCCCAGGTAATAGGCGAAAATAACGGCGGTAAGTCCGGCGCCGCCGTTTAAGTTTGTATAGAACAGGGTGTTTTCATCTACTGCCGCGTATGATACCGGATGCGCCGGAGAATCGACGGAACTGATTGTTTCATCCGCAAAGCGGCCGAAGCCTATAGTACCGAAAACCGTTAGATAGATATCGCTAAAGTCAAAGGGCAGCGGAAACGGTTCCCACACATGGTACAGAAACGACAGCTCTATCCCGGGGAAGGCGTACCGTGCCGTTTCGAGCGTTGTACCTTCCCGATACGAAACTGTATTAGCGGTAATAGTAACATTGAAAAAACTCGAAACCTCTTTTTTCACCACAAACAGGTACAGCGGGTCTATGCGCTTGAGTTCCGTCCGGTACTCTTCCCAGACAGCCCTGCTCGCGTTGTATTCCGCTTCCTCGGCATCCAGTTCCTCCACAAAATCGGTATACTTTTTTTCCTCCGGCTTAAGCTGTATCGAATAATTGATTGCGGTGCGGGCTTTTTCGAACTCTTTATTGTCTAACGCTCTCTTTGCTGTTTCATATTTTTCAGCCGCGGTAATGCCGGTTGTAATTTCGTTTTTCAGCCGGATATTGCCGGACCAGGATGAGCATGAGAGTATTTGCGGTTTTATAGTCTTTTTGTTCCAGATATTTTTCAATTTCCCCGATTAATTGCGCCCTGTCCATCTCTGTCTGTGCAGATTCTTCCACTTCAATCCGCTCTTTCAAATCGATATACATCAGATTGTCCGGATCTAAGAGCAGTGCTTCCTCAATCAGCGTTTTAGCCTCGGCAAAGAGGTAATTATCGAGCATTTCCCGGGCCTGGCGGTACCGTATTTCGCTTAAGCGTTTGTTGATAACAGTTTCGAGCTGCTTTACTTCATCTTCTCCTCTGCCGTTTTTTTCGATGTAAAAATTCAGATACCGCTTTGCTTTGTCAAACTGCTCCCGTCTGATGTAGCCTTTAATATCGTCAATGTCGACCCGGGTTATTAAAACGGCTGAATTCGTAACCTGCCGGGCAATTGCATGAATTTCATCAATTACCCTGTCTCCGGCCACAACGTAGTCTTCAGCAAGGACCCGTTCCTCGGAAAGCACATTGACAAGTGAGATTGAAAATGCAGTATCACCTCCGATTTTACCCACCGTACCGACAAGGACATATTCCGTTTCCAGCAATCTGCCGATCTCTAGCGCACAGTCGATTTCAGTACAGCCGGCAAATCGTTCCGCTGCCCCGGCCTGAAGAGCATCCTGTTCGACAACAAAAAACCGTGTGTTGTTAATTAAATCCGCCTTAAGCAGTTCAGTGAGCTGTGCCGCCTCACCCTGCTCATACCCGGAAAGGGCCTGCAGCTCCATGACCGCGATTTTTATCCTCACATCTTCCGCAT
>CAYTSI010000126.1:0-1897 GCA_964440465.1 uncultured Spirochaetales bacterium
GGCGAAATGGAGAGTCTTGTCGAAAACGCCAATACTTTGTTCTCCCTCATTGTCGTAAAGAGATAAGATTGCGGTCGAGAAGAACAAAACCTTGACGGGACTTGCAAAGCGGGGGGACCAGCGCGCCCTTTGCCGCCGGCTGCAAGGGATTACAATAATAAACGGACCGCGATTTTATCCGCAGCAATCGTGGAAGCGGTTTATATTGACTAAGGTTCATCACAAGTGATACACTTAAAACAGGAGTGATAGTATGCCGACGAAACATCCAAGAATCAACGTTGCACTTGAAGAGCCGCTTTACAGAATTATCGGGGAATTAGCAAAATTGAAAGGAATTTCTATGTCTATGGTAACCCGCGAATTAATTAAAGAAGCAATTGAAATTGAAGAAGATACCCTTCTTACTTCCTTTGCGGAGGAACGGGAAAAGAGTCTCAATAAATCCAAAGCTTTGAACCATGATGAGACTTGGGAATAAGGATGCAATATCAGTTACTTTACCATCCTCTGGTCAAAGAGAAGGACATCCCGAAACTTACTGTAACAATGAAAAAAAGAATACAAACCGCTGTAGAAACAAGGCTGCAGACCGAACCGGAAAAATTCAGCGAACCGTTAAGAAAAACTTTGAAGGGATATCGCAAACTTCGAGTGGGGGATTACCGAATAGTACTTCGCGTAGAAAACGACATCATTTATATTTTAGGAATCTGCCATCGAAAAGATGTGTATGAAAGGGTTGAAAAACGCATGAGTTGACCTGCCGCCCCTTTATTTGGAAAGGTACGGCTCAGTGGGAATTATCATCTCCACCTAAAAATCCTCTACGCTGATATCCAGCCGGGCGCAATTTTTCCGAAGCTTTCCGTCAAAGGAAAGGAGAACACCCCCGCCATTCTGCACCGAAGCGGCAAGGACCGCATCACCGTAATTTTCAATATATCCGGGCCACAGATGCATGAATGTCGATATCGGGAAGGTGTGTTCTACTTCCAGTCCCGGCGTGTGGATGAAATCCAGAACCATCCCGCGGACCTTTGCCGGTTCAATTTCGTACACACTTAAACAGACATAGACAAATTCGGTTATGACATTCTGGATGACGGTAATTTTGTGCTTCAGAACTGATGCATTGTGAAAGAACGGTGAAATCCTGTTCTGCTGGTCGATGTTTCGGTCAGTTACATATGAAAGAAGGCAGTTCGTGTCGATGAAATAGTTAGTCATCCGCGGCTGCGGCACCGCGGCCGATCTCCCGCCGGGCATCCCGGATATCACGGTCGATATTTCCCGGACCGACGTGAAGGGTACCCCGGTGCCGCAGGAAAGGCTTGGAAACAGCTTCAACGGTTACCCCGCCCTCCTCTACCTTCCATTCAAGAAGGTCGTTCCGGTTGAGTTTCAGCAGTTCCCGAATTTCTTTCGGAACAGTAATTTGGAACTTATCGGTAATTTTCGACCTCATTAATACTCCTTACACTTTATAATAATGTAAGGAATTAAAAATGTCAAACAGCTCCGGGAATTTTAAGAGCCAAGCTTGACATTTGCATAGAATGGACTTATTATAGTCATGTTATAGTCATAATAGAACTCGGCGAAGGAGAAAATGTTGCCCGCTGAAAGAGAAATCGGTATTGCCGAATTAAAAGCCCATTTAAGCGCTGAAATTAAACGCGTCCGTTCCGGCGAAAGTATTACAATACTTGACCACAAACAGCCGGTGGGGAAACTGACAGGGCTGGAATCCGGCCTTCGGTATGTCCGCAGGGCGCGGCAGTCCTTTGTCTGGAAAAAATTGCCTCCCCTTGTAGAGGGCGATATCAGTGATGTTATTGATGCGGAGCGCGCCGATTCATGCTAGCATATCTCGATTCATCGGTACTGCTGCGCT
>CAYTSI010000126.1:1997-8405 GCA_964440465.1 uncultured Spirochaetales bacterium
CGCTGTAGAATGGAAGGCAGCCTCAATGACGAAACGCTTATTGAAGCAGTGGGACGCCTCGAGGATGTGCTTACAAGCATCGACCTTCTCGAGTTGAGCGCTCCAGTGAAAAAACGTGCCATGGAAGCCTTTCCGATTCATGTAAAGACCCTCGACGCCCTGCATGTAGCCTCGGCACTGCAGCTTCTATCGGAGGTCCCCGCGGAAACCATCACCCTTTTCTCCCACGACCGGACCGTTAATCTGTGCGCCCGCGCCCTCGGCTTCCAGGCGGCACTTTATACGTAATAATGCGCTAAAACCTTACGCACGCCTTCGATGCAGAGTTCGATGTGGTCCGCCTCCCAGGTCGGATGGAGGAAGAGACTGACCGTCATGTCCCGGAGTTTATTAGCCGTGGGACAGAAGTTGTTTTCATATTCCACGGCTTTCGGATCGGTATACTCCTTCGAGAGAAAGGGGAACTTTGCATCACCGAAGCCATTTTTCTCGACATAGGCCTTTTCTTTATATGCTTCCGGCCACTGAATGCCGAAGTTCGGTATCCCTTCCGCCGTCAGAGCGGCGCGGAACTCCTCCGCCGTGCAGGAAAGCTTCGGCAAATCGAGGAGAAAGGGATACCACCAGTAGGCATTTTTCCGTTCCTCCGTATTGACCGGCAGGGCGTAAATTCCCGGTTCGTCCCGGAAGGCTTCGTCGTACATTTCGGCGTACCGCCTGCGCCGGGGAAGGTTCCATATGTCGAAGCGCTTTAATTCATTTAAGCCGATAATCGACTGGATTTCGGTCATCCGGTAGTTGAAGCCTACGCGGTTGTGGATGTAGGGCAGCAGCGCTTCCAGCTCGAGCAGGTTCAGCCGCTCTTTCACGTCGTAGCCGTGGTCGCGGAAGGAGCGGAACTCCCAGGCGGCGTCCTCGTTATTGGTAACCACCATGCCCCCTTCACCGCCGGTTGTGAAGTGCTTGCTCTGACAGAAACTGAAACACCCGGCGTCGCCGACGGTCCCGACCTTTTTGCCTCTATATTCCCCGCCGAAACACTGAGCGCAGTCTTCGATAACGAGCAGCTTATGCTTCTCTGCCGTTTCCAAAATCGGCCCCATGTCGCAGACCACTCCGTACAAATGGACGACGATAATTGCTTTTGTCCTCTTCGTAATAAGCCCTTCGATTTTAGCCGGATCGACGGTGTGGTCCTCGGTAACGTCGCAGAATACGGGTATCGCACCGGCCTGGACGACGGCGAAGGAGGAAGCGATAAACGAATAGGACGGTACAATTACTTCATCACCGGGTCCGATATTTAAGCCCCCTAAGGCGATATGGAGCGCCGAGGTCCCGCTGCTACAGGAGATCGCGTACTCCGCGCCGGTCCACTCCGCCCATTTCGACTCAAACTCCATCCCCTTCGGCCCGGTCCAGTAGTTTACTTTCCCCGTCCGAAGCGGCTCCAAAATATCCTGAAAAGTCTGCTCCGCGAACTGCGGCCACGGGGGAAACGCTGTCTCCGACACCTTGTTCCCGCCGTTAATTGCCAGGTCCTTTTTCATACTATCACACCTCCTTCCATTTTCCGCGTTCTTCCGCGGACGCGTAACAGGCCAGCACCTGCCGGACATTGCGTACAGCCTCGCTTACATCGAGGGGCTTGCCGGAACGGACCGATTCGGCATGCTCCCCGATGACGGCCGCGTACTGGTTGACCGGGTCCCCTACCTCCACCGGCCGGAGCTCCCGGCCGTCATCGAGGAATAGGCGTATGGGGACCGGTTCGTCCGGGTGGCCCGACAGCTGTCCTAAGGTACCGTAGCCCCGGAGTATTCCCCTGCTGCCGTAAATTTCGTAGCCGCAGTTTAAGACCGTTCCGGCAAGCCCGCCGCGGGGCTGATTGAACGCCGTCCTGATACTTCCGCTAAAGCCGTCGCCGCACTCGAACTGGATAAAGGCCCCGTTTTCCACGGCAATGTCGATAGTCCTCGGCAGGCAGGCGCACGCGACTTTCGTAATTGTCCGTCCTAAAAGATACTCCGCCATATAGAGGCCGTGGCTTCCCACATCACCGATCGGCCCGCCCCGCTCTTCCGGGACATTGCAGCGCCAGGCCAGTTTCTCCTCCTCCGAAGCACCGTAACTGAACTCGAAGTGGAGCACCGCGTCACCCGCGTCCGCCGGATCGAGCGCGCCGACCGCGCCGGAAGCAATCAGCTCGGCTGCCTTCCGGTTGTAGCTGTTGTAGCGCATCATATGGTTTACCGAAAGGCTTAGCTGTTTCTCTTTCGCCAGCGCGGCCAGTGCCTCGGCATCCCCCGCGCTCGTTGTCAGCGGTTTTTCGAGGATGACGTGCTTCCCCGCCTCCATCGCCTGTGCTGCAAAGAGGTAGTGCGTAAGGTTGTTCGTGGCAATAAACACTCCGTCGATTTCATCATCAGCCAGAAGCTCCCCTGCCGTGGGATACCATGTAAGCCCCAGCTCCTCCGCGGCCTTCCGGCGTGCCTCCGTCCGGGATGTTACCCCTTTCAACACGATGTCCGGCGCGGGCGTGAAACGCTCCCTGTCGCGGCAAAACCCCTCTTTTGCAATACGGTTTACGGCGATACCCCCGAAACCGATTATTCCGTATGTTACTGTCTGCTTCATATCGCTCTCCCGTTACCTGTGCTGTTTCGGAAACCACTCTCCCTCGTCGTTCAAATACTCCATCAGTTCCACGATCGAACCGTCTTCGGTTTGATAAAAACCGACCCGGACAAACTCGTCGACAATCATAGGACCGAGTAAAATCGAAAGTCCCTCCGATGCTTCGTCCAGATTGTCCACGCGGTAGGCAACGTGTGGATTCTCGATCAGCGCCTTCGGACAGGGGCTGTCCGGCTCATACCGCAGCCACTCGACGCCCCAGGGGTGTTCCTTCGGGTTCGTTACCCACACCCGGGTATTTTCCACCCAGCTTTCGTCCGCTTTTTTCTCCGTTGTTCGAAACCCGACATGGTCAAATACTTTTCTCACACTCCTATCCCTCCATCTTGTATTATAAGAACCGCACCCTCGCTCCCGCGCTCGGCTTGCAGGGAAACAGCACCGGATCTTTGTCCGCGTAAAAATTCTTTCCAACATATTCCATACACGCCTCGAGACGGGTATCCGGTACAAGGGCGACCGCGCACCCGCCGAAGCCGGCACCGGTAAGTCTGGCGCCGTAGGCACCGCCTGCAAGCAGGACCGCCGTCAACCTGTCCAGTTCGGGACAGCTTATTTCGAATAAATCGCGGCAGCTTGCGTGGGAAGCGGTCATCAGCATTCCGAACTGCTCCATCTCTCCATCATTCAGGGCGCGGACCGATTCCTCCACCCGTCTCCATTCACTCAAGACATGGCGGACACGCTGAAATATTTTGTATCCCCCGGGAGACCCCGGCAGGAGCGTTCCGTCTCTCCGCATGCAGTACCGCCGGGCGGCTTCATCCGGGGTCAAGCCGAAGCGGCCTGCCAGCTCATCCGCCGTATAGGGAGCGGGGTGCAGGGCCGCCGCGAGAAACTGCTCCAGTTCCCCGGCATCGATACCGAGGTTCCCCGTACTGACATCACCTAAAAGCCTGACGGCCCGTCCTGTCCCGCTGCCATGCCGGTCACCGTATTCGGCGGTGTATGCCCGCTGCAGCAGCTCGGCTCCCAGGCGGCACTCGGCCGCCCGCGTGTTATAGCGGTCCATGGCCTTCCGGGTCTTTGCCGCTTCCACCAGGCTGTGGGCGGTCAGAAAGGTGTACCCGGCGGGTATCCGCACCGGCTGTACGGCGAAGGGGTTGAAATCGATCTTTACCGCGTGCCCCTCCTTCCCGAAGAGGGACACCGCCTGGTCCATCCCTCCTCCCCGGGTGCCCACATACTGTTCCCCCGCCGCGAGAACACCGGCAAGCTTTTCCCGCTCGATCTCCCTGCCGTTCACGGATAGAAATGCCAGGGCCGAAGCCACGACAATTGCCGAAGAGGAACTCAAACCCGCCGCCGGGGGAATAGTCCCGCGGAAGAGAAAGGCGCCTCCCCGGAAATCCTCCGGCTTCTCTCCCTGTAACGCGAAATGGGAGATTACCGCCTGGACCCCCGCTTTTACGTAGTTCCCCCAGTCGCCCTGCGGGAAGGGGGGAATAGCTTCTTCGATCTGAAAAATACGGGACCCGTACTGCTTATCGGTATTGTCAATTGTTATATTTTCGGCGCCCGCGGCCGCGACACTCATACTGTACTGGATGGCCGCCGGCAAAACGGGGCAGCCGTTGTAGTCGGTATGTTCCCCGATTAGATTGACCCTGCCGGGAGCTTCAACAGCGTACTCGGGGCTTACACCGAAGCGGGCTGTAAATTCACGGGTCAGGTCCATGGTATCAGTTCCTCCAGTGCATCTGTCCTGTTTTGCCGAATCGGATTGATGCCCGAAAGGATCCCGAGCATTACTTCCTTTCCCCGGTTCCGGACCTCGTCCCAAATATCGGCCTCGGCGGGACCGGACGGCACCGGGAATATCCCCGCTCCTGCAGCTTCGATAATACCGATGCCCTCCTGTTTTATCCGGAGGAGATGTTCCGGCGTCTGATACCCGGGATTTCGGAAAAGCAGGTAAAAACAGGGTCTGCCGCATTCTCTGCTGAAAATTATATTTGCCGTATTTCTCCCCGGATCACGTTCTTTCCACCGTTCCAGCATGGAAGCCGCGGTATCGGTGACAGCGGCAGGGTCCGTCCCCTCGATCCGGACCGCGGCAAGCGGATAATGGAGAATATCCACCCTGCAGCCCTGCCCCTGTACCTGTTTCAGCGGCCCCGCGGTCATCACCGGAAGGGTTAGTCCCTTACATACCTGCAGATGGTGATGTTCGAGAATAGACGAACCGGCCCCCCGGACATCGGAATTGGAGCAGACCGTATACCCCGGGGCGAGTTCTGAAAAACGGACCATCTCTTTGAGGGACCGCCGGTCCACCCGCATCGGCTCCGGGCGCAGGGTAATAACGACAAAGTGATACGGGAACACCGGGTAGGGGGTCAGCTGCAGAAAAAAATCAGGGGATGTACCGGCCGCGCCTTCTATTGCAAACTCGAAGACCCGCAGATGCTCCTTTCCGGGCCGCCCGACGTTTTCCCTGCAGATAGCACAGTGGACCGGCGGCAGTTCCTCAGCCGGCGGCGGGACCGGGGTATAGCCCGAGCGGGCGCGGTTTACCTGTACGTAGATATCTATTTCGTATTCCGCATTATAGAACCTAAGGCACTCGCTGGACTCGAGTTTTTCCTTCGATATATAGCCCGCCGACAGTTCCCACCGGTAAAGGGCGTCCATCGCCGCGGGAAGCCCCGACGAACCGCGCAGGGCTTCCAATTCTGTTTGTATTGTTTCCTGCGGAGTGTCCGGCGGCGGCAATAAAAACCGGGCCGCTGCCTTTGCAGGCGTAATCGCCTCTCCGGCCGTTTCAGCGGACAGGCGGCTGTGCAGGTTAAGCATAGACTCTCAGTATATCCTAAGGTGCGGGGGCGCTTCTACCATAGGGATGAAAATTGTGAATCAGCCTGAAATCGTCATCAATAAGAATGAGGTCCGCGGGCGCCCCCTCCCGGCCCAGGACCCGCAGAGGATTTTCCGTTACAAGCGGTATAATCTCCTCCGGTCCCGCGCCGGTAATGTCCGCGAATACCGCCGCGATCCGCGGCAGGAGCAGGTGAGAACCGATAAGCACACCGCTGTCCCTGTACCTGACCCCGTCCTCCCCGGAAACAACTTCTTTCCCGAAATAGGCATACTCCCCCGGCGGTTCTCCGGCGGAGACAACCGCGTCTGAGATAAGGACCATCCGCTTCCGGTCAAGGTGCCGCCAGCAGAAACGGAGCATGTCCGGATGAATATGCACGCCGTCGCCGTTCAGCTCGAACGTTACATGCCGGTCTAAAAAAGGAAGCATAGCCAGTCCCGGCTCCTTGTGGGAAATCGGCGACATGGCGTTAAACAGGTGGGTAATGTGAACGCTCTTTCCGCTGCCGCGGTGATATTCGGCCGCGGCCTTTAACCCTTCGGCAAATCCCGCGCTACTGTGGCCGAAACAGGGGACAATACCTTCATCGTCCATAACGCTTATCAGTTTATCGGCACCGGGAAGTTCCGGCGCAATCGTCATCATTTTAATTGTCCCCCGGGCCGTGTCCTGCAGCCGGCGAATTAACCCGGGACCGGGTTCGGCTATATGGCCTTCTAGGATACCGCCCCGCTTGCCCGGATGCACAAAGGGACCTTCGATATACAGGCCGGGAATCCGTTCCCGCAGCTCCCCTGCCCCGCCGCCGCCAACCCCTGCAAGTTCGCCCCCCAGGCGGGCGACCGCCGCTTCGTTTGCCTGCAGCGTTGGCAGGAAAGTATTCACGCCGC
>CAYTSI010000127.1:0-8249 GCA_964440465.1 uncultured Spirochaetales bacterium
TTGCTTCCATCATCACTCTCCTACGCCGTTTCCCGGTATGAAACTTTAACACCCGGCCCCATCGTGGAGCTTACGACTACCGACTGCACAAAATCACCTTTTATATCGGCGGGTTTCTTTTTTTCTATTTCGGAAACCACAAGCCTGATGTTCTCCAGCATTTTCTCCGGCTCCATGGAAACCTTACCGACGGCAAGATGGACAATACCGGTTTTATCGGAACGGTATTCGACGCGCCCCTGTTTCAGCTCCGCGATCGCGTCCTTCAAATCGAATGTCACGGTCCTCGTTTTCGGGTTCGGCATCAAGCCCCTCCGGCCGAGGATCGGACCGAGCTTTCCCACGTCCTTCATCATGTCCGGCGTCGCGACGGCCACGTCAAAATCGAGCCAGCCGTCTTTAATCTTGTTCACCAGGTCTTCGTCGCCGACGAACGCGGCACCCGCTTCTTCCGCTTCGGCGGCCTTTTCACCCTTCGCGAAAACAAGGATCTTCTTTTCAGACGTAAACTGGTTTGGAAGGACCACCGTATCACGCACGGTCTGGCTTTTTTTCAAATTGAGCCGGACCGCAAGCTCAACAGTTTCGTCGAACTTTGCGTAGGACAGTTCCTTTACCAGGCTGACCGCCTCTTCGTAGGGGTACTGTTCCTGTTTGTTATACTTTTCGAGTACCGCCCTGTATTTTTTACCGTGTTTCATTATCAGCCCTCCACTTCGACGCCCATGCTTCGGGCAGTGCCGGCAATGATATTTATTGCCGCGTCTATATCGTTGGCATTTAAATCGGGCATTTTCGTTTCCGCGATTTCCTTAAGCTGGGAACGTTTGATTTTAGCCACCTTGACCTTGTTCGGTTCCGGCGACCCTTTGTCGAGCTTACAGGCCTTTCTGATAAGAACAGCCGCCGGGGGCGTTTTTGTAATGAAAGTAAAACTTTTGTCCCCGTAAACGGTAATGACAACAGGAATCGTCAGACCCTGTTCCACATTTTTCGTGCGGTCGTTAAACTGCTGTACAAACTGGGGCGCGCTGACACCATGGGGCCCTAACGCGGGACCCACCGGCGGCGCGGGAGTTGCCTTCCCCGCGGGCACCTGCAGTTTGATAACCGCGGCAATCTTTTTCTTCGCCATAAAATCTCCTTTGTGGTACGAACGTCCGGCGTAAAAATGGAGTCGATTCTACGCCCGCGGACTCCCACTGCCGCCGCGGTGCAGCGGCCTCTGTTATATTTTTTCCACCTGGTTGAAATCAACTTCCACCGGAGTCGCCCGGCCGAAAATGCCAACCATTACCTTTAATTTTCCCTTCTCGAGGTTTACTTCTTCCACGGAACCGGTAAACGTATCGAAGGGACCGTCGATAATGCGGATCGTTTCCCCCTCCTCGAAGCTCTGCTTCGGCTTGAACATTTTGTCGGCGCGTATTTCCCCGGCTTTTTGAAGAATTGTTTTGGCCTCATCCGAGGAAATCGGCTGGGGCTTTACGTTCCCGGAGGCCCCGACAAAGCCGGTTACCCCCTGGATTTTCCGTATCTGGCCGCAGACATTCTTCCATCCTCTGTCGGGGAGGTCCATTTCGACAAGTATGTAGCCGGGCAGAAATTTTTTGGTAGTTGTCCGCTTCTTACCGTCCCGCATCTCCACAACTTCTTCGGAAGGAACCTTGATATCGAAAACGGCATCTTCGAACAAACCGTTTTCCATCATTTTGCGGATATATTTTTCCACCTTATTTTCGTGCCCCGAGTATGTATGGACTACATACCACCCTTTTGCCATATTGTTTTACCTAACGCTTTTTAAAATATTAAGTCGATACCGAGGACCAGCAGAAAGTCCACAAACCCCAGTACCGCGGCAAAAATAATAACCGAAATGATTACAATTTTTGTGGATGCTGCCACCTCATCCCTGCTTGGCCAAATTACTTTTTTAAGCTCAGCAAAGCTGTCCTTAAAAAACTGTATGATCTTTTTCATGTACAACTCCTGAGTAAACAGGCCAGGTAGGATTCGAACCTACAACATCCGGTTTTGGAGACCGGCGCTCTAGCCGTTGGAGCTACTGGCCTTTGTGATATCACCGTAAGATAGAAAAAAATTACCGGACCTTCGCTTCTTTATGAACGGTATGCTTTCTATCGAAAGGACAGTACTTCCGCATCTCCATTTTCCCCTGCATGTTTCTGCGGTTCTTATGCGTTGTATAATTTCTACGCTTGCATTCCGTACATTGCAATGCTATAATCTCAACTGCACCTTTCTTTGATTTCGCCATGCGAACTTTCTCCTTCTATGTCATGGGAGAACAATTATATTCAAATTGTTCTATAGTGTCAACGGTGACGAGCCCTCGATCGGACTTGAACCGATGACCCCCTCCTTACCATGGAGGTGCTCTGCCGACTGAGCTACAAGGGCCCAAATTTATAAAAAATTCAGTCCGCCAAAGTTACCAGAGAAACATTTTTTTGTCAACAACAATGGATTATTTTTTTACTTGAATAAAAACCTACAAAAATGTAACTTTAGCAGTATATGGAAGAAGAACAACCTTTCGACACACAGAACAAAATTCACTACCGGCGGAAAATTCAGGAACTCTCGCTGCTCTTCGACATCAGCCGAACGCTGGACGGCAGCGTAGGTCTCGAAGAAGCTTTAAGCCCGGTCCTCCGGCTGATAGCCGAGCACATGGGCATGCTTCGGGGAACAATTACCCTGTTAAACAGAAATACCGGCGAAATTTCCATCGAAAACGCCTACGGCCTCTCTAACAGCGAGCAGCAACGGGGGAAATATCAGCTTGGGGAAGGGATAACCGGCCAGGTTGTCCAGTCCGGTCAGCCCCTGGTAATACCGAATATTTCCAGGGAACCGACGTTTCTCAATAAAACCAAGGCACGAAAGGGGCTGCAGAAGCGGGACATCTCCTTCATCTGTGTCCCCATTAAACTCGGCCAGGAAGTTATCGGCGCTTTAAGTGTGGACCGTCTCTTCGCTGAGGACATCAGCCTCGATGAAGATGTACGGCTTTTAACGATTATCTCTTCTATGATTGCACAGGCCGTCCGGCTGCGCCAGTCGATTCAGGAGGAGCGGCAGCGCCTGCTGGAGGAAAACACTCGGCTTCATGAAGAACTTCGGGACAAGTTCAGGCCCGCCAATATTATCGGCAACTCCAACACCATGCAGGAAGTATTCGACCTGATAGCGCGGGTTTCCGGAAGCGACGCGACTGTGCTGATCCGGGGGGAAAGCGGCACGGGCAAGGAACTGGTGGCCCATGCCATCCACTACAACAGCAACAGAAGCGATTATCCATTTATAAAAGTGAACTGCGCGGCCCTGCCGGAAACGGTAATCGAAAGCGAACTGTTCGGACATGAGAAGGGGGCTTTTACTTCCGCGGTCAGCAGCAGAGAGGGGCGGTTCGAGCTGGCAAACAACGGCACGATATTTCTGGATGAAATCGGCGACCTTTCTCCCATTATTCAGGTAAAACTGCTCAGGGTCCTGCAGGAACGGGAATTTGAACGGGTGGGAGGCAACAAGACCCTGCACACAAATGTACGGATTATCGCCGCTACGAACAGGGACCTTGAGCGGCTCATGAAAGAAAACACATTCCGGGAAGACCTCTACTACCGGCTGAATGTTTTCCCGATCCACATCCCGCCGCTGCGCCACCGGAAGAGCGATACTATGCTCTTAGCCGACCACTTTATCGAAAAGTACAGCGGAAAAAACGGCAAGGCCATCAAACGGATATCAACGCCGGCCATCAACCTGCTGATGAGCTACCATTGGCCGGGTAATGTCCGGGAGCTGGAAAACTGTATCGAGCGGGCGGTACTCCTCAGTTCGGATGAAGTTATTCACGGTCATCATCTTCCGCCGAGCCTGCAGAGCGCCGAATCGACCGACACGGGGCTGCACAGCACCCTGCAGGAGGCTTTGGACAATCTGGAACGGGAAATTATTTTAGATGCCCTAAAGTCATCGAAGGGAAACATGGCAAAAACCGCGGCATTGCTGGGAATAACCGAACGTATAATGGGTTTGCGGGTCCAAAAATACGGGATAGATCCCAAAATATTTCGAACAAAAAAGTAGTAAATCAATTTTTTAGCTACATATTTGTAATTTTTAACAAACGCCACAACAATTACGTAACTAAATTTTCCCGCCCCCTGCGGTGCTATTTCATTTCCAAGCAGTAAATTAAGCACCCTCAGTCACTACTTGGCACGCTCTCTGCATTTCAGCTGAAAACAAATTTTCAAAAAGGAGTTTGAAATGACGGGGAAAACAACATGGGTCCTTATTTTTATTGTCTGCGGGCTGTTCATTGCGCCGGCAGGGGTATTCGCCGGGGAGGACACAGTGCAGCAGCAGCTGGACCTTTTCAGCAGCGCCTTCGATATGATATGGCTTGTTCTCTGCGCGGCACTGGTGTTTTTTATGCAGGCCGGGTTCTCCATGGTCGAGGCGGGCTTGACGAGGGCTAAAAATGCCGGAAATATTTTAATGAAAAATTTGATGGATTTTTCGGCGGGGGCGGTGATGTTCTGGGCCGTCGGCTGGGCGCTGATGTACGGGGCAAGCGCCGGCGGCTTTATCGGACGGGACCAGTTTTTTTTAACGGCCGCCGACGCCGCGACATTCAGGGACTGGATGTTTCAGGTTGTGTTCGCGGCAACCGCGGCGACAATCGTTTCCGGCGCAATGGCCGAGCGGACAAAGTTTTCAGGTTATCTGGTCTATTCCGCCTTCATAACCGGACTTATCTATCCCGTTTCGGGACACTGGATTTGGAGCGGATCGGGCTGGCTGGGGAATATGGGGTTCCACGATTTCGCGGGCTCCACGGTGGTCCATTCCGTCGGCGCCTGGGCGGCATTGGTGGGTGCCGTGATGATTGGCCCGAGAAAGGGAAAGTACGTCCGAAAAAACGGGCAGGTATCGGTGAAGGCCATCCGGGGGCATAACCTCCCCCTCGCGGCTTTGGGTGTGTTTATTCTCTGGTTCGGCTGGTATGGTTTCAACGCCGGTTCCACCCTGTCGGGGACCGATTTGGATATTGCCTATGTAGCTGTAACCACGACCCTGGCGGCAGCCACCGGGGCAATCGGTGCAATGGTAACTTCCTGGCTTTGGTTTGGAAAGCCGGACCCCAGTATGGCCTTAAACGGTGCCCTGGCAGGGCTGGTGGGCATTACCGCGGGGTGCTGGGTCGTCAGCCCGGCGGAGGCCGTTCTTATCGGTTTCATCGCCGGCATTCTGGTTATTCTTTCGGTTGAATTCTTCGACAAGGTGCTGCATATCGACGATCCGGTGGGCGCGGTCTCGGTCCACGGTATATGCGGGGTCTGGGGGACATTGGCCGTCGGCGTTTTTGGTGATCTCGAAAAGATCGGCTCGGGCCTGTCCCGGCTGGGCCAAATCGGGACCCAGGCATTGGGGGTTATATCGGTGTTCGGCTGGGTTGTCGCGGGATCGTTACTGGTTTTCGGGTTTTTGAAACTGATACAAGGACTGCGGGTAACAGAAAAAGAGGAGCTGATGGGGCTTGATATCAGCGAACACGCGGCCGAATCCTACAGCGGTTTTCAGATTTTCAGCAACATGTAGAAAACAGAACAAATTTAAGGAGAAAAGAATGAAGTTACTAATTGCATACATTCAGCCGCACAAGCTGAACGAAGTAAAGCAAGAGCTGTATAAAGCGGAAGTATACAAAATGTCGGTAACGAACGCCTTAGGCTGCGGACAGCAGAAGGGATACCACGAATCGTACCGGGGGGTCGATATCGAAGTAAACCTGCTCAAAAAAACCCGGATCGAAATTGCCGTAAACGAGGACTTTGTCGACCGGACCGTGACCGCCCTTATCAGCGGGGCACGCACGGGTGAAATCGGGGACGGAAAAATTTTTATACTCGACTTAGCCGAATGTGTCCGGATTCGGAGCGGGGAAACGGGAAGCGACGCCATCGGCTGATACGTCGCGGCGGCGGCCTATTTACATACTAAAGATAGTTCATTATTGTTAAAGTATACAAGAGGGGGATAACGATGAAAATAGCAGTGATCGGGGCCGGAGCAATGGGCTCCCTCTACGGCGGCAGACTGGCAGCCGCAGGCAATGATGTAGTGCTGTACGATATCAATCAGGAACACGTGGACGCCGTCAACAGCAAAGGACTCAGTATCGAAGATATCGAAACCGGCAAAAAAAAGATAACCCGGCCGAAGGCTTCCCCCGACCCGGCTTCCGTTTCCGGTTCCGATGTTATTATCATCTCTGTCAAATCAACCGCGACGGAGGCGGTTGCCCGGCAGTTTTCGGAAAGCGCCGGAGAAAATACGATCGTCATGACCCTGCAAAACGGTGTCGGTAATGAAGAGATCCTCCGCCGCTCCTTTGGAGAGACCCATACAGCCGCCGGGGTCACCTCCGAAGGTGCTACTTTTTTAGGGCCGGGAGAAATCCGCCACGCGGGAAAAGGACCGACACATCTCTGTATGTCCGACAAGAACAACGAACGGTTGGGCCCTCTCATCGCCGAGCTGAAAAACGCCGGCTTCGAGGCCGATGTGGAGGAAAATATCGAAAATCTTATCTGGAGTAAGCTGATTATCAATATCGGCATCAACGCCCTCACGGCCCTGACCGGCCTGCACAACGGCAAACTCCTCGACTACCGGGAAACGAAAACCCTTATGGAAGACTTGGTGAAGGAGGCCGTCCGCGTCGTCGAAGCGAAGGGGCTGCGGCTTACCTATAACGACCCGGTGGAAATGGTATATTCGGTGTGCGAAAAGACCGCCGGAAACCGTTCCTCCATGCTGCAGGATTTTGACCGGGGGAGCAGATCGGAAATCGATTTTATCAACTACGCTGTTGTGAAAGAGGGGGAAAAACTGCAAATTCCGATGCCCGTCAATAAAACGGTCAGCCTTTTGGTTAAAACCCGGGACGGAATACACGCTCGACAGACACAGTAGCGGTTAAAGAAGGAGACACACATGCTTTCGGACGAGGAAAAAACCTTATTGACCTATGTCGATAAAGAAGAGCTTATAGATTTGACACAGCGCCTGGTGCGGATAGACAGTGTTATCCGTCCCGATACCGGGAATACCGAAAAGGAAGCGGTCGCTTTTCTCGCCGGCTGGATAGAGAAGGAATTAGGCGTGACCCCGTCGGTAGAGGAGGTGGAACGGGGAAGGGAAAACATCATCGCCACCATCGACTCCGGGAACCGCGGGAACTGCCTGATGTTCGAAGGGCATACCGATGTCGTTTCCGAAGGAAACAGGGAACTGTGGAAGCACCCCCCCTTCAGCGGAGAAATCGAGGCGGGCAAACTCTACGGCCGCGGCAGCTGCGATATGAAAGCGGGACTTGCCGTCAATCTTCTTACCGTCAAGGCGCTGCTGCAGTCCGGACTGTCCTGGAACGGGAAAATACGGCTTGGAATTGTCTGCGACGAGGAAGGGATGATGATCGGAATAAAAGATTTTATAAAAAAGGGACATGCCGACGATGTGGACGCGGCCCTTGTTTCCGAACCCGAAGAAAACCAGCTTTGTCTCAGCATGAAGGGAGCGGTCCGCGCGGTTGTCCGGGTGAACGGCAGGATGGCCCACGGGGCGATGCCGTTGACGGGCATCAACCCTAATACCCGCCTCGCGCGCGTTATCCTCGCCTTTGAAGCGTACGAGGAGCAGGAAAAAGAACGGTGCGGCAAAGATGAGCTGTTAGGCCGGCCCTCGATAACTTTTACCGTGCTGCAGTCCCCTCCGGCGGGAGAACCGGCGCAGCTGAACGTAATGCCCGGCACAGCAGTCGGCTACATCGACATCAGGACGACGCCGAAACAGGACCATGAAACAGTCAGAAAAACACTGCGGGGTATAATCGATAAACTGGCCGCGGAGGACGAAGATTTTTCAGCTGCAATCGAGTTTATCGAAGACAGACCGGTGGTGACCATGGAGAAAGACGAACCCATCGTCGCGGCCGCCGCCTCGGCCTACTCCGATGTTACCGGAAAAGAACCGGTCTATAACGGCGTCCCCGGGGCAACCGACGGGACCTTTTTACGCGCCTGGAAAAACATCCCCTCCCTTGTTAACGGACCGGGACCGAGACATATGCCCCATCAGACGGACGAATACGTGGAAGTCGAGGAACTGTACGAAGCCGCGCGGGTATACGCGGTTACCGCCCTGCGGTA
>CAYTSI010000128.1:0-8189 GCA_964440465.1 uncultured Spirochaetales bacterium
CCCGGATGGGAACGTACCGGCCCCTACCTTCTGCCGCCCCGAGACGGTGCCGGTCCCCTGGAGCTGTTCAAACGCTGTCTGCGGGAGGGGGTCTTTCTCAATCCTTCCCCGGAAGGTCCGAACATTATTCCGGGAGAATATTCTTCCGGTGAGCTGGCTTGTTTTCTACGGAGGTGCTGAAATGGGTTTGGGACAGATGATTGAAATTCTTACACAGCTTGGATTTTCGGCTATTGCCACATTCCTGGCAATTCTCCTTTGGTCGACGACCCGGGACACCGCGTGGATGTTCGTGGTTTTGGGGATGATCATTAAATTTGCCGAGGTAATGTTTTCCACCCTGGAAATGTTCGGAATAGTGCAGACGGAACTGATACTGCTGTCGGGGGTGGCGGTAGGGAAGGTCGCTCTTATCGGTCTGCCCTATGTGCTTTTCAGCATTGCATTTGCCGTTATGGTGGTCCGGAACAGGGTCCGGTATGAGGCCTTTACCGAAGAGCTTGAGGAGAAAAAAGAGGATGGGGACCATCATGCTTGACTAAATTATAAAAATCACTAATGTTAGTGTAATTACAATCGTGGAGGTTATCTATGGTAGCTTTACTAGTTGGACTTATATTCGTTGTTTTCGCGGTTTACTCCGTGCTGCCGTTCCCCTGGGCCCTCAACTGGTGGCAGCCGGTACTCGAAGTTTTGAAAGGCGGGGTCCCTTTGCTGGCTGTTTTTATCGGATTAATAGCTGTCTTTATCGGTATAGCGGACATAAAGGATAAAATCGAAGCAAAAAAAGAAGAGGAAGAAGAAGAGGAGGATGAGGAAGATGCCTCCGAGGAAAGTACGGAAACAAGCGGCGAAGGTGATACTGAATAACCAGCTGCCCTTGACATTACCATTAAAATATGAAAATATTCCACTCTCTACGTTGAAGTTTTAAACTTGTTGTTAGGATATACAAATGAAGACGATATTTATGAAGGCACAGGATATACAGCGAAAGTGGTATCTCATTGATGCTGAAGGAAAAACATTAGGCCACGTTGCGAAAAAAGCGGCGGAACTCCTTCGGGGAAAACATAAACCTGAATATGCGCCTAACCAGGAAATCGGGGATTATGTAATTGTAATCAATGCTGGTAAATTTACCGTTTCGGGAAATAAAATGCAGGACAAGATGTATTACCGGCACTCCGGGTACCCCGGCGGGATCCGCAGCGAGAACCTGGAAAAGGCGCTGGTACGGAAACCGGAGTTCCCCATGGAGCATGCCATCAAGGGAATGCTGCCGAAAAACAGATTAGGCAGAAAATTATTTACCAATGTAAAAGTTTACGCGGGAAATCAGCACCCGCATGCCGCGCAGAAACCTGAGAAGATAGAGATAGGAGATTAATAGTGAGTGTAAATCTTGCAAATGGGACCGGCCGGCGGAAAACATCCGTCGCGAGGGTGTTTTTACGGGCAGGAACGGGAAGCGTTACGGTTAACGGCAAATCGGCTGATGAATATTTCAGCAGTACTGTATACTCACAGCGTTTATTGCAGCCGTTACAGGTAACCGACAGTTTGACGAAGTTCGATATTCTTATTAATGTGAAAGGCGGCGGTGTTTCGGGACAATCGGAAGCCTGCCGGCATGGCATAGCCCGGGCCCTGTCGAAAGAAGATCCGGCCAATCACGGTCCGCTTCGGGCAAACGGGTTTCTTACCAGGGACGCCCGAATGGTTGAACGGAAAAAATATGGTCAGCGGGGTGCACGAAGAAAATTCCAGTTCTCAAAACGGTAACCGGTATATACTGTCAATTAGTACAAAAGAGGCTGCCGGGGGCATGTGTAAAATCACCTGTTCCGGCGCCTTTTTTTTTGTTCCCCTCGCCGTCTGTGAGGAATTAGAACTTACCGAAGGGCTGCTGCTGTCGGTGGAGCAGCTTTCACTGCTGCTGTTTCATCATCAGAGTTTTCAGGCATACAGGAAAGCTCTCGACCTGCTTTCCCGGAAAGACCATTCACTGGAAATGCTCCGGCTGAAACTGCGGCAGCGGCACTATCCCGATCCGGTTATCAACGTGGTCCTCCGGCGTTTAGAAGAGGAGGACCTGGTGGATGACAGAAAGTTCGGTGAGCACTATCTACGGTATCTTCTGAATAAAAAAAAGTATGGGAAACGGACGCTCCTGGTAAAACTGAGGGAAAAGGGCCTCTCCCGTGAACTCGCGGAAACTCTAGGCGGGACAGTTACGGAGGTCGAAGAGACTGAAGCGCTGAATACTATCGCTGGAAAGCTGTACGGCAGGAGAAATATGACAAAAGAGAAGATGGTCCGCTCTCTTTTAGCGAAGGGATTCCCTCCGTCGAAGGTTTATTCCTGTATTGAAGAATATTTTAGATTTTAGAAAAAAAAGCTTGACCTATTGGATATATTTCATATAATTCTAGAGGAGAATATCTTTGTAAAGTAAGGTGGCATATGTCAAAGCGAAATAAAAAAATACGGATTTTTTCAGCTCTCGAAGTTGCAAATATTTGCGGTGTGGTTAATCAGACTGCGATTAATTGGATTAAAAACGGATACTTAAAAGCGTTTACCACTCCCGGCGGTCAATACCGGGTCTATGCCGAAAATTTGGTGGAATTCCTCCAGTCGAGGGGGATGAGAATTCCGGATGAATTGACTGAAATAGCTGAAAAGGCGGAAGGTGAAAAGTCGGTCTTAGTTGTTGATGATGATGAAGACCTGAATAACATGCTGAAAAATTTTTTAGAAAAGAAGATGCCGGAAATTGCGGTCTTTCAGGCCTTCGACGGATTTGAAGCGGGAATCCTTATCGCGGAGCAGCGGCCGGCGTATATTATTCTCGATATCGATCTGCCGGGTATAGACGGCTATAAACTGTGTAAGAAGATAAAATCGGACCCGACACTCAACAATCCGGTGGTAATATCCATTACCGGCCTCGATGATACCCGGGTCCGGGTCGCGGTACTGAAGGAAGGCGCCGACGCGTTTTTCAACAAGCCCCTGGATTTTGAGCAGCTCCTGCAGTTCATTCAGGAAAAAGAGCAAGAAGCGTAAGTATGTCGGAAAAAAGTATTTTACTTGTCGAGGACGAAGACTCTATCCGGCTGACCCTGCGGGATTTCTTAAAGAAAAAGGGGTATACCGTGTATGTCGCGTCCGACGGTGTCGGGGCGATAAAAATCCTTTTGGACCATGAGATCCGCCTGATCGTTACCGACTACCGCATGAATGTTTTAGGCGGAGATTACTGGATCAAATTCCTCGCGAAATACTGTAAAGATATCAAGGTCATTATTGCCAGCGGCTTCCTCAATCCGGAATTTTCCATTCCCTTTAAAGTAATTTACAAACCCTTCGACTACAACGATCTCGAGGAGATACTGGCCCAAGAATTAGAGGAATGACGAACAGCGGCGGCGGTACATCGGCGTTCCATGCTCGTATTTTCGGCCGTGTTCAGGGTGTGGGGTTTCGCTATTCCGCCCGGCAGGAAGCTCTTCGGAAAAATTTGACCGGCTGGGTGCGCAACCTCTCCGACGGCAGCGTTGAGGTTGTCTGCGAAGGGGAAACCGCCCGGGTTGACGCGTTCGCGCGGTGGCTGAAAAAAGGCCCCCCCGGGGCGCGTGTTACGGATGTCGATTTTAAAAAAGTTCAATATAAAGGGGTTTATAACCGATTTACCGTGGAAGTGTAAAAACGGCCGTCCCCGCCGGAACGGCCGCTCTTCTGTTATCTTTCTTTACCGTTTAATGGAATAAAACGCGGCACTGCCCGGATACTGTGCCGTGTCTTCTAAGAGACTTTCAATTCGCAGCAGCTGGTTGTACTTGGACAGTCTGTCGGATCGGGAGAGAGAACCGGTTTTAATCTGGCCGGTTTCAAGTGCCACAACCAGATCGGCAATAAAGTTGTCCTCCGTTTCGCCGCTTCGGTGGCTGACAATCGCGGTGTAGCCGGCTTTTTTCGCCATTTCCACGGCTTCGTAAGTTTCGGTCAAACTTCCGATTTGGTTGACTTTAATAAGAATCGAGTTTGCTATTCCCTTTTCGATTCCCTGCCGCAGACGCGCCGTGTTTGTTACAAAAAGATCGTCTCCAACAAGCTGCACCCGGCCGCCGATTTTTTCGGTCAAGACCTTCCATCCGTCCCAGTCGTTTTCGTCCATACCGTCTTCGATGGAGATAATGGGATATCTGTTTGCCCAGTCCTCCCAGAAGGAGGCCATTTCTTCCGACGTCAGTTCCCTGCCGTCCGATTTCTTGAAGACATACCGTTTTTTCTCGGCATCGTAGAACTCGGACGCGGCCGGGTCGAGGGCAATAAATATGTCCTCCTCCGGTTTATACCCGGCCTTTTCGATACTTGCAAGAATAACTTCCAGGGCTTCTTCGTTGGATTTGAGGTTCGGTGCAAACCCTCCTTCATCGCCGACGGCGGTACTGTAGCCTTTTTCTTTTAAGACCCCTTTCAGTGTATGAAAAACTTCGGTAATCATCCGGATACCGGCGGAACAGCTCGGCGCGCCGGTAGGCATAATCATGAACTCCTGAAAATCAACCGAATTGTCCGCGTGGGAACCGCCGTTGATAATGTTTGCCATGGGGACCGGAAGGATGGACGCGTGAAAGCTGCCGAGATATTTAAATAATGGTACATTGAGGAAATCGGCAGCGGAACGGGCGACTGCCATGGAAACGCCTAAAATTGCATTGGCGCCTAATTTTTTCTTATTTTCAGTCCCGTCGAGTTCGATCATCGTCCGATCGATATCAACCTGATCCAGGGCATCGAGGCCGACCAGCTCCGCGGCAATGATGTTGTTGACGTTGTCGACTGCCTTTTTTACGCCCTTTCCCATAAACCGGCCTTTGTCTCCGTCCCTAAGCTCCACGGCTTCGTGCTCACCGGTGGACGCGCCCGAAGGGACGGCTGCTCTGCCGAAGGACCCGTCTTCCAGCATAACATCAACTTCAACTGTCGGGTTTCCCCGGGAATCGAGGATTTCCCTTCCTTCAATGTACTCAATAATACTCATGTGTATCTCCTGTCTTTATTATAATACGTTTCCTAGAATATGTAGACAATTGCCAAGAGGTGTCAAGGGTTTTACACTGTTTTTGCCTTGACCGGTATTGTCCCCCTCTTTACAATAAAGCGCGCATGAAATATTCTCAACTTCTAGGAAAAACATTGCGGAAGTCTCCGAAGCAGGTAAAGTCGAAGGGGTACGCCCTCCTGCACCGGGGAGGCTTTGTCCGGCCTCTTGCCAGGGGGCTCTACTCCTATCTGCCCTTGGGAATGAAGGTAATTGAAAATATTAAAAAAGTTATCCGGGAGGAGCTTGGCGCCTTAAACGGCCAGGAAATCCAGATCCCCATGGTCAACCCCTATGGAATTTGGAAACGGGGCGGACGTCTGGAGCTTCTCGCGAAGGAGATTGTCCGGTTTAAGGACCGGGACGGCAGAAACCTTGTTTTGGCCCCCAGCCATGAAGAGGCTATGATTGAAATTGCCCGGACCACGATTAAATCATACCGGGACCTTCCGATCTTCGTGTATGAGTTTCAGGACATGTTCCGGGACGAGAAAAAAACCGGGTACGGACTGGTCAGGACAAAAGAATTTTTAATGAAGGATGCCTACTCCTTTCACCGTTCCTATACGAATTTAAATAACTTTTTTCCGAAAGTCTATGCCGCGTATCAGCGGATATTTAACCGGCTGCGGGTGGAAACGATAACCGCGGAAGCCGGTGTCGGGTATATCGGCGGGGAAAAATCGTATGAGTTTCTCGCCCCCTCCGGATACGGGGATGATGTGGTTATTCAGTGTACGAACTGCGGGTACGCCTCAAACCGGGAGGTTGCGGTTGGAATAAAGGAGTACTCTTCGGAAGTTCCCCGGACCCTCGAAGTTGTCGCCACCCCCGGCTGCGCGACGATGGACGACCTTGCCGCCTGCCTGGAACTGCCGAAGGCAAAACTCACGAAGGCAATGGTGTATAAAACTTCAGCCGGCTATGTAATGGCCTTAATCCGGGGGGATTACGAGGTCAGTCTGGAAAAACTGGCGCGCTGTCTCGGCCGGCCGGTATTGCGGAAAGCTTCCGCCGCGGAACTCGACGCCAACGGGCTGCTGCCGGGGTACCTCTCGCCTATCAACCTCGACGCGGCAATGAAAGTGGTGGTGGACGAAACGGTATCCAATTCTTCAAATCTGGTTGTAGGGACCAACCAGGAGGGATCCCACTATCTCAACGCAAACTTCGGCAGGGACTATGAAAGTGAACATGTCGCCGACATTTCACGTATCAAGAAGGACAATTACTGTATTCAGTGCGGCCACATTCTGTCGGAGATACACGCCATGGAGCTCGGCAATATTTTTAAGCTCGGACAGTTTTATACACGAAAAATGGAGCTTGCCGTTAATGATGAAAACGGTGAATCGATCTATCCCTATATGGGGTCCTACGGTATCGGTATCGGAAGGCTGATGGTGGCGATTGTGGAGGCCAATCATGACAGCCGCGGGATCCTCTGGCCGGCGAACCTGGCGCCCTACAAGGGTTTTCTCATGGGTATCGGCCGGGCGTTTCGTGTCCGGCAGACGGTGGAACAGATCCATGACGATTTCATCGATGATGTGCTGCTGGATGACCGGGAAGAGTCGCCGGGGGTAAAATTCAAAGATGCCGACCTGCTCGGGCTGCCGCTGCGGATTGTCGTATCGGCGAAAAACCTGCAGAATGGAAAGGTGGAATTTCACGACAGAAAAACCGACGATACGTGGCTGGTGTCCACGGACAAAATCGATGACGTTTTAAAAACGGAGCGGCAGTAAGATGCAGTTTACCCTGTCTCCCGAAATAACGGACCAGATTATTTTTGCCATGGAAAACCAGACGGAAAAAACGGTGTTCGATACGGAGGCAAAAGAGACATTGAAGGAAAGCCTTCTGCCGAAACCCGTGGATACCGGCAGGTATGTGGATATCCCCGAGTGGAATTCTTTCAGCGGTTTTCAGCTCATGGAAAAGTTTGTCGCGGGACTCCGCAACCCCGTGTACCGGGAGGCCCTCCGGAACGCCCTTTCCCGGGGGAGGGGAGTGTTTCGGCAATTTAAAGATGTTCTGAAGGAAAACAGGGAAATGGAACGTCTTTGGTATTCCTTTAAGGAAAAAGAGATGAAACGGCTGGTAAAGGAGTGGTATCTAAGCCTTTCCGAGCTGTGGGGGTGTGAAAACCTTGATGGAGACTTGGAATTTTTGGAGGAAACCGAAGATATTATTGCCGAAGACTTCATTTTCGATACCGCCGCGGATGATATCGGTTTCGATACCTTGAAGAATTACGATAAGTCCGGATTTTTTGAGGCATTTGCCGGTTACGGTCCCCTCCGGGCGGAACATCTGTATTCGCGGCGGAACAGTATGCTGCCGGAAATGGACGGTCCGGCGTCAAAATACTGTATTGCCAGGTCCCCTGCCGGGGAGTTCGCCGGTTTTATCCGGGCGGTTTCTACTGCTCCGAAGGAATTGAAGATCGTCCAGATTTATATTCTCGAGGAATTCCGGGGTCTCGGCCTCGCGGCGGTCTTAGCGGACCATTTTATCGGTGAGCTGACTGAAACAGGCGAATATCAGTATATCGATATTGAATTGGCCGGCAGCGGGCTTGCTTTAGGGAAACACTTCGAGCACAGGAACTTTTCCCTGACTGCTAAAACCTATACCCTCAACTGCCGGGACTGGGACCCGGAAGGAAAAATCGACGTTTAACCCGGCTCATGAAAAAAAAGGCTTTGCTTGCAAATTTAGGGAAAACACCCTATACTAGGGTATTAAAAAGTAACTTTACCAAGGAGGAAAAAGTGAAGAAAGTACTATTCATTATGCTTTCTCTGCTGCTGATTGCCGGCGTTGTTTTCGCGGGCGGAAAGCAGGAAAAAGAGGAAGGCGGAAAAGTAGAAAAAGAAGACAAAGTTGAAGTGGAAAAGGCCGCGGCGAAACCGCAAATTAAAAACCCGGATTCGTTTATTTACGCGACCTACGGGACTGTCGATACGCTGGATTTTGCCAAGGCGTATGATTCCGCTTCCTGGCAGAACATGCGGCTTATCTACGACACGCTGATCGACTACAAGGGCGAAGCAACCGACGAGTTTATACC
>CAYTSI010000129.1:0-7949 GCA_964440465.1 uncultured Spirochaetales bacterium
GAAAAGTTGTTCGAATAAGCAGAAATTTTGCGGATGAATCTAATCAAAATGCCGAAGAAGATCGAAGAATGACACCTGAAGAGCGTTTGGATTTAGTTGAATATCTACGTATTGAAGCAGGAAAATCTATCTATGAATACCCAGCCCGATTTCGAAGAGTTTTTACGGTTACTCGAGAAAAATAATGTAGAGTATGTAATTGTCGGCTTCAGGAAGTTGCGGGGTTAGCGGTGTATGAGTAAAGACTATGGAAAATAATTCCATTCCGCCATACAGCATTACTCCTTCGATAATCGGTCTTATTGCCGAGATCGGTGAAAATCTCGGTATTCTGAAAATGTCGGAGACCGGTAAGCGCATTGTAAGACTGCGGAGAGAGAACAACATAAAAAGTGTACAGGCGTCTCTGCAAATAGAGAACAATACCCTCACTCTTCCGCAGGTTACCGCCGTTATCTCCGGTAAGAAAGTGGGCGGTATTTATTGAATTTATGTTAGATTCGATCCTGACGACAATACAAGAGATCGCAAGTGACCAAGTCAGATCTCTTGTAAGCGGGATAGGAGGAGAAAAGCCGCTGTCGGCGAATGAGATAATGACAAAACTGGGTTTATCGCACCGGACAAACTTCAGAAACCACTATCTTCGTCCCGCTTTGGATGAAGGGTTTATTGAGATGACGATCCCCGCGAAGCCAAACAGCAGTTTGCAGAAATACCGCTTGACCGGTAAGGGGAAGAGCTGTCTTGCATAAGGAGCAGAAAATGGCAAAAGCAAAGAACAAACTGGTAGTAATCTGGTCGAGCGGCGACAGGGACGTCGCCCTGAAAGCAGCGTTCATGTATACTCTCAACTCGAAACTGCATGAATGGTGGAAGGACGTGACCCTTGTTGTGTGGGGGCCGTCGGCGGACCTTGTAACGAAAGACAAGGAGCTGAGGGAGTACCTGGAAAATATGAAAGAAGCCGGGGTCGCCCTCGAGGCCTGCGTCAGCTGCGCCGATATGTACGGGGTAACAGATACGCTTCGGGAGATGGGGATCGATGTAAAGAAGATGGGGACTGTTGTAACCGATTATTTGAAACAAGGGTGTAAGGTCATTACGTTTTAGTGCCCTTCGTGATGATGGGCTTCCTCATGTTCATCGTCGATACGGCCGATGTAATGTCCGTAGGCGTGGACGGTCATCAAGTTGGAGAAGGCCCGGTCTACCACCTCGCTTAGGGCAGGGTGAATATGCATGGCCGAAAATGGATAACGGCGTTCTTCGGTGTACATACAGGTGACAATTTCCTGAATCAGGACCGACGCCTGAGGGCCGATAATATGGGCACCGAGGAGATCGCCGGTGCCGTTTTTCAGCAGTACCTTTACAAAATATTCCGACTCCGTAAGCCCCATGGCCGCCCCTTTCCCGGTTTCACCGTAGGGAGCGGCGCCGATAATGACGTTCTCTTCGCCGTATGTTTCTACCGCCTCGGCTTCTCCCATGCCCACCGCGGCAATTTCAGGATAGGTAAATACGGCGTGGGGAATTGCGTGGTAATCGGCGGAGGTTTTGCTCGCCGCAGGTCCCGCGCCGACGGCGTTATGGTACACCACCTCCGCTTCGTAATTCGCCGCGTGTTTGAACAGGTGTTTACCGGTCGCGTCCCCGAAGGCCCAAACCCCGGGCTGCGACGTTTCGAGATACCCGTTTACCCGTATCCAGCCGTTTTCATCGGTGTCAATTCCTCCGGCTTCGGGATTTAGGATGTCCGAATTAGAGGCCCGGCCGGCGGCTACGAGAATAGCATCGGTTTCGACAGTTATTTCGTTCCCGGCCGTTACCGATTTTGTCCCGTTTTCCCCTGCTTTAATCCGGACTACTTCCACCCCCGTATAAATTTTTACGTAGTTTCCCAGCCCCGCGGCGGCAATTTCGGATATTTCCGGCTCCTCATCCTTCAAAAACCGTTGGTTCCGGCCGAGTATCGTTACCTCCGTCCCCATCGCGGAGAAAAAATGGGCGTATTCCGCCGCGATATAGCCGCCGCCGATAATCACTAAGCGCCGGGGAAGCTCATTCAGTTCCAATACCGTGTCGCTGGTAAGGTGTCCGGCCTTTTCGAGGCCCGGAATCGGCGGAATAAACGGCTTCGAGCCGGTGCAGAGAAAGATCTCCCGCCCCTTCATTCTCGTTCCGCCGGCCTGCAGCGTATAGGGTGCTGTAAATGACGCGCGCTCTTCGTAAAAATCGAGTACCTCTGTTTCCCGAAGGCTTTCCCGGATGCTATTCATGTCCCGAAAAATGTGGGCGCGCATCCGTTCCATAACAGAGCGGAAACGGACCTTCTCTATGTTCGCCTCAATTCCAAAATGCCGGGCGTTTTCTATTTGCCGGACAAGGTCCGCCGGATATAAAAGCATCTTTGTCGGGATGCACCCCTTGTTCAGACAGATCCCTCCCGGTTCGTCCTTATCGATTACCGCGATTTTTGCCTTCGGGTTTTTTTCGAGGTACGGACTTACGAGGTTCATTGCCGAACCGGTTCCGATTACAATAAGGTCGTAGTGTTTCATGGTTTTTCCCTCCGGCTGAACTCGCACCCGCAGTAATTCTGCCGGTATAACCCGTATTTCCGGCTCAGTTCGATACTCCGTTTATAGCCCTCTTTTTTCTTGAAATCGACCGGTTCAAACCCGGGGAAAAGGGCGCCGACATCGAAAAGCTGCCGGGACTTCTTATACGGGCTGACGGATAAGGTGGTGGTAAATACGGGAATCTCCAATGCCGCCGCCCTTATCTCGGCCCTTCTGAAGGAAAATTCAAAGCAGGCGGCGCACCGCCGTCCCCCTTCCGGTTCTTCGGCATATCCGGGAAGCTTGGAAACAGCTTTCAGCCAGGCGGTATGATCGTATTCGTCTTCGTAGAGCGCTATTTCGAGGGTCGACGCAAGACGACGGGCTTCATCTAATCGTTTGTCAAACTCCTCCCGGGGCGATATATTCGAATTACTGAAGAAAAGGACCGGAGAATAACCGATCGCAATCAGCCGTTCCACGGAAGCTGTAGCGCAGGGGGCGCAGCAGGTGTGCAGTAAGATATATACTCTTTCCATAGTTTCTTCACATTTCGTTCATATTTTTCCTGTACTGTATAACACGTAGAATGAAACTAAATTACAGGAGGATACAATGAAAAAAATCATTCTTCTAACAATTGTGCTAACAGTTATAACAGGTATGGCGGTATTTGCCAACGGTGAGCAGGAAGGAAGTTTCGACCGGGCCGTGCGTCCGTGGAACATGTACGATGAAGAACCGGAACTGATGTCCCTTTCGGGGACCTTGCAGCTCGAGTATGGAGAGCGGCCGACATTGCTCGCGGGCGGAGAAGCGTACGAACTGATGTACCCCCCCTTTCTCGATGATGGAATAGATATCGAAAACGGAGAAGCGGTAACAATCGAAGGGTTCCTTGTTCCGGGCCCCCGCTGGAGTACTGATGATGAGGAGAATTACCTGCATGTAACAAAAGCCGTTATCGACGGTGAAGAGTACGAACTCGATAGGATCGCGGGCGGGTACGGCCCGATGGCAGGAGGCAGATCTTCGAAAAGAGCTCCCGGCTATTCCGGACGGTCCGGTTTCGACGACGGCCGGCGCGGCGGCATGATGGACGGCGGCTATCGAGACCCCCGCGGCAGAAGGTAGAACATTCTTCTTTTCCCAATTAGATGCCGGCCCTGTAAGGGGCCGGCTTTTTGCTGTATGATACCGATAAGGTGCGGACAATCCAATGAAAACTATTCTTATTGTCGATGACGAAGTAAAAATAACGGAAATGATTTCCGATTATCTTAGGTCCCTCGGTTACGGTGTCCGGACCGCCGGTGACGGGAAAACCGCCCTTGAAGCAATTCAAAATGAAACGCCCGACTGTGTCGTCCTCGATATTATGATGCCCGGAATCGACGGAATGGATGTAACAAGAAGGGCGCGGGAAATCTCGGATGTCCCGATTCTGCTTTTGACCGCGAGGGCGCGGGAAGCGGACAAGCTGATGGGGCTGGAAATCGGTGCCGACGACTATATGGTAAAACCCTTCAGCATGAAAGAGCTCGCGGCACGGGTGCGGGCGCTTATCCGCCGGGCGGAACGGTTTAGCGGCGATACCGCGGCCGGTACTGCCCCCGTCAGCTGCGGGGAATTCACCATCAATGAGGAGAAGATGGTCATTGCAAAGGGAAATACACCGCTTAATATGACGGCGGCCCAGTTTAAAATTACGGCGCTGCTGTTCCGGAATCCGGGGAAGGTTTACTCCCGGATGCAGCTCTTGGAGTCGTTTCAGGACATTGCTTTCGAAGGGTACGAGCGTACCATCGACGTGCATATAAAAAACATCAGAAAGATACTCGAAGAGGACCCGGCACATCCGCGGTATATTGTAACAGTATGGGGGACCGGTTATAAGGCGGCGGAACCAATATGAAGCGGCTGTGGGTAAAGCTTGTGGGAACGATTACGCTTCTCATGATATTCGGTTCCGGAGCAATTTATATAAGTGTCCAGGTATTTACGAAAAACCGATACCGTACCATGGTCCACGCGGGGGACATCGCGGCGGCGGAACAGCTTTCCTCTATTTTTTCGGCATATTACGATGAAATGGAAAGCTGGCGGGGCCTCGATACATTTTTGCAGGATTTTCGGTCCATGCCGATGAATCCAAAAGGCATGGCGTCCGGAGGCAGGATGGGGCCCGGAATGCCGCCTCGGCGAAATCAGGACAGAGAAGGCATTTTACCCTCCAGGTTCCCTCTTCTTGGGTCCCGGATTGTTCTTACGTCCCCTTCCGGGAGCGTTATTTTTGACAGTGCCGGAGAACTTCAGGGGACGTTTCACCCCCCCGGCCATGTTTCGAAGGGGGCCCCGGTTTTGTCCGGCGGATCGATCGCGGGATACCTTTTTATCGGCACAATGATTGAGCCGGCCCTTAATCCGATGGACAGGCAATTTCTCCGGGCGGTGAATAAGGCCGTACTTTTTACAAGCGCGGGGATCGTTATTGCTGCCGTGTTCGCGGGCAGTCTTTTCGTTCTTCAGATTACCGCTCCCGTCAAGCGGCTGAGTTCCGCGTCTTCAAGAGTTGCAGCCGGTGATTTTTCGGTGCGGGTCGACGACGGAGGCAAAGATGAAATCGGCAATTTGACCCGGCAATTTAACGCGATGGCCGAATCGCTGCAGCGGGCGGAAGATTCCCGGAAACGGATGATTACCGATTCGGCGCATGAACTGCGGACCCCCGTAAGCCTTATCCAGGGAAAGCTGGAAATGATGGTAGAGGGTGTCTACGAACCGGACCGGGAGCATCTGTCCGATATTTTTGAGGAAACCCGCGTCCTCTCCCGGCTTATCGGCGAGCTGCAGGACCTGGCCGATGCCGACGCGGGGGGGCTGCTCCTTAAGCGGGAAAATATCGACTTCCGGGACGTCATCGGCCGGGCGGCGGCAATGTATCTGCAGGAAATCGAAGCCGCCGGCGTACGCCTGGAAGCCGCGGCGGGGACGGAGGAGCTTCCACTTTTCGGGGACCGGCAGAAATTATACCAGGTACTGACGAACCTTCTGTCCAACGCCCTCCGGCACACCCCCGATGGCGGGACCATACGTATTGTATCGGGGACGGAGGTAGAACAAAAGGAACAAAAAATACGCGTATCGGTTTATAATTCGGGGCCGCGGATCCCGGAAGACAAGCTCGATGCCGTTTTTGAGCGGTTCTACCGCCTCGATTCGGCCCGGAACCGGGAGCATGGGGGAAAGGGCTTAGGCCTTGCCATATCGAAAGCAATCGTCGAGGCCCACGGCGGCCGCATATGGGCGGAAAACGTCCCCGCCGGCGTCCGCTTCACCGCGGAACTGCCGGCCCGGGAAAGCGGTTAAACCGCGCTTACAGCCCGTCGTATACGTTTTTTCGGTGGGTTTGTTGCGCGAGTCTGTTTAATTTTTCCGATTCTGAATAATGTCTTGACATGCACGTATATACAGTATATTATAGTATATACGGAGACAGCAAAATGGCAATAAGTATACGAAACAGTGAGTGTGAACGCCTCGCGCGGTATTTGTCCGACAGGAACGGAAGCGGTATGACCGAAGAAATTCTATCGGCGCTTCGGGACCGGGTGAAAAAAACTGATACGGGATTTAGTCGGAAAGAGCGGATTGAAAAAATCAGCGCGGAATGTGCCGCCTTGCCGGACCTCGATACACGGGAACCGGATGAAATTCTCGGGTATGATGAGAACGGGGGCTTTTCGCATGGTGATTGACACCTCGGCGCTGGCAGCCGTGCTTTTCGGCGAGAAGGAGGCTGCCCGTTATATGGCCGCGCTTGAGGCCGTACCCCGCTGTTTTATGAGTTCGTTCAGCTGGTTTGAAACAGCCGTTGTTGTCGCCGCGCGGAAAGGGGAGGCGGGAATACGAAAACTTCATGAATTAAGCAGCGAAATCGGGATTGAATACATTCCGTTTGACAAGGGGCAGGCGGAAATCGCCTTTGATGCCTGGCTCCGCTACGGGAAGGGGCGGCATCCCGCCGGTCTCAATATCGGAGACTGTGCCGGCTATGCGTTAGCGAGAACAACGAATAAACCGCTTATATATAAGGGGCGGGATTTTCAGAAAACAGATATACCGCCGGCACCGCGGCTGCAACTTTAGCAGCCGGCAGCGGCTTCAAACCCCTTCAATACATTGCAGACATTGTCTCCGATCGCATCAATAGCATATCCGCCTTCCATGACGAAATGGGTGGGAATCCTCAGGGTGCCGAGTTGTCTGCCGTAGGTGAAGAAGTCCTCTGTTTTAAGGTCAAATGAAGAAATCGGATCGTTTTGGTACGGATCGACCCCGAGGGATACGACAAGATAATCGGGGGAATAGGCTGCGATCCGCTCACAGGCGGATTTGAAGGCATCGAACCATTCGGTAAAGCCGGACCCCGGTGGGAGCGGATAATTTTGGTTGAATCCTTCGCCATCTCCGGCGCCGGTTTCATCGGCGTGTCCTAAGAAATAGGGAAACTCGTCCATTGGGTCGCCGTGGACCGAGAGGTAATAGATATCCCTCCGGTTGTAGAAAATCGATTGGGTCCCGTTGCCGTGATGAAAATCGACGTCGAGTACGGCGATTTTTTTTGTTCCGTCCTTTTCCCCGGTGTCCAAGAGATACTGCGCGGCAATTGCGGCGTTATTGAGGAAGCAGTATCCCCCGTAAAAGTTCCTTCCCGCGTGATGTCCCGGCGGGCGGCAGAGAGAAAACACGCCGGCCGGACCTGCCTCCCGCGTTAGCTGTGCAAGTCTGTCAGCGCCTGTAAGGGCGGTGTTTACGCTGTTCCGTACTGCTTCCCAGGTCCCGCCGCAGATTGAGGTGTCCGCCGATATTGAGTAGTAGCCCAGCCGGCCGTCTAAAGCACGGGGGACGCGCCGCGCTTCCAGTCCGTGTACCGGCCAGACAAATGGAACAACCTCACCGGAGCGTCCGGCCGCGGTAAACTCGTCCCATACCGAGGAAAGAAAGTCGAGATAATCCCCGTCGTGCACCCGCAGCACCGGCTCGAGACCGAACTCATCGGGACCGGTAATTTCACCAATTTTTTCCCGCTCGATGGCTTCCCGTATTTTAAACGCACGTTCCGGTTTTTCAAAGGGGGGGACAAACTTCCCGTCTTCGAGTTCCCCCTCGGGATTGTGCAGAATATGCTTGTCTGAATATATCGTTATCATACCTGTCCTCGGTGTATCGACGCCTGCCGGTATTATGCCCCGCGCCACTTTCGGACCGCATCAGCCCTCGTTTTCTCCGAAAAGTGCCGGTTTATGCTGCAGGTAGACCGCGGCCAAGGCAAGTACGGTTGATGCTATCATACCGTAGAGTCCTAAAAATTTCATCCCCAGA
>CAYTSI010000130.1:0-7811 GCA_964440465.1 uncultured Spirochaetales bacterium
CGTCATGCGCGTGGTTGTCCGAGTTCGGCGCCGTTGTATGGAGAGGAAGCTTGTAATACTTCGCGACCTGGGCGCCGCCGATCCGGCACAGGGTCGTTTCGATGGAGCCGACTAAGGCAGCACTTTTTTTCATGTCGAATGTCGTCCAGCTGCTCGCCCAGATAACCGGCGTACCGGGGTTTACAAGCTGGGTTATACAGATCCCGGATATCGCCTCCGCGTTATGGACGGTAATGAGTCCCGCCAGTGAATAGGGAGCGCTTACTCCGGTTATGGGCTCGGGAAGGACGGCAACGGGGAATCTACGTTCCGCGCACTCCACAATGCCTTCAACCGCCCCTTTCTCCCAGAATAAAGGGGACGTCGGAGAAAGCTGGCTTATCATATATGCTCCCCGCCCCGCGGCATCGGCGGAAGCGGCAAGGGTCATTTCAATCGCGTAATGATTGATGGCTTCGCTGTCGGTGGAAAAATATACAGGCTTGTTACTGTTCGCGAAGGCGGAACGCAGTGCGTAGAGCAGAGCGCTGCGCGAATTGACGCCCGCGGGAGAGGCGGGAAGACCGATCATGTCGATATCCTGAAGATGATGTGAAACCGCAACGTAATCGTCAACGTCATGCAGCGTAAACTGCCGGTGTTCTCCCTTCTCGACATCGTCGAAAAACACCGCGTTGTGTCCGCTTGCGAAAACAGTATCGTCCTCTCCCAAAGTAAACAGCCGCTCCCCCTGCCGGTTGACCACCGGTATCGTCTTCGGCGCCGATGCGAGGCACTCGCGCTGAACCGATTCGGGAAACTTCACCGTCCTCCTTTCCATGTCCACGGGAAGCCCCTTTTCTTTCAGGAAGTTAAGCGTTTTTTCACTGTCGATTTTTACTCCTGTTTCCGCTAATATCTTCGTTGTAGCATCCACGATGGCTGTAACTTCACTGTCAGACAAAACCTTCATTGTATTTAAACGCACGTGCTACTCCTTTGTTAGGGTTTAATATCGGACTTTACCGCTTTTCACGGCATACTTAGGACTTACGTTTTGGAAATAATGTAGATCCCCTTCCCGCGCCGAATGTCTTAGGGGTTATGGATCAGGTCGAAACGGATCGGGACGGAGTCTACCTCCGGTACTCCCATATTCTCAAGATGTTTCCCGACAGCTGTTATTGAGGCTTTTCTCTATCGGTCTTGGGCTATAAGTGAAAATCAAAACGTAAACAATATGAGGGAAATCAACCTTTGACGGCACCGGCAATAAGACCACCGATTAAGTGCTTACTTAAAAAAATAAATATGACAACGACCGGTACCGTTGCAATAAAACTCGCTGCCATCATCTCCCCCCACTTAATAGAAAACTCTCCTACGAATGACTGAATGATACCGACGGGAAGCGTTCTCATCGAGTTTTTATCCATTATTGTCAAGGCTATTATAAACTCATCCCAGCATTGTATAAAAGCAACAATTGCCGTGGCAGTAAGTCCGGGTGTAACATTTGGAAGAATAACTCGTGTCATTGTCTGCATTCTTGTACATCCGTCAACTTTTGCAGCTTCATCAATTTCCCGAGGGATTGTATCGAAATACCCCTTCAACATCCAAATGCCGAAAGGCAATGTCAGCATGAGGTAAGGTAAAACCAAGCCCGGCACAGTGCTTAATAAGTTCAGCTTTAAGAAAGTCCTGTATAGAGGAACCAAGATTAAAACTACAGGCATCATCTGGGATATTAACACGAGATGAATTAACCGTTTTTTTGCTTGAAAATTAATTCGAGAAAAAGCATACGCTGCCGGTGTCGCGAGGATAAGCGTGCACAATACAGAAACTACCGATACTAACAGGCTGTTTTTAAAAAAAGTCAAAAAGGAGACTGCAGAAGCGACATGTCCAAATAATATTGATGAGAAATTTTCAAACGTTATATGGTGAGGAAAAAGGGTTGGTGGAATTTGAAAAATTTCTGTATGCTCTTTCAGTGAAGTATTTACCATCCAATAAATCGGCAATAAAACAACTATAAGGACCAGTATAACTAATAAGATTCTGCCGATTTTTCCTATAAGGAAGAGGGCACGCCGGTTTATCATCGCCATTCCTCTCTCTTCCCGAGAAAACGAATATAGAAAATACTGAAACAAAGAAGAAATGCCAACCAGAATATTCCAACGGCCGAGGAATATCCCATATTCATGCTTCCTTTAAAAGCCGACCGATAAATCAGAATTGGCAATGTAGTTGTACGGTCTATCGGTCCTCCCCTGGTCGTCGTCCAAATAATCGTTAAATATTGGAACATCCAAATGAAGTCCAATATTGTTGCAAGAATTATTATACCCCGCATGTTGGGAAGCACTATACGGAAAAACCGCTGAAAGCAGTTAGCCCCGTCGATCTTCGCGGCTTCGATTTCCTGGGAAGGAACGGCTTGCAGGCCGGCGTAGAACATGACGAACATAAAAGGAAACATCTTCCAGACCGTCGTTATAATTAGAGCCGGCATCGCCAAACCAGGTTCCTTAAGCCAAGGCTGATACTCTTTAATAATGCCCAAACCTTTAAGTATGAAATTTACAATGCCATTAAAATGGTCAAGAAATAAATATTTTGAAAGTAAAGCAACAACGACCGAAGGCATTATCCATGGCACGAAGAACAAAGAATTAATTATACTTTTTCCTTTAAATTTAAAGTTAACTAACAGCGCCAAAAACAACGCTACAATCGATTCAATAACGACTACTCCTCCTACATACTCGATAGTATGCAGGAAGGAACGCCAGAAAGAAGCGCTTGTAAACATTTTTATGTAATTATTAAATCCGACAAACTCCATGCCTCGATTGTCGGTCAGAAAATATCGAAAAAAACTGGTAAAAAATGCATTGATCAACGGATAGATAATAACAAACGCGATTACCAACGCAGCAGGGGCTATAAGGCAAAAGGCGAAAAGCCTATCGGACATATATAAGTTGCGTTGTTTTTTACCTTCTCGGTCTACCATGTGCTTTACCTAATTATACCATCGTTCGTAATCGTGACTATTATAAATAAAGAAGAGGAGGCTGGAAATACAGCGCCTCCTCTTCATGAAAAGAGACAATTATTCCTGTAAGATTTGTTCTATCTTACCTTCCAGCACAGCTAATCCATCGTTTACAGATGTTTGGCCAAGAAGTATTTTTTGTATCGTTTCCATAAAGGCAATTTCAATTTCAAATTTCATCTGAGATTTCCAAACATTCGGATTTTTCAGATTATTCATCTGTTCTAGAAAAACTTTACTGTAATGATTGTCATACACCTGATCATCATATTGCGACGCCACAACGGGCATGAGTCCTGTATTTTTATAATACTCTTTCGTTGTTGCTTCATCCGTTACGATGAATTTCATTAGATCCCATGCCAATTCCTTGTGTTCCGAGAGGTCAGAAAGGCACAGCATATGGGACGCCGGCTGGACCTTTCCCGGAAAAGGAGCGACTGTCCATTCATCCCTCTCCATACCTTCAGCATCGAGAATACCCGCGATCCAGGGACCTTCAAAGAAAAAACCTATTTTACCGTTTGCAAACATTGTACGCAGATTCCGCACTTCCTCGCCGAATGGAACGACCTTCTCATCTACCAAATCTTTTACCAGTTTGACCGACTTTACCGTGCCCGGGCTCGTTACGGCAGGTCCCATCTTGTCGTTTATCAAATCTCCGCCTTCGGCCCACATCAATATATGAAACGTATCCGCCGCATATTCATCAATTCCGAGCTGTAAACCCAACCCGTACACATTATCACCTAATGCGCTAATTTTTCTCGCTTGCTCGATCAATTCATTTAAACTTTTCGGCGCACCTGATACTCCGGCTTTAGAAGCCAAGTTTTTATTTACGACTAAAACCCAGGGGTTAGGATTCCACACGAGGGCTGCCATTTTCCCGTCTACCTCTCCGCCTTTATAGGCGGGGACGAGTGAATTTTTCATTTCCGCATCCATAAATTTGTTCAGATCAGCGGCTGCATTCGGCATATTGGCAAATTTACCCAGCCAAAGCGATTCGATCGTATAAATATCCGGAGCATTTTTCCCCTGGGTCTGCAGCGTAATCTTATCCGGCGTATCTTCCCAGCCGAGCGGCACTACCTCGACGCTGACGCCAGGATGGGCGTTTTCCCATTCCTTGATTTTTCGCGGTATTAAGACCTCTCCTCCCGATTCCTCAGCCACCATCCAGCTTGCGAATTGGATAGTAATTTCCTCTTCAGCCCCCTTTTCCTGTCCCCCCCCCGCGAAGGACAGACTGGAACACACCAAAATAAGAAAGCCAGCCAAAACCATTACCATTTTCTCGTTCTTTTTCATACATTCCTCCAATTTATTTTTTTCCATACTTATATGTACTAACCAGCAAGAATCAATTTCAGTACATATCTTTCTTAAGCTTCATAGTTCCTTTCGGCTATACATCTTTTCTGGAAATTATAATCAAAAACCACTGCTTTTTTTCCATCATTTCCACCATTCGAATAATATTTTCGGTAGCCGTTTCGAATCTTCCGCCTCTTCCACAAACCCTAGGCACAAATATAAACTTTTTATTCACTGAGGTGCCGCAGGCACCTTGTAAGCGACTTCTCCGGCTCCTCCGTGGGCCAGTACTCCAGGCCGAAAACGCCGGTAAAACCTAACCTGTCCGCCTCCCGAATCAGAAACGGATAATTTACCTCGTTGTCCACGGGCTCGTTCCGTCCCGGCACTCCCGCCATTTGGAAATGCCCGATATAATCGAGGTTTTCCCGGATAAACGCCGTATGGTCACCGTGCATAATCTGCATATGATAAATATCGTAGAGAAGCTTTACATTCGGACTTCCGACCTTTTTAATGATGTCAACGGCTACTTCCCGATCGTTCAGCCAGTTATCTGGGTGGTCCACTTTGTTGTTCCAGGGTTCGATAAGGATGGCGGCCCCTTCCTTCTCAAGGACCGGAGCACAGCTTTGGAGTGTTTCCACCATGCTCTCGAAGGCTTCCTTATCGCTGATAGTCGGATCGACATTGCCGCTGCCTGATACGAGGTTCCGGCACCCGATCTTTTGTGCAAGTACCGCCGCTTCTCCCAAACTGTTGACAATCCGGTTTCGGTGGGCCTTATTGATTAGATCATACTCCCACCCGCCGTCGGGGTGAGTGTGCACGAAGCTCGTCGTCGTAAGCCCGTATTTCGCGTTCAATTCCGCGATCATGTCAAAATCTTTGTGTTCATCCGTCAGAGCGGAGCCGGTAAATCCTTTGTTGTGAAACCACAGGTCGTAGTACTTGTATCCGATTTTCGCTATCGTTTCGATCCGTGTTTTATAGTCCATCTCCCCGAAACAGGGTTCAATGCATACACCGATTTTCGCCATTGTTATATTCTCTCCATTTTTACGCCAACACCGCCGCCACTTTGTTGATTGCCGCCGCAACCATGTCCGCGTCTTCTTCCGTCATCTGAGATGGAATATCGAGATGGACCACCCGGGAAAGGTAGTCGATGGTGTTCGGGTTCATGTCCCCCGAATATTCCACGTCGTCACACTCATGATAGGGACAGGTCCAGGGACAGCCTTCGGGGGTCGCCGTCTTCTTTTCGATAATTTGTTTCCAATGGGCGTAGATATGCCAATCGGGAATCCCCGCATTAAAGACACCGGCCGCGGCCACCCCCTCGGCCTGCAGGGCATCCACAAAGGGACCTACTTTGTCTTTCGAATCGAGAAAAAACATCAGGCAGACGGCGACATCGCCGTCGGGATCGTTTACGGGACGTACCTGTATGCCCGGCGTGTCCTTTATACCGTCAATAATCCGCTTCTGGTTCCGCCTCATCAGCGTAAGAATGGAGTCGAGCTTCCCTAGCTGCGCGACCATGACCGCGCCGGTCAGTTCGCTCATCCGGTAATTCGTCCCGCAGAAGAGCTCTCCCTCGTACCGTTCCTCGGCAAACCGGTCCGGCCGCCAGCAGGCCGCCGTGTCATGATATCCCATGGCCCGGTCATGCAGGACCTTTTCGTCGGTCACCAGCATCCCCCCCTCTCCGGCGGTAATAATCTTATGGTACTGAAATGAATAGCACCCTACATGGCCGATTGTGCCTAAATATTTACCCTTATAGGTACCGCCCATGGCCTGGGCAACGTCCTCGATTACCTTAAGATCATGCTTTTCCGCTATTGCCATGAGCCGGTCCATATCGCAGGGAACGCCCCGCATGTGGACGATCACCAGGGCCTTCGTGCATTTGGTGATCTTTTTCTCCACATCCTCCGGGTCCATGGTCAGGGTCTCGTCGATTTCAGATATAACCGGTATTGCCTTGGCGCCCACAATTGCGGCACAGGAGGCAAAAAACGTGTAGCCCGGTACGATTACCTCATGTCCCGGTCCCACGCCGCACGCGACGAGCGCGCTGATAAGTGCTCCGGTGCAGCTCGTGGTGGCCAGGGCGTATCTTGCTCCAACCATTTCTTTAAATTGTACTTCGAATTCTTTCACCTTCGACGGGTGTTCTTCCGGCCCGTAGTACCTGAAGAGATATTTCCGATCTAAAACCTCTAAGACCTGCCGCTTTTCCTCTTCTCCGATTTCCAGGCCTCCCGGAAACATCGGATAGTTCGGTGTCGTCTTGGCCTTCGGGCCTCCGTTGATTGCCAATTTGTCGCTCATACTCACTCCTTCGTCTTCACCCAACTAAAACCTTTTAGTTATACTAAAAGCTTTTAGTGCATTTGTCAAGAAAAACTTTTATTTTATTGCACGGACACTCTCTCGCTCCACAATTTCACCGTCGAACATGATTTTTTTCGGGCCCCTGTATTCACCCTTTATCATGCCGACGAGTGTTTCAATCGCGGTAAATCCCATATTTCCTTTATGAAATTTAATAGTTGTAAGCGGAGGCTCTATATAGGAGGAAAGGATAATATTGTCCATCCCCATGAGGGAAATGTCGCGAGGGACCTTCAGTCCCGCCGCTTTAATCGCCTTCAGGGCCCCGATCGCGTATATATCGGCGGCACAGAAAACGGCCGACGGGAGGTTTTTAAGCCGTAAGAGTTTTTCCATGCACCTCCGTCCGGAATCCTCTTCGGCGTTCTCCGCCTCGTCTTTAATATATTTCGCGGGAAGCGATTTTCCGAGTTCCTTCAGCTGCTCGCGGAATCCGGAAAGGGTCTGTAAACCGTACCCTTTTTCCCGCGATTCCCCGATATACGCGATGTTCCTGTGGTTCTTCTCCGTTAAAAACTCAGCGGCAAGCCGAGCTCCGTGATGATAATCCGCCTCTATGGCCGCCGCGTTTTTCGTCTTTAAATGTTCGTCGATAATGACGAAGGGAACCTTCACCTTTTCAATCTTTTCGATAATTTTTCCGCTTACTTCCCCTAACACGATAATTCCGTCCACGTCTTTGTTCTTTACAATTTCGGGAATCTCGTCATTTTTGTTTCTGTTTACCGGAGAGAAGACGAAATTATACCCGAGGTATTCACTCTTGCTCAAAGCCGAGGTGATGATGTCCATATGAAAAAGCTGAACGAGGGGGGATTTATGCAATTCATGCAGGACCGCAATATTGTTCGTATAATTTAAGAGCAGCCGTCTCGCCTGCTGGTTGGGAACGAAATTATGCTCGTCAATTATTTTTAATATTTTTGCCCGTGTCGCGTCGCTGATGCCTTTCCGGTTGTTAATTGCAAAAGAAACAGCGGAGGGGGAGACATTCGCGAGTCTCGCAATATCGATAATCGTCAATTTGTTGTCCATA
>CAYTSI010000131.1:0-7743 GCA_964440465.1 uncultured Spirochaetales bacterium
CCTTCGATATCCGCACCCCCTCTGTGCACGTACCGGCGTCAACCCTTTCCGGCGGGAACCAGCAGAAGGTAATTCTCGCCCGCGAATTTTCCCGGGACCCGAAATTTCTCCTGGTTTCTCAGCCGACCCGGGGGCTGGATGTGGGGGCCATCGAATATATCCATTCCCAAATTCTCCGGATGCGGGACGAAAATACCGCGATTCTGCTCATTTCCCTGGAGTTAGAGGAAATATTTTCCCTGTCCGACCGAATTCTCGTGCTGTATGAAGGACAGATCGTAAAAGAATTCATGCCCGACGCAACGGATGAAAAAGAGGTTGGTTTTTACATGACCGGAGGAAAAGTAAAGGAGCCTCAGCATGCGGAGTAACGCGCTGAAAACTCTTTTTATTGTCTTCATTATTTTTTGCGCGACCGCGGGAATCGTTTTTTGGATTGCATCCTACTTCTGGGGGCTCTTTCTGCTTCTTGGAGCGGCGGTCCTGCTGTACATACAAAAACGGCTTTTTCAAAAACAGGAGCGGGTAAAGGAGGAGGTAAAAAAACTTTTCCGAAACCTTCTTATTCCGGTTGTGGGTATTCTCTCGGCAATTATCATCGGAGCTGTCCTTATCGCTATCACCGGATACAATCCGCTTGCCGCCTATCGGGCCCTGTTTTACGGGGGCTTTGTAAAAAACTGGCACGTGTCGATTTTAAACGCAACGCCCCTCATGTTTACCGGACTTTCCGTTGCATTCGCCTTTAAGGCCGGTCTGTTCAATATCGGGGCTGAAGGACAGTATTACGTCGGAGCGATGGCGGCCACTTTTTTAGGCATTTATTTAAAACTGCCGGGTATTCTCGTTATCCCTATTATTTTTATTATCTCCGGAGCAATAGCCGGCGCGTATAACTACATACCGGCGTTGTTGAAAGTACGGACCGGCGCCCATGAAGTAATTACCACGATGATGCTCGCCCACGTTGCCCGATATTTATCGTCGGTATTTATCAAAAAATTCGGCGGCGACCCGTCCACCTCCCGGCATCCCTACGTGACCGACGCCATTCGGGAGGAAGCCTGGCTGCCGCGTTTTCAGGAGTTTTTGGGAAACGCCAACTACCGGCTCCATATCGGAATACTGATCGGCATTGTCATGGCGCTTTTGGTATATTACATCCTGTACTATACCAAGTTCGGTTTTGAAATACGCGCGGTGGGACAGAACCCCATGGCCGCCCGGACCCAGGGAATCTCCATTTCCGCGAATATTTACCGTGCCCTGCTGTTTGCCGGTTTTCTCTCGGGCCTTGCCGGAGTGGCCCAGGTAACGGGACTGAACCATAAACTGTTTGAAAACCTCAACGCGGGATACGGGTGGAACGGTATATCCGTGGCGCTTTTGGCATCGAATAACCCGATCGGGGTAATATTTACCTCCGTTCTGTGGGGGGCCCTCGACTCGGGCGGGCAGTACATGGCCCGGACGGTACAGACACCGAACTCCGTTGTTGAAATTATCAAGGGAATTATTTTGTTCCTTGTAGTTGCCAGGTATATTTATTCCGCCGTCGGAAACAAGCTATTCCGGCGGAAACGCGCGCAAAGGAAAACAGCATGAGCGGCTTTTTTTCAATTATAAACGCGGACCTCCTCTTTGCAATGGTGCGGCTGGCCACCCCGATTGCCTTGGCAGGCATCGGGGCCGTTATCTGTGAACGCTCCGGCATTGTCAACATTGCCCTGGAAGGCATTATGATAATCGGGGCGTTCTTTGCCGTAATCGGAGCATACTTTACCGGTAGTCCGTGGGCAGGTCTCCTTACCGGCGTCCTCGCGGGCGGGGTTTTTTCCCTCATTCATGCCCTTGCAACGGTAACACTGCATTTAGACCATGTGGTATCCGGGGCGGTCCTAAACATTCTCGCCTTCGGCGTTGTCCGTTACTTAATGGTGATGATTTACGGCCACCCGGGAACGACCGAACCAATTGCACGGGGGCTCGCGGAGTTCCGGTTCGCGGTGCCCCTCCTGTCGAAAATTCCTGTAATAGGAAAGATCCTGTTCAACCAGACACCGATTGTCTATTTTTCGTTTCTCCTTGTTATCGCCTTTGCGTTTATCATGAGAAGGACAAAACTCGGACTGCATATCCGCGCCGCCGGCGAGCACCCCCTGGCTTTAGAGACCATCGGTATATCGGTATGTAACATCCGCTACATCGCTATCTTTATCTCCGGACTTATGGCAGGGCTCGCGGGGGCGTATCTCTCGATTGAACACAATGTCTCTTTTACCGAAGGAATGACAAACGGCCGGGGGTTTATCGCCATCGCGGCAAATATTTCCGGGGGATGGAACCCCGTCGGGGCGTATATCGCGTCACTGTTTTTCGGATTCGCGGACGCGCTGCAGGTCCGTTTTCAGGTACTGAAACTGGTAAATGTTCCCGCGGAAATATTTATCATCCTTCCCTATGTGCTTACGGTCGCGGCCGTGGCGGGATTTGTCCGCAGGTCCAGGCCGCCGAAGTCCCTCGGGGAAGACTTTATGATTGAACGTCTCGAGAAATAGGAACCAAACCGCAGCTGCTGCGGTTAAAAATATATAAAGGAGTTTTATATGAAAAAAATGGGAAAAGTAATCGTACTTCTTCTTGTAATCGCGTTTATCGGCGCGGGATTCGCCTTTGCCGGCGGAAAGCAGGAGAAAGCGGAAAGCGGCGCTGCCGAAGAAGCCGCGCCAAAGCAGGAGAAGCAGGAAGAACCGAAAGAAGAGCCGATCCTTATTGCCATGGCAACCGATGTCGGCGGACTTGGCGACAAGTCGTTTAACGACGGTTCCTGGGAAGGTCTCAAGATGGCCGAAAAGGAATTCGACAATGTGGAAGCCCGGGTTATTGAATCAAAACAGATGACCGACTACGTACCGAACCTCTCCGGACTTGCCGAAGACGGGGCGAAAGTCGTATTCGCCGTCGGGTTCCTCATGGAACAAGCGATGCTCGAATCGGCACAAATGAACCCCGATACCTACTTTGCCGGAATCGATATTTTTGTCGACCCGTCAACCGCGCCGCCGAATGCCCGGGGCATTCTCTTTAAAGAACAGGAAGCGGGGTATCTCGCCGGTGTACTGGCAGGGATGATGACGAAAGAATATGCCGGCGCGACCGACAAACTGAATGACGATAATGTCGTCGGTATGGTTTTAGGGATGGACATACCTCCCGTTGAACGGTATCAGGCCGGTTTTTATGCCGGTGTTCAGTCCGTCAATCCCGGCTGCGAAGTACTTTCAGTTGTAACCGGGTCCTTTACCGACCAGGCGAAAGGAAAAGAATCCGCCATGGCCATGATCGAGCAGGGCGCCGACATCATCTTCCAGATTGCCGGCCTTACCGGTGTAGGCGCAATCAATGCCGCTAAAGAAGCGGGCGTTCTCGCCATCGGCGTCGACGTAGACCAGAACGCTGTCGCGCCGAACACGGTCATTACATCCGCCGAGAAGAAACTGACAAATGCCGCGTTCCTTACCGTAAAGGATGTACTCGAAGGTACATTTGAAGGCGGGACGGTGACCCTCGGCATTAACGAAGGGGCAACGGGAATTTCACCCTTTCACGCTTTCGATTCGGTAGTACCGCAGGCGGTAAAAGACGCCGTCAATAAAACAATTGCCGACATGAAAGCAGGGAAAATCCAAGCACCCGCGACCCGTGCCGAAGCAGGATACGAAGGCTGATTTTTCAGCTCAACTACGTATGAAAAACCCGGGCAATCAGCCCGGGTTTTTTTTATCTCCCGCACCGGTGCGGCCGCCCGTTGACATTTCACCCGACACCGGTACAATAACCGAAAATTGAAACAACAAGGGGCGGAGTGCAATGGAGCTTGTATGTTTGGACGTTGAAGGCGTATTGGTACCGGAAATCTGGATAAATGTCGCCGAAAAAACCGGAATAGAAGAGCTGAAACTCACCACACGGGACATCTCCGACTATGACGTGCTGATGAACAAGCGGCTGGGGATTTTAGACGAACACAACATCAAATTGAAAGACATTCAGGACGTTATCGGGACTATGGACCCCCTGGACGGGGCAAAAAATTTCCTGGACACCCTCCGTTCCCTTACCCAGGTCATATTGCTGTCGGACACCTTTACCCAGTTCGCTAAGCCTCTCATGGAAAAACTGGACCGGCCGACCCTCTTCTGCAACACCCTCGTTATCGACGAAAATAACAGGATCGCGGACTACACCCTCCGCCAGCAGGACGGAAAACGGAAGGCCGTAGCTGCCTTTCAGTCCATCGGCTACACGGTTATCGCGGCAGGAGATTCCTACAACGACGCCGCCATGCTGCGGACGGCGGATACGGGGATCTTTTTCCGTGCCCCGGACAATATAAAAGAGGAGTTTTCAGACTTTCATTTTGTGGAAACCCACGGCGAACTTTTCGATGAAATAAAGAAACTCATTTGACAATTCTCTCTCGTATACTACAATATAGGGTGTGAACAGGATACGGGTCCGCGGTGTTCTTCTGCTGTTTATTATCATGGGCGCCGCGGGATGTTTAAAAAACAATTCACCTCCCCCGGATGAAATAGAAACAAGGGTGCGGGACATCCTGTCCCTTCCGACATATGAACATGTCTATCGGGACGTTGTGTATGTGGGAGAGCAGGCCCGATTTTTAGGGATCCTGACGAAAGACAAGGAGGTCCTGTTTTCCATCGATGTCAATGTTCGCGCGGGAATCGACTTAACGGAAGGACTGGACATTACCTTTCCCGACACCCGCTCCGCGGTTGTTTCCCTGCCGCCGGCAAAAGTCCTTTCTATTGACGCGGACGAAAACACGATATATCAGTACTTTGTCCGGGAATGGGGCGGGAGCCTTTCCACCCTGCAGTACTATGACGAAATTAACAGAAAAAAAGAATTTCTGCTGGAAGACGCTGTTTCCAGGGGGATCCTGGTAAAAGCGGAACGGAACGCGGAACAGCTGATACGGAATTTTCTCGGCCTCGCGGGTTTCGAGAACATCGAAATTAGAAAAACCAGGCCGCTGAAGCAGCCGGCAGCTGAAGGGGACGGCACCGATGGCTGAGAAAAAAAAACGGAGGTCCGGGAAAGCACCCATTCGGTTGTTCCGGGGGCTGAAATGGGTCCTGATTGCCGTCCTCGTTGCCGGCATCGCGTTTCTGTTCACGGCAAAACCGGTATTCAACATTGATATAGTAAAGCAATTGAAGCGGGACCGGACTGAAAGCGGATCAGATGTCATTTTAACGCGGGCGCGCGACCTGTTTCTATTTCAAACCGTGGAATATGTCTATAAAACGGTGTTTCCCTTTGATTTCGTACCCGCGGTGTACAACTGGAACGGACTGTTAGACAGGGAAGCCCTGGGAAACGAGCTGACGGCGGAAGAACAAGAATATTTAACAATATACCGGTTCTGTGAAGATCTCGGCATAAAACTCCGGGCGAATAAATTCGATTTCGTCGTCATCACTTCGGTGATACGGGGCGGCTTTAATGTAGAAGGCACGGCCTACGAAAAGCCGGGAGAAGCCGTCAGTGCGGACGAGTATGTCCGCGTCGATGAAGAAACAAAAACCCTGTTTCTTAGGCTTCCGCCCCCTGTTATTACCTATTTTGAAATCGAAGATCCGGACAGGGCAACGTATCCCTATCCCGATTTTGAAATCAGCCCCGAAAACTGGAAGCGGCTTACCCGCTTTACCTCGGCAAAAATTGAACAGCAGGTACTTGATGACGGCATCCTCGAACACGCAAAACAGAAAGGAAAAGCCTTTATCGAAAAGCTCCTGATAGATTCGGGACTGCGGCATGTGGTTTTTCTCGAACCGTTGTAAAACAGCCAAATACTGAACAGGAGGAACAGCATTATGAAATCGCTTACGAAAGAGTTGTGGTTTAATACCAAAAACCGGTTTGAGCTGGTCAATATTACCGAAGAGGTGGAGGAGCTGGTGCGGGAGAGCGGCGTACAAGAGGGACTCTGTCTGGTTAATGCCATGCACATTACCGCCAGTGTGTTTATCAACGATAACGAATCGGGCCTGCACCGGGATTATCTGGATTGGCTCGAAAAACTCGCGCCTCACGAACCTGTTTCCCAATACCGGCACAACGGGTTCGAGGACAATGCCGACGCCCACATGAAACGGCAGGTCATGGGCAGGGAAGTCGTTGTTGCCATAACGGAAGGTCAGCTGCACTTCGGGCCATGGGAACGGATATTCTACGGCGAGTTTGACGGAAAAAGAAAAAAACGGGTCCTTGTAAAAATTATCGGTGAATAGGTGGACAAACCCGCCACATATTGATATTTTATTATATACAAACAATATAATATTGTAGGAGACACCGATGATCAACGTAGAAGTGGATGCAGGGGTTTGCGGCATGAAAACGATAATAAAAGCCAACTCGGAGGACATGCGGACGGCACAGGTTGAAATTCAAAGCGACTGTCCCGACATCCAAAAAGCGGCGGAAGAGCTGAAGGAGCTGGACGGAATGCAGGAAGTTTTCGGAAAAATCGGCAGTACAAAGGTATATGAAGTACTGAGGAAATACTGCAAACACGCCGCGTGCCCCGTCCCCTCCGGGATTATCAAGGCGGTCGAAGCAGCGTCCGGACTTGCCCTCCCGAAACAGGCCGTTATAACGATGGAAAAAATCGATTGATGTAATTCCGAAATTCATCGAACAGTTCCAATAGTTCGGTCAAAATACCTTCGGCGGCCTCCTGCCGCCCTTCGCGGGAAGCATCTTCCAGTTCCTTTGCTTTATTACCCAGTTTAAGGACCTGCAGATTTAAACCGCCGCCCTTGATTGAATGGGCCTCACCCCGGAGCTGTTCCAGGTCTCCCGACTGCAGCGCTTTCTTCATAACCGGGACCTGGCCTTCAACTTTTTCCAGGAAGGATTTTACGACCCTCGCGACAACATCTTTTTTTCCCATGAAGGTTTCTACTGCCTGTTCGTAATCGAAAATCATCGGATCTTCGGCGGCATCCGCCGGCCCGGCACTACCGGCATCGGCCGGCGCTGCAACCGCGGCATCGGCCGGCGGCCGGCCTTTCGCCAGCCACTTTTGCAGAATCGGGACAACATCCGTCTTTTTAAAGGGTTTTATCAGAAGATCGTCCATGCCGACGGCGGAGCATTTTTCCCGTTCCTCTTTTACGGCACTGGCGGTGGCGGCAATAATGGGTGTCGTTACCCCTTTGCTCCGCAGCTGTTCCGTCGCTTCATAGCCGTTCATTTCCGGCATTTGAACATCCATAAAAATGATATCGAAATTTTTCTCCGAAGCCCTCTCCACGGCTTCGAGACCGTTTGACGCCACCGTTACCTCATGGTCCATACTTTCCAAAATGGCCTTAAACAGCTGCTGATTAACCTCGTGGTCTTCCGCGATAAGGATAGACGCCGATACCTGCATGCCGCCGTCGGCCCCGGCCGCTTCTTCCGGCAATTCTTCCAGCTCCTCCACGTCTTCCACCGATTCGAGGTCGACCTCATCCTTCAGTATTTTTAGAAGGTTCGAATACAATTTCAGCTTTTTCACCGGTTTCGTCATATACGCGTCGAACCAGTGGAGAAGCTTCATTTTTGCCTCCTCCCCGCTCTTCCCGGCGGGACTGAGGAGGATAAGCTTGGTGAAATTGATCTGCTTGTCCGCGTTTATTTCACTTGCAAGCTGCCACCCGTCCA
>CAYTSI010000132.1:0-7607 GCA_964440465.1 uncultured Spirochaetales bacterium
CGTAGGCAAACAGGCCGATACCGAAATCTTCCGGCATGCCGCCGTTAAGGGGATCTAAGTAGGCGGGAACAGGCGCCCAGACGAGGGGCTTTGGAACGTCGATGTAGGCCTTGGAAGTTTCAATTACGGCTCTTTCCGGAAGGGGCAGGCTGACAAGCCCCGGCGGGCCGGTAATTATTTCCTCCGTCTGTTCCGGGACGGCCGCCGTTTTCACGCACCAGCCGTCGGAAGAGTAGGAACCGTAGTAGAGTGTGTTCCCCTGAATTTCCCCCTCGACAGCCGCGACGCGGTCCCGGTAAAGCTCCTCCAGCACTCCGCTGCCGAGGTGATACCGGTACAGCCGCAGGTCCCCCTCCCGGTCGCTTGAAAATAGTATTGTCTCCGGTCCGGTAAACCGGGGATTATATTCCCCGTGGCTGTCCATGGGAAAGAGGGGAGCGGCTTTTCCCGTTTTAGTATCAAGGAGCCATACATCCTGCATGCCCCGGCTGTTGAGGGTGAAGACAACGGAGGAGCCGTCGGGGGAGATATCTGGGGTGTAGACTGTCGTGCCCGGACTGTAAAAGAGGGGCGTAATTTCCCCGGTATCCGGATCGATTTCCACAAGGCGGCTGTATGAGTTCCGCTGCTCGACGGCGGCAATAAACTCTCCGTCTGGACTGACGGCGGGATGCAGGACATGGCCGTTTTCGGTTATTTTGTCGGTTTTTCCGGTTGGTTCGTTAAAGCGGTACAAATCGGAGATGTAGCTCCGGCCCGCCGGTCCGCTGTTATCGATACGGTACGTAGTAAAGTATATGCTGCCGCCGTCGGAGGGCGCGGCATAGGAATTTTCGTCCGAAAGAATTGTTTTCAGAAGGACCTCTTCTTTTCCGGACGCGGGATCAAAGCGTACCAGGGCGGAAGTTTTTTCCGGGGTCTTCCGGTAAAAATACCACCCCCCGCCGGTTATGACCGGAAAGTAATAATCCCCTATCCCCCCGGGGGTAATCCGTTCTCCCGAAGGAAGTCCGCGGAAGGGCGCGTATTTCTTTTCAAGTTCTCCTTTCATGGCGTCATAAATTTCCCCGGCAGAAAAGCCCGTTACTTTTTCAATTGCCAAGCGGGGTCCGAAAAAAGGGAACCGGACAAATTCCCTATGGATTTCGCGGAACACATCTTTTCCGAAGCGGTCCATCATGTAGGAGACAATCATGTACCCGGCGGCGTAAATCCGTCCCTTCGGCGGAAACGAGGAACTGTATGATGCCTGCCGGAGGCTGAATAGACGGCCTTCAATAACCGGGGCTTTCCAGTAGAGTTCGAAAAAGGGGTTCCGCCCCCGTCCGCCCCCGCTGAACTCCGTTTCCAGGGCAACGGTAATCCCCTCGATCATCCAGCCGGGTTGAAATCCCGCCTGTACAACCCGCAGGTCCCTCCCGAAGATCTCGCCAAGGACATACATAAACCCTTTATTGTAGGTAAGATGGACATAATGGGTGAGCTCATGGGTCAGCAGCGCCTTCAGCCAGTTTTCCGTTTTCGACCCAAGCCAGGGTCCCGACGGAGAGGGAACATACAGGTTAATTCGGTTCGGCATGGCCGCGTATGAACCGTTCGCGATGTCCAGCCTTCCCCGGATAACGCAGGTAACGGTTTCGGGGTAATAATCAAAATATCCGGTAACATTCGTGTAGACTTCTTCGCAGAATGTCAGCAGTTCCTCGACGGAGGCTTCGTCCTTCTTTTCATAAATAAACCTAAAATGTTCCGTTTCCGTCTGTTCCCATCCCCTGTAGGGTTCATCCCCGTAAAGCGGGGACAGGCTTAAAAACGCGAGGACGGCGACGCTAATCATCAGGATAAAAGAGGAACACTTCGGCATACGATCCTAACGGTATCATATACGGGCCGAATTTTCTATCTATCCGCGCCGCCTCCTCGCTTGACAGGGGGCGCCCCCTTCATTCATAGTGAATGGGCATAACTATAACATCGAGGTACCATGAGTATGGCGGCATCTGAAAAACTGGAAAATTTACGGCACTCTACGGCCCATGTAATGGCGGAGGCCGTTTTGGATATGTTTCCCGGCACGAAAATTGCAATCGGGCCTTCCATCGAGGACGGGTTTTACTACGATTTCGACCTTCCCCGCTCCCTTACGCCGGCGGACCTGGAGCAGATAGAGGCGAAAATGAAGGACCTGCTGCGGGAGGAGCACACCTTTGAGAAGAAGGTTATTTCCCGGGAAGAGGCGGTGGAACTGTTTCAGGACCAGCCCTACAAGCTGGAATTAATTAAAGACCTTCCCGAGGGGGAGGACATTTCCACCTATTCGGTGGGACATTTTACCGATTTATGCCGGGGCCCGCATGTAGGGTCGACAAAAGAGATTAATCCGGAGTCGTTTAAACTCCTCTCCGTTGCCGGCGCCTATTGGCGGGGAAAGGAAACCAACCCTATGCTGCAGCGGATTTACGGGACCGTATGGCCGAACCCGAAAGAGCTTCGGAAATATCTGCAGCGGCTTACGGAAATAGAAAAACGGGACCACCGCAAGCTGGGGAAGGAGCTCGATCTGTTCAGTCTGCATGAAGAAGCGGGTCCCGGCCTCGTCTACTGGCACCCGAAAGGTTCCCGTATCCGCAATGAAATTGAGACCTTCTGGAAAAATGAGCACTTTAAAAACGGTTATGAAATCCTCTATACACCCCATGTAGGGAAATCCTGGCTTTGGGAAACTTCCGGACACCTTGATTTTTACGCGGAAGGGATGTATCCGGAAATGGTCATGGACAAGGCAAATTACTATGCAAAGCCCATGAACTGTCCCTTTCATATCATGATTTACAAGACGGGCAAGCACTCCTATCGTGATCTTCCCTTCCGCTGGGCTGAGCTGGGGACAGTCTACCGGTATGAAAAATCCGGGACCCTCCACGGTCTATTGCGCGTGCGCGGCTTTACACAGGACGATGCCCATATTTTCTGTACACCCGAGCAGGTTGAAGATGAAATTCTCGAAGTGCTGCGGTTCAGCCTCTATATGCTGCGCTCATTCGGATTCAGGGAGATTGAGGCCTTCTTGTCGACGATGCCGGAAAAAGCTGTCGGTGATCCCGGACAATGGAAACTGGCCGAAGCTTCTTTACAGAAAGCGATTGAAGCCGAAGGACTGGAATATGAAGTTGACGCGGGAGGCGGTGCTTTTTACGGACCGAAAATCGATTTGAAGGTTAAAGACGCACTCAAGAGGTCCTGGCAGCTTTCTACAATTCAATTTGATTTTAACGAGCCCGAGCGGTTCGATATGACCTTCGTCGATGCCGACGGAAAGGAAAAACGGCCCTACATGGTCCACCGGGCCCTGTTAGGTTCCTTAGAGCGGTTTTTCGGAGTACTGACCGAGCATTACGGAGGAGCATTTCCGGTTTGGCTGGCCCCTGTACAGGGAGTTGTCATTCCCGTTGCTCCGGCGTTTAACGAGTACGCCCGGAAGGTCCGTGCGGAACTGCGGGCGGCGGGACTACGGATCGATGTGGATGAAAGCGATCAGCGGATGAACGCGAAAATCAGAAACGCCCAAAATCAGAAAATTCCGTATATGTTCATCCTCGGCGAGAAGGAAGAAAACGAAAACCGCGTTTCCATCAGACCAAGGCAGGGAGAGCAGCTCCACGGTCTTTCCGTCGGGGAAACCATTGCGTTTCTGCGGGAAAAAATCGATACGAAGGCCGAACTATGAACGGCAGCTTTGAAACTGTCCGGGAAATCGGGCGGAGGATCCATCTCCTTACCCACATCAACGCGCTGCTTGGCTGGGACCAGGAAGTATACATGCCCGACGGCGCTATTATGGAACGGGCCGAACAGCTGAGTTATATCGAGGGGCTTGTGTATGACGAAACTACCTCGAAGGACCTCGGCAGCGCCCTTCGGGATTTGGGTGCTTCGGAAGAAACCCCCCGGGGGAGGAAAGGCCTCGGCAATGTCGAATCGGCCCATGTCAGGATTTTATACAATATGTACCGAAAGCAGACCAAGCTGCCGAAGCAGTTGGTCATGGAAACGGCAAGAGAAACGAGTATAGCCCAGAACAGATGGGTAGAGGCCAGAAAAAAGAAGGACTACAGACTGTTCGAACCCCATCTTGCACGGCTGTTAGAGCTTACGGCTGAAAAAATAGAAAAACTCGGCTGGGAAGAACATCCATATGATGTTCTTTTAGACGATTTCGAGCCGGGGGCGACGACGGCAGCAGTTACGCCGGTATTCGCGAGGCTCCGGGAAGGATTAAAAGACCTTGTTCGGCAGATCGCGGCGGCGGAACAGGTGGATGCCGGCTTTGTTACCCGCCGCTACGATAGAACAAAGCAGGAACAGTTCGGCCGGAACGTGCTGGAAGCAATCGGTTACGACTTTACCCGCGGCCGCCTCGATATTTCGGCACATCCGTTTACCACGACCTTAGGCGCGGACGATGTGCGGATTACCACCCGGTATAACGAAAATTTCTTTAATACCGGCATTTTCGGAATTATTCATGAAGCGGGGCACGCCCTGTACGAACTCGGTTTTTCCGATGAAATCCGCGGCGGTATACTGGCCGACGGGACCTCGTTGGGAATTCACGAATCACAGTCCCGTATGTGGGAAAATATGATCGGCAGAAGCTTCCCTTTCTGGAAACAGTACTACACTCAACTGCGGGCGCTGTTCCCCGATTCGCTTCAAGACATTTCCCTCGAACAGTTCTACAAAGGGATCAACAAAGTTGAACCTTCCTTTATACGGGTAGAGGCTGATGAGGTTACGTACAATCTGCATATCATTCTCCGATTCGAACTGGAATTGGCGCTCATTACCGGCGGACTTTCTGCTGAAAATCTTCCCGATGCCTGGAATTCGAAGTTTACCGATTTTTTCGGCATTACTCCGCCGAACGACGCCGAAGGCGTGCTGCAGGACATCCATTGGTCCATGGGGGCATACGGATATTTTCCAACATACGCGCTTGGGAACCTCTATTCCGCGCAATTTTTTACGGCTATGAAGAAAGCAATAGCCGGTATCGAAGAAAAAATTGAAGCGGGCGCATTTACGGAAATCCTGCGGTGGCTGCGGGAACATATCCATGCTTCCGGCAGTATCTACACAGCCGGGGAAATTTGTCGAAATATCAGCGGCAGCGAACTGGACCCGGGATATTTTCTGGAGTATATCGGTAAAAAATTTGGTGCCGTTTATGGCCTGTCAGGTCGTTAATCCGGGTAATCCCTATCTCTGGATATTTCTCTCAGGCTGTTTTTTCGGCATAACATTGGCCCAAATGACAATTCCCCCGGCTGACAGCTACAATCCGCGCCGCGGCAGGGTACGGAAATGGACGCTGGTATATATTTTCGCGTCCCTGTTTCTATCAGCCGGCCTTGCCGGTTTCTTTATTGCCGGCTGGCGCTCCTTTACCTCCCAAGACATGGTCTACTACGGCGCGGCTGCCGCCGGTGTCTGCGGTCTTGCTTTCCGGTTTAAAAAGAGCGTCGGTATAGCGGTTTTGTTTCTGCTGATTATTTTTATTGTATATTTCGGGTTTATTACCTATCCTCTCGCCTGTATTGGTAAGGGCGGAGACGCGGGGTGGTTTCGGGTTCTGGAATACAGGAACGGACAGGTTCGAATCGAAGCAGGTACGGACGGCAGCTCCGGTATTTTGGAACTAGAGGGTAATTCGGTAACCCCGGTCGTATCGACCCTTTCAATAAGCAAACATTTCATTTTATACGGCGGAAAAACCCTCTACCTGCTGAACGGGATGTTCCCCGGTCCCGATTTATACACCGAGGGAAAACAGGAGGCGGCTGCCTTCGCCCGCAGGCTGCCGGGTGTTGCGTTTTCGCTTTTGTACGTAAAACCTTTTCGTCCGCCGGTATTTCAGCGCTACCGTATCCTTCTCGAAACGGGGGTAGAGGGACCGGTGCTTCACACGGAGCCGATATTTTCATTTCCTTGACAAGATATAAGGGAATACCGATACTGTGCGGGTGACTCTTCCAAACAAGATTACGCTGCTCCGAATACTGGCTTCTCCGCTGTTTTTCGTTGTTTTTTTTCTGCCCCGCTGGGCGGGATATTCCGCTATCTGGCTGACTGTCGGAGTATGGGCTGTTTGGGGTGTTATCGAACTATCCGATGTTGCCGACGGATATGCCGCCCGTAAACTGGGACTTGTAAGCGATATCGGGAAGCTGTTCGATCCTTTTGCCGATGTAGTAAGCAGGCTGACTTTTTTTTTCTGTTTCACATTAGCGGGCCTTATGCCGCCGTGGATCTTTATCATTCTGCTGTACCGGGAGCTTGGGATTACGTTTCTTCGTATTTTCGCCCTCTCGAAGGGGAAAACGGTGGGGGCAAATCTGGCGGGTAAGATCAAAGCGGTATTTTACACTATTTCCGCGGCGGGAGGGCTGCTGCTGTATACCGCTGAAGGGCACGGGCGGGGCCGGGCGGCTTTTCAGGTGACCGGCCTGTATACGGCGGTCTTTATCCTGTTTGTCGTTACCGCGGGGATTTCACTCGCCTCCTTCTGCGTCTATTTGTTTCGGTTTTTTCACGCGGCAGGCAGTACCGATGAAACCTCTTGATGCTCTAACCCGGGAGGAGTGTTCGGCAGTTGAGTTCATCTGTACCGACATCGACGACACACTCACCGCCGAGGGCAGATTGTGCCGGGAATCATACGAAGCGTTATGGATGCTGCATGATTTCGGATATACACTCATTCCCGTAACCGGCAGGCCGGCGGGGTGGTGTGACTGTATTCTGCGGCAATGGCCGGTAGATGCTGTTGTCGGGGAAAACGGCGCCTTTGCCATGTATCGTACGCACCGTACGGGGCGGAGTCTGGAGCTTCTCCTTCATCCGGATGTGCATCCCGAAGGAAACAAGGCGGCCCGTTTTGAGAAAATAAAAGCCGAGGTCCTCCGGGATGTCCCGGGGACCGCTGTAGCAGGCGATCAGCCCTACCGCCTGTACGATGTGGCCTTCGATTTCAGGGAGGAAGGAGAGCTGGGGCTGGAAGATGCCGCGAAAATCCAGCGGATAGCGGAATCGTACGGCGCCCGGGCAAAGATCAGCTCCATTCATGTCAATGTCTGGTTCGGAGCATACGACAAGCTGGACATGGTCCTGCTCCTGCTGCGGAATATCTACGGTGCGGATATATCCGCCGATAAAAGCAGGCTGCTGTACTGCGGTGACAGTCCGAACGATGAACCGATGTTTGCGTTCTTCCCTCTCACTGTGGGGGTGAGCAACATCGGGCCTTTTTTAGACGGTATGAGGGACCGTCCCGCGTATATAGCCTCCGCGTCTCATGGAAAAGGTTTCATGGAGGCAGCGGAAATTATTATAAAAAAAAGAAACAAACAGTATTGACATGAATTCTAATTTTTTATATTATCACCTTTATTATATAAAGGTACTGTAATCGCAGCAAAGAAATAGCATTTATTGACATTTTTTACGGAATACGGTATATTATAAGTCCGCCCTAATAACTGGGTCGGGCCTTTTTATTGATCTTTGACAGAAGGAAAGGGAAGGGGAGAAGAGCGGGAAGTTGAGCC
>CAYTSI010000133.1:0-7572 GCA_964440465.1 uncultured Spirochaetales bacterium
ACAGGGAAAAATCATATCCTGATTTCAAATTTTAGTCAAATTTTCAAAAAAAGTTAATTTTTTTTGCGAAAATATGCCTTCCCAGCGCGGTTTAGACAGTAAATACGTATTTACCGCTTTTTCTGATGCTAGTTTGGTGTAGACTGTGTTCAGAAACAGGTCGTCCGGCGCGGCGGCGGGCGAGGTCCAAAACGATATAGATATCGGCCTTGTTGTCCACACCATTAATCAGCTTACCCTGACCCTGAGAGAATATGTGGAGAAAAAGTATGACGCTATTTTAGAGGAATTGGTACGGAACCCCCGCTTGGAACCGCCCTTTACAAAAGAGCAGCTCGAGGGGGATGTGGATGCCGTAATTGAGATTATACGGCGGGGTATCGGGTTCCGTAAGGCTCATTAAGGTAATCGGATTTCTTGTGCAGTATACCAAAGTACGTATCACAACGATAACCGCGCTTGACACTATTATTGTTGCTGCCGTTATGTATTTTATCGTTATGCTTGCATCGAAACATAAAATACAAACAACGGCGCCGTAGTTGATTACTCCATCAGCCCGAAGCTTGCCGCCATTCCGTTTGTCCGGAGTGCAATCCAGCTGCCCCGAAGCGGTGCTTTGTTTCCCAAGTTGAGTGTAAAGTACGTGTCGCTATTCAGCGGGTTTGCTATCCGCACGTCTCCCGTATTGCCGTTTACGATAATGTCGATCGGCAGTATGGTATCGGCGGAGGCGTTATCTAAAATGTATCCGTAGCTGTTTAGGTCGACACTTCTCATGAGTTCCATGTAGGAATGGGAATAACTGCGGTATACCTGGGCACTCAAGCCGCGGGGGATTTCTTTCAGGACCGGATCGGCATCAAAGTTAAGCCACAGAAGATATGATTTTCCGCTGCCCCAGGACGCCGCCGGGTACGAAGAGTCCGCGAATACGTGAATTCCAAATCCGCCGTGCATATCTTCCATTCCCCCTTCAAACCGAACATTGAAGCGATACCGCATCGAGCCGGACTGGGGTATTTTTATATTGACCTTCGCCAGTCCATGCTCCGAATCGCTTTGATGCAGACGGTTTCCCCGTAAATACCAGCTCCCCGCCGCGAACTGGTGTTCCGGCAGTGCGGACTGTGAAAAAACAAATTGACCGGTGCAGAGCAACAGACCGATCAACAGAACAAGAGTGGTTTTTTTTGTCATTTATATGCCCCTTCAGTTATGGTTGTATTGTCTTATAGTAGGGCAAGTACTTGCACGCGTCAAGAATATTTCTTTTTTTTCTTCTTTTTTATGCCGTAACTGCCGGGATGTTTTCCTCCGTACTCCGGTTTTGCCGGTCCGATAATGTCCGTTTTCAGTTTTCTGCCCTGATAGGAAAAATTGTTCAGCGCGGCATGTACTTCTCCGGCAAAACGGTTTTCAACTTCCATGCGGGTGCTCTGCGGGCCGATATCGATCCGCCCTATCTGAATATTACGGTTTTTCGTGCTCCGGTTCACGAGGCCGATCAGTTCCGGCGGCAGCACTCGGTGTTTTTTCCCGAGGTTAACGCTCATGTAGGTAAATTGATGGTGCTTTTTTTTGCCCGCGCTGCCGCCCCTTCCGCTTCGTATGGAACTCTCCGACGCTTTCAGCTCAGGATTGTCTTTATAATAGCGGAGGAACCTGTTGAACTCAAGGGAGGCAATATGCTTCAGCAGTTCCGTGCGGTTCAATCCGGACAGCATCGTTTCGATAATTTCCATGTACGGAGCGATCTGTTCTTCTTCCACTTCGGCGTCACGTATTTTTTCAGTAAGGCGGATAAGCTGTTTCGCGCAAATCTGTTTCCCCGTCGGGACGGGTACTTTTTCAATTTTTCGTTTCACAACACCTTCAATCCGTTTAATTTTCTGTATTTCCCTGCTGCTGATGATGGAAACGGATTCCCCGGTTTTTCCCGCCCGCCCGGTCCTGCCGCTCCGGTGTGTGTATACCGCGGGCTGATCGGGAAGTTCGTAATGTATTATGTGGCTTAAATCGTCGACATCGAGGCCCCGGGCGGCGATGTCGGTAGCCACTAATAGCTGAAGTCTTCGGTCTCTGAATTTCCTCATAACGAATTCCCGCTGCGCCTGCGAAAGGTCCCCGTGGAGTGCTTCCGCGTTATAGCCGTCTTTAATCATGGCGTCGGCAATTTCCTGGGTCTGCCGTTTGGTCCGGCAGAAAATAATTCCGTACACATCGGGATAGTAATCGACAAGGCGCTTCAGCGCGGCGTATTTCTCCCTCCGGTCCGCAAGCAAATATGAGTGGGAAACCGACTCGATGCCGGCGTTCTTTTTGCCTAAAACAATTTCCTTCGGGGCGTTCATATATTCTTCGGCAATGGTACGGATTTCCCGCGGCATAGTCGCGGACAGCAGCAAGGTCCGGCGCTCTTTCGGGGCGGTTTCGAGAATTGCATCGAGCTCCTCTTTAAAACCCATATTCAGCATGATGTCCGCTTCATCGAGAATAAGATATTCGATCCCGCTGATGTCGCAGGCCTTTCTCCGTATTAAGTCAAGTATCCTGCCGGGAGTAGCTACGACAATCCTGCTCCCTTTTTTTAGCGCCCGTATCTGCTGTTCTATTCCCGCGCCGCCGTAGACGGGAGTTACCGTCATCCCCGGCAGATATTTAGAGAAATCTTTAATGTCTCCGGAGATCTGCATACACAGTTCCCGGGTCGGGCAGAGAACGAGGGCAAGGGTCCTGTTCTCCCTGTCTTTGAGAAGTTCTGCTAAGGGGAGGCCGAATGCCGCCGTTTTCCCGGTCCCAGTCTGGGCAAGTCCGACGATATCTTCCGTGCCCGCCATAATTTCCGGGATTATTTCGGCCTGTACCGGCGTCGGGACCTCGAAGCCCATTTCGCCGACGGCCTTTAATATATTTTGATCGAGATGAAAATCGTTAAATGTCAATATTGAATTTCCTTAAAAATAGTGGTTTCCTTGAGGCGGGACTATCATAATCATAGTAAAATACGCGGGAATAGTCAAGCTGTTAAATTACTGTATTTATACCGTCTATTGTGGTATGATGCTTGTTAATATGAAAAATAACGGAATAACGGCGGAAGATAAAAAAACACTGCAGCAGGAACTGTATTATACAAACATCAACAGGGCGAAAATCTACATTGTCGGTCTTATTGTTATTCACCTGTTTCTCCTTGTCCTCGATGTTCGAAGGCTCTTAGCGGGCACCCTGGCTGAGCATTCGGGATACCGGTACCTGTATTACCTCCACATTATTTTAACTGCCGGGCTGGTCTTTTTTCTCGCTCTTCTTTACATCTTTAAAGCCTCCGTTCCCGAGGAAATTCGGGCCCTGCACAAGATTATTACCATTGCGTTTTTTGCCTTTCTTCTGCTTATTGCCGCGGCGGTTTCTTCAATCGATCAGCTTATCCACGGAGAAATTACGGTGTATGTAATCGGACTGCTGGCACTTTCCGTTGCCGTGTATCTGCCGATACTTCCCCGCTTTCTGCTGTTTGTCCCCGCCCACATTCTTCTGTTGGCGGGAATTTCACTGTTCCAAACAGACAGGGACGTGCTTATCGGAAATTACATAAACAGCACTCTCGTTTTTTTTATAGCCGGTACCCTGTCTCAAATTATGTATCAAAATTTGAAAAAGAACTTTTTTTCCAAAAAAATTATCCGGCAGCAGCAGGAACGGCTGGAGCGGATGAGTTTAGAGGATAGTTTGACGGGCCTTAGAAACCGGCGGTATATCGATACAAAGCTTATGGAGGAATGGGACCGGGCCGTCCGGTACGACAGGGACCTGGCTATCGCTTTTGCCGATTTGGATTTTTTCAAAAAAGTGAACGATTCATACGGACACAATATCGGGGATGAAGTGCTCCGGGAAATTGCCGTTATCTTCCGCGGTTCAATCCGGGGGGTCGATTCGGTGGCCCGGTACGGCGGTGAAGAGTTTCTGCTGCTCTTCCCGGAAACGGATAAAGACCAGGCGGTTACAATTTGTGAGAAAGTGCGCCGGCAGACCGAGGACTATCCGTGGGACGGGGTGCGGCAGGGACTTCGACTGACCGTAAGCCTCGGAGTGGCGGGGAGAAGAGAAGCTGAAACGATAGCGGATTTTATCGATTTAGCCGACAAGCGTCTCTACACAGCCAAAGAGCGGGGCAGGAACGATATCTGCTGCGAAATGTAACCGGGCATTCTGTCCCGACCTAATCGGGCAGATCGCAGTGTGTTTTTCCCGTACCAAGATACGGATGTTTTGCAATGTCCGGGGAGTACTTGCTTGAAGGGACCGTCCGGCCGCGTCGGACAAAATAATTGCAACCGCCGAATAGATAAGCGCGAGGCCTAACACGATATTTATTGCCCGGTACACCCGTTCCCGTTTAACGAGCATTTTTACCACATTCCCGCCGATGGTGTAGAGAGAAATCGAGAGAAAAACGACGATATTCAGGAGCCCGGCAAAAATGAGATTTATAAGGACAGAGTGGAAATGGGGATGGATAAAAACGGTGAACACCGTCAGGGTGTAGATAATTCCTTTTACATTGAGAAACTGCAGCAGGATACCCTGGTAGAAACGCGCCTCCGCTTTTGTCTCTTTTTTTTGAGAAATGGACGAACGCATTACCTGAATGCCTAGAAACACGATGTATGCAGCGCCCGCGTATTTCAAGTAGGGAAATACTTTCGGAATATATTCGGCGATAAGGCTGGAAAAAAAACCGCCGAGCATGAAAACGGCAAATGCGCCGACACAAATACCGATCAGGTATTTCAGCGTCCCCCGGTACCCGTATTTTACCCCGAAACCCATGGAGCTGATGTTGTTCGGTCCGGGCGTAAAGATAGTGACGAGTGAGAAAGTTATAAAAGGAAGGATGGGGAAATTCATAGTTCGTTGAACTGTTGCTTAGTTTACACCGTCGTCGCAGGCATCGTCCGCTTCATCTAACCGGGCGCTTTCAGGATTGTACGGTTTCGAACAATCATCTAAAGGAATTTGCTGCATCGTTTCCCCGCAGCACTCCGGCGTGTTTTTTTCCGCGTCAATAATTTTTTCTTCGTTACAGTGACTGCAGTGGTATGCTTTCAATTTCATTCCGTTATTCTCCCTAATTGATGTAGAACAATATACACAAAAAGTGAACTTATGACGACCCCCGGGGCATTACACTTGTCATTGTAGTTGTAACTGTTGGTATTCTTTCCATATTTCTTTCCTCGGTTAATGATAATTTCTACTTCATGTGCAGTTCCATTATATCTCGTAGATGTCAGCACCGATGCTAAAATACCTAAAATCAGCGATTTAGATGTTCCGGAAGAAGTGGCTTACAACGATCTGACGCGGGCAGCCGGGCAAAGATGTTGATGTTTTACCGGCAAGTACGTAAAATACGGACTTGCCTTTTATCATTTACTAACAGGAGCACGCGTATTTCATCACCATCCCTTACCCGCTTGAGGCCGGATACGATTTTGTCCGCCGGGGAAAACTACCTGCAGAAAACTCTCGACGGCGTCATTACCCCCTACAACAGCTATGTAAACCGGGTGTACGGCGTGAGGGACGAGGGCGATGTTCCCTACATTATCAAGTTTTACTCTCCTAATCGGTGGAGTAAGGAGGGGATACTGGAGGAGCACCGTTACCTGCTCCAGTGCGCCCGGGAGGAGGTCCCCGTGGTGCCGCCCTTAGAGACAGGCGAGGGGACGACCCTTTTGGAAGCTGAAGACCTTCTCTACACTGTTTTTCCCCTCCGGGGCGGCAGGACCTTTGACATTGCCTGTGACGAGGACTGGGTACGTTTAGGGGCCATCGTCGGCCGGATGCACCGTGTCGGGAAGCGGGAAGAGGCGTGCCGCAGGACCATCTGTTCACCCCGTGAGACGACGGCTGCTCAGGCGGAAGAACTGCTTGGAAGCGGCTTAATCCCTCCCGATTTGGCGCCCGAGTTTTCCAGACTCTGTACCGGGACGATCGACCTGATCGAACCGTTCTTCCGGGATATCGACTATCTCCGGATCCACGGGGACTGTCACCGGGGGAACATTTTAGACCGGCTCGAAGAGGGACTCCTTGTCATCGACTTCGACGATATGATGACCGGACCGGCGGTGCAGGACTTGTGGCTTCTCCTTCCCGGTCATCTCTCCGAATGTACCGTGGAAACCGACCTTCTGCTGTACGGCTACACACAGTTTATGGATTTCGACTCCGCCGCCCTTTCCCTGGTGGAGCCCCTCCGGTTTATGCGGATTATCTATTTCCTTACCTGGTGCGCCTCGCAGAAAGATGACCCCGGCTTTTTTACCCATTTCCCCGCCTGGGGAGAGGACGGGTTTTGGATAAAGGAAGTTGAAGATATTGCTTATCAGCAACAGGTTATCCGGGAGCATCTCCCGACAACAGACACTCCTATGTAGATTTATTTTTTATTATGTGATGTGCTTGGGAGGCGGCTGCCATACGAAATTCGTTTTTTTACACATGTACGTTCTTTTCTTCTCCTAAAAACGTTCCCGTATTCTCAGCCGGAGTGCAGGGGGTTCCTCCACTGTACCATTCACCAACATCGCCAAAAGCATTCACCTCCCGCTCCACCGGAATCCGCCCCAAGGATGAATCCTTGAACTGATGGGTTTCTTCGGAGCGGAGATTGCCGTGGTCATCGATGCCGATTAGTGACATCCTTGCAGGGCATCAGCATCATATTCAAACAATTCAACATAAATTTCATATATCTTCACTTTTTTGAGGCGGCTGTAATTGTTCTAAATCCTGTTCAAGTTCTCGAAGGCTTTCCTCATGCTGAATTTTCCTCTGTTCCTCTTTGTATTTGTCATACTCCAGCGTCGATTTTTCCATCGCCGTCTGGTGGCTGATTTTTCCGGCATGGGTCAATAACTCACGCTGTTTGTCAAAGGACTGCATCCCCATCAGCGGTAAAGCGGCGTCCGCCCGGCGATAAACCAGTTCCGCCGCTGTCTGTTTGCTGATGGCCCAGATGTCCTTGATTTGCCTTCGGCAAATTCACGGTCCGCATTGATAAACAGCACTTTGCCCCGCAAATGATCCGGCTTGTTTTTGTTGCAGACCAGCACACAGGCGGGAATGCCGGTGCCGTAAAACAGACCTTGAGGTAAACTGATGATGGCCATGTGGCCGTCGTCCTTGAGGCTGGCCAGCATGTGCTGGACGAACATAAGGTCGGCTTTTTTACCGGCCTGTGGCTTGACGAGCTGAACCAACAACCTTACAACCTTGGCAGGAGTATAAAATTCGCCGCCTTTCTTGCCCGCGCTGTCGGCAAAATATCGGCAGCTTTCAGCAGGAAAGATTCAAGTTCGGATAAAGTAATTTTCTCTTTGTTCACTTAATCAAACTCCCTTTGGTTATGGACGGCGAGCATCCAAGACGGCCGAGTATTTCTTATTTTCCTTCGCGTATGTATCTTTTCAAAATAATGGTGGCCTCCCAAGTATTTCCTATAACGTCCGCGAGTACCCGAAGTTGGCGACCAACGGGAGCCAATTTGGGCGGAGC
>CAYTSI010000134.1:0-7570 GCA_964440465.1 uncultured Spirochaetales bacterium
CCGCTTAGACGAAACAAAAGCGGCAAAGGACATGGACCTCTGCTGTCTGGAGTGAAGCACAGGATGAGGACCGGGGGCAATACAAAAAATAGACTTGAAATAGGATAAAAACAAGTATATTATATAATATAAGGAGATAATGATGCCGCAATTATCACTTTATATAGACGAAAAAACATTACAAAAAATAGAAACCGCCGCGCAATTAGAGCATGTATCCATATCAAAGTATGTTGTAAGAAAATTGAATGAATCAATGTTCAATGCATGGCCTGATAATTTCAAAAAATTATATGGATCAATAGATGATTATAGTTTTAAAGTAACAAGAGAAAAAGCGGGAAAGATAATAGGACCAAATGATTTGATAATTGCGTCAACAGTATTGGAAAATGACGGAATATTAGTAACACACAATGTAAATGAATTTGAAAGAGTGGAAAATTTAAGAATAGAAGATTGGTCGGGAGTGCCGTAGCCGGCACCGGGGGGGTGATCAGCGACAATTTTAATTCCCGCCTGACGACAATTAAAATTCCCGTTTTCACACTGGGGGAATATGCATTTTCTTGACTATACAGCCGATTAGTTACATAAACTCTACCGTTACCTCTTTTACATACCGTTCCTGTAATACCCGGGATATCCGCCGGACGACGTTTCTCCGTATGTCCAATTCCGCGGGGAGGTTCGGGTCCTGGTGGGTTTCGTTAATCCTCGTACCGACGAGAAACTCGATAATGTCGCTGTCCAGCATGAGGGCTGCAAGCTGCTCCGCCGCGTCCCTCGGGCGGAAATCGGCGGCGGCGCCGTATTCGAGAATGCTGATGACCCTTCCTAAGGTAAGCGTCCCTTCGGTAATGAGGTCGATCCCCTCCATCACCATGGTCGGGGGCACGCTTTCGCCCGCCTGTTGTACATCAAGCGCCAAGTGCCTGCCCAGCTCCCGGCTGATAATTGCCGCCGTCGTACCGCCGCAGACCGCTTTTTTTCCGTCGAACGCCGCGGTCCGTTTTGCCAGGAGAGGGTCTTTTGCCTTCTCGTATGGCGCGCCGGTGGCAATGAGCAGTTTCCGGGGCCTTCGGAGAAACAGGGAGGCCGCGGTAAAACAGCGGCGTGAAGCCCCCGGCGGCTGGCTGCCTGTTAATTCGAAACTTGTTTCATACGCACGGTGAATAAGGTCACGGGAAGAAAGTGTCGGGTCGTTTCGTATCAGTTTTTTGATTGTTGAGTTGAGGGCATCCAACCCCCCGAAACGGTCGGCAAAAGACTCGGTAAAGAGCATTATCCGGTCACCTGATTCACAGGCCGCCCTGCTTCGGTACACCGTTTTGTTCAAATCGTCAAACAGTGCAATCGGTTCCCTTCCGAGCGGAAGATCATTGCCCTGCCGGTAGAGATGCACCGGTGGATGACCAAACTCGAGAATTTCCACTGTGCCTCCGGAACGTGCCTCCAGCACCGAAAAAGAAGGAGAGTCCAGCTTCTCGATAAACGTTGTTTCCGGAGAATGCAGAATCAGCTCCGCGATCTGTTCAAGGCTGATACCTTTCTCCGCAAGGCGGAGGGCCATGGTCGCCGTTAGAGAGGCGGTAACACCGGCACGCGCACCGCAGCCCTCGCCCTCGGCCAGCACGCTGACGACACGGGACCTGTCCTCAGGAACATTTGAAAGGAACATGCTGCCGGCGGTAGAGTTACCGGCCCCCGGCTCGGTAAGAAAATCAACATCGATAAAGAAGCGCTTACTTTGTTTTGTCATGCGGCGTGGTAAAGGTCTTGATAATTGAATCGAGGATGGCTTCCGAATCCGCGGCGTTTTCACCTAAAAGCGAAGCAATCTGCTGCGCCGTCGCGAGGTTTTTCCGGATAACCTGCCGGGCCCTGCCGATTACCTGCTCCTTTCGGACCACCGGCTCGGTAACGTCCTGCAGTATCGCCCCGACAACGGCATGGGTCTCGACAGGGAAAATGGTACAGCTTAACACGTAATGTTTCAATTTTACGTCGTAATTGGAAATTTCTTCATTGGTTTTCAGGACCTGTTTGAACAGATCGGCAAAGGGGAGGTACTTTTCAATTTTAACGCCTTCTAAGCTGATTCCTTCATTAAAGATATGTTCGATCTCATCGCCTAGAAACGCCGCGAACCGTCTGTTGCAGTCGAGAATTTTCAAGTTTGCATCAAGAATGACCGCCGCGCTGGGCATCGCCGCGAGAAGTTTGTTCGATTCCTTTTGGGCGATACGGCGCGTATAGGAAACACACATTGTCCGTTCCGCTTTTCCCGATACGAGGGCGGCGGCGAAATCCCGGCAGCTTGCGTAGCCGCAGCCGCTGCAGTCGAGTTCGTCCGCCGGTGAATATTTCCCTACGCTTTCTAAAGCTTCCCGGATTTCCGCCGGGGAAAACTCCTCCTGTTCCACTGCCGGATGGCCGCGCGAAGCGGTAATGTCGACCGCGGGAGGCCGGAGTTTGGCAGCGGTATCCTCCCCCGCGGAGAGGTCCGCTCGGGACAATACGGTAATCCTTTTCCGTACGGTTTCCCCCCGGGACCGCCCCCCCGGGCCGTTGATGCATCCTCCGCTGCAGGCAAGCAGCTCTAAAAAGAGTGTGGAAGCAAACCGCGCGGAAAGCAGCCCTGAGAGTACATTCGGAATGTTGGTAATGCCGGAAAACACCATGCATGATAAATCGCTGACACTGCAGTTGGCCTTAATTCCGGCCGTCATCCCGCCGTCCACCGGGTATAAAACTCCCTCCCGTGCCTTTTCCGGCACAAAGGAAAGGTTTTCGGCTGCAGCCGGCGGTTCCCGCAGCGAAAGCCCCTCACTCTCCAGCCAAAACCGGAATTCGTGGAATGTAAGTGATGCATCGAGCAGGTCGGGAAAGAAATCGGCCTCCCGCTTTTTGGCTATGCAGGGTCCGATAAACACAATCCCGATGTCATCTCCATACTCCCGCCGCAGCAGTCTGCACTGCGCGAGAAGCGGCGACAGCATGTCCGCGACCGAGCTTCCGTAATCGGGAAAGTATTTTTTTACATATTCCACGATGACCGGGCATGCCGATGAAATGAGTATATTGTCCTGCTGTTCGGCGAGACGACGGGCAATTTCCGCGGAGACCTCCTGGGCGCCGAGGGCGGTTTCGGAAACACCCGCGAAGCCGAGACGCAAAAGAACAGTAATAAGATTTTCCGGCCCGATATCCGGGAATTCACTGACATACGATGGTGCTACAGCGGCATACACCCTTTTTTTGTCCTGAAGCAGCTGCCGTACGGCGGGGAGATCGTTTCGGACCGTTTTCGCTCCCTGGGGACAAACCAGCACACAGGTCCCGCAGTACATACAGAGTTCTTTTTCCACTCTGGCCGAACCGTTTTCGATGGTTATCGCTTTAACGGGGCAGTTTCTAACGCATTTATAACAGTCCTGGCAGCGGCTTTTTTCTGTATAGATCGGACTTGGGCGCTCCACCGGTCCTCCGGTGGGAAAGTATACACCCCCCCTCCCCGTACTGCAACCGCCTTAACGGAGCTCTTCCGCCCGGTACAGACGCTCCATGGTTTCGTCCGCCGATTCAAAGAAGACCCGTTTAAAAGCTTCGTAATAGGGGCGGTAGGCTTCGGTCCGCGCCGGGTCCGGTTCGAAAATTGTCCGTTCGTTGGTTTCGTTCATTTTTTCGGCGGTTTTCCGCATGTCCGTAAATATCCCTAAAGAATATCCGATAATAATCGCGCAGCCCCGGAGGGCGAATTGGTAGTCTCCCAGCCGGGCGTAGGAAATCCCCAGCACATCGGCCTTTATCTGGTTCCAGACAGGATTTTTTGAACCCCCGCCGGCCCCGTCTATCGCTTTCCTGTCGATGTCCGGGAAAAGACGGTACATATGTTCAAGGCCGAAGGCATAGTCATAACTTAACCCCTCTAAAATAGCACGGAATAAATGTGCCTTTGTATGCCCCCAGTTAAGTCCCGTCCACGATCCCCGCAGTTCCGCGCCGTAGGGACACTGTCTGCCGCCGAAATAGGGTACAAACAAGAGACCTTCCGAGCCCGGCGGTACCTGTTTTACCTTTTCCGTCAATTCCTCCCAGGAAAGCCCGGCGGCAAACTCGTCCCGGAACCACTTCAGCGTAATCCCCCCGCCGTTGATGTAGGTGAAAGCGGTGTACTTCCCCTTTATTACCGAGGGCATGTACATAACGGCGTGCTCTTCCGTGTCGGGAACAAAACTATCGACACTGCAGAACATGAGGGTCGTACTTCCCGACACATCCAAAAGCTGTCCGGCTTGTAAAAACCCGGCGCCCAGGTGGCCCGCGGGCTGGTCGCCCGCGCCCGCCATTACCGGCATCCCCGGCTGCAGTCCCGATTCCGCGGCGGCTTCTTTCGTTAGTGTTCCGACAACATCCCAGGGGTCGACAACCCGGGGAAGCTTCTCCATGTCCAGTTCGAAAGCACGGGTAAGCTCCTTCGACCAGCACAGCCGATGGGCGTCCTCGTTTCCAAAAAACGACAGAAGGGTGTAATCGATAAAAGCCTCTTCCCCGGACAGCCCGGCAATTTTCCCGGCAACGTATCCGCTTAAGGTCACAAACTTACAAATTTTTTTATAGATATCCGGTTGTTCCCGCTGCCACATCACCATTTTCGGGGTGTTCCTAGGAGATCCGCAGGTAATTGACGCAAGTTTTCCGCCTTTTTCCTGATGCATACGGGCATTGTATTTTTCCGAACGGATGTCCAGGCCCATATCCAGGCCGGTAACGGACCGGAAATGCCGGTCAATACCGATAATCCCGCCCATTTGTCCGTCGATAGCCAGGCCGGCGATGTCGGCAGCGTCCACACCGGCCTTTTCCTTCGCCGCTTTTACAATACGAAGCGTAGTATGGTAAAACGCGTCGGGATCCTGTTCCATCCGCCCGGGTCCGGAAGAGGTCAACTCAGTGTCCCAATACTCCTCGGCGAGAATGTTTCCTTCCGTATCGACAATGCCGGCCTTAATTCCGCTGGTACCCAGATCAACCCCTGCAAAAAAGACTGCCATGCCGATATCCGGACCTTCCTATATCGCTTTCGCGCTTTCCAGGAGATATTTCTCAGCCTCCGCTGACCAAAGCCCCTTGTTCCCCGCGATAATTTTCGCGAGTTCGGCAAAGAGGGGAGTATCGCTTCCCTTCGCCTCGAAATCGTCCAAGGCGGTAAGTTCAAGGTCGATGTTCGTATAAATAAGCTTTTTCCCGCCGGGGATGTTCGGCAGGTGTAGGGTTGTTTCCGCCGCCGCGTTCAATCCGCCGATGTGGGTAATCATGGCCACGGGGTTTACCCTGCCGTTTCCCATCAGCCGAAGGGAGTCGAGCATGTCGTCGGTATTTCCCCCGGAAGTTCCGGCGATATGGTGGGACATATAGTGTACGTCGTAAAAGTTCAACGTTGCCGAGAACTGGCTGTCGGTCGGCCCCGCGAAAAAGTTTAAACACCCGTCATAGCCTAAGATTTTATCACCCTGTTCCAAAACGGGGCGGACCGGAGCGTAAACAAAGACATCATCGTACCCCTCGCCGTCGGTAAGCGACAGCAGATATCTTTCCGGGTCGTCGACGTCCTTCGTGTTGACGTAGACAAGCTCAATCCCTTCTTCCTTCGCCATTTCCGGGGTATAAATCGATTCCGCCCTGGTTAAGCGGGCATCGTCGATATCCGTTACAACAATCAGTCCGGGGCGTTTGTCGTCGTTATGCAGCGCGTAATCGATGGCCCCGAGGCCCATGGGCCCTACTCCGGCAAGGATGGCCATATTACCGCCTGCTTTAATTCCCATGTGGTGAATGTAGTTTTCCTCGATATGATACGACGCTTTAAATCCGGCAACGATGCAGGACATCGGTTCGGCAACGGAACCGTAAAAAAACGCTTCGTTGTCGTATTCCAACAGACAGTTCTGCTCCATGACCTCATTCGGAATAATAATATTGGTTGCCGCGCCGCCGGCATAGGGATAGGAATAACCGGGGGCCCCGAGGCCGTCCATAATTCCGGGCCATTTGATGTTCGGCTGTATACCGAATTTGTCGCCGGCTTTGAATTTACCGCTCCATTTGCTTCCAACTTCGAGAATTTCGCCGCAGAATTCATGGCCGACAATAACGGGGTTGGTATCGAGATTATCGGGAACACGCTTATGGTCGCTTCCCTGCATTGCTTCTTTATAGGACGACATACAGATACTGTCGGAAATAATGTGTGCTAAAATTTCGTCATCTTTGATGGGAGGAAGCTCGAATTCCTCTAAGCGAAGATCTTTTTTTCCGTACAGCCGTACCGCTTTTGTTTTCATGTTCATTGCTCCTTAAAAATATTACTTCCAGGTCTCCCGTTTTTTCCGCAAATCGTTGTAGGATTCAATTATCTTTTTTCCTAAAGGACTCGCGGGACCTACTCCGGAAACCTCGTTAACGGCGGCTTCAATTCCCTTCGCTGCAATTATCTCCTGTAGTTCCACCGCCTTCGGGTCTTCCGGATAATCGTAGCAGAAAGCCGCTCCACATATATATGCAATATATTCAGGAAATATTCCATAGTCCAGACATAACTTCGCGCTGCCCACAAGTCTGTCGCTGTTTCCAAGTTTTCGCAACGGGTCCCTCGCCACCCGGGTGAGGGAATCCATCAGCAGGGGGTTGCCGAAACGTACATTAACGTCTTTCCGTATTTCGCGGTGTTCTTCCTGATCGATGTCCTTAGGATACAATTTAACCAAAGCCTCGGCGGTCTCCTCCAGGGCGCCGTCGAAGATGGGCCGTAAAAAATCGTCCTCGAAGGGCTCATGCACGTACGTATATCCTTTTAAATAACCGATATACCCCATGGCGGCGTGTCCTAAATTATGGGTGTACAGCTTCCGCTCCACCTCCGCCTTGAAATTGGAAACGCCTTTCAACCCCTCTATCGGCGGTTCCGGGGCGCGGCGGGCGGGTAAATCGTAAGGAAGCTTGTGATATGAATCGGCAACGACAAAGAGGGGCCCTTCATGCTCGAACCGTTTGTCAGGAGCGGGCACCATCCGGGCAACGCTGGTCGATACAAACCCGATGTTGTTTTCGGCCCACTCCTGTTCTTCCCCTGAAAGAAATTCAAAAACATATTTCTTCAAGGTGTCTCCGGCGGGATACATATTTTCACACATATATATATCCAAAGGTCCCCGGGGCCCGGACATCCGCTTCCGTATTCCCGCGGCCGCAATGGGAGCTATGGCCTCGAGGGCCCTCTCCCCGACTGCCGTGCCTGCTATGTCTGCGCCGGCAAAAATTTCAGCGGCCCGTTCCGTTTCCTCCGTGGTAACCGCCTCGATATTGTCAATTGTCAGATTGATTTCTTTTTTTGAGTACGCGTCCAAAAGACGGAGCGGGTACCGCCCCGCTTCATTGAGCATGGCAACAAGTTCTTTGTTATATTCAATAAAATATGTTTTATATCCGGCCTCCCGGAACAGCTGTCCCATAAAGCCGCGGCCGATATTTCCGGCCCCGAATTGTACTGCGGTTTTCATTTTTTGCT
>CAYTSI010000135.1:0-7550 GCA_964440465.1 uncultured Spirochaetales bacterium
CGTCGTCATGAGTCCTAACGCTGTCTGTTCCATCGACGGTTCGCGGGCCATGTGAGACTCCTTCGTTTAGATTGAGCAGCCGCCTTCCGGCGGCTGCTCATCTGTAAATGATTATTTCATGTATTCTTTGTAGTTACTTTCGTCCACCGGCAGATAGGGGATAAAAATAACATCGTCTATATCTTCACCCTGTGCTATCTGTACGGCAACTTCAACCGCTTTCTTCCCCTGACCGGCTGCGTCCTGGAAGACGGTGCCGTCGAGACGGCCGTCTTTTATTGCATTCAGTGCGTCTTCAGTTGCATCAATACCAAAAACCAAAACATCATCTGCTTTTCCCGCAGCCTCCAGCGCCATCAGCGCACCCATGGCCATATTGTCGTTCTGCGCGGCAACGATATCAAATTCTTTACCTGCCTGAATCCAGTTCTCCATCAATGAGAGTGCTTCGTCCCGCTGCCAGTTAGCTGTCTGTTCAAGAACTATATCAATATCAGTCCCCTCAAAAGCTTCAAGCAGTCCATTTTTGCGTCCGATCTGTGCATCGTGTCCTATCGGCCCCATAATCAGGACCGCATCTCCTTTGCCGCCGGTTTCCTTTACAATCATCTCTCCTTGTATTTTACCCGACTCCGGTGCGTCAGAGCCGACATAGGTAACACACTTGTCCTGGTTTTTTACGATTGAAACAAGGGTAAAAATTGGTACGCCGGCCTCAACCGCGGCTTCAACTGCCGGAGCACAGCCGTCTAAGGACATTGGATTCATAATAATCACATCGTATTCTTGTGCAATGAGGTTTTCCACCTGGGCAACCTGCTTTTCAGCTTTCCCCTCACCGTCGAGAATCGTCAGCTTAACTCCGAGTTCATCAGCACGTTTCTCCATAGCATTCATGACCAGCCTGATATACGTATCGTTAAACCACTGCATTGTAGCACCGACTCTGATCTGATCACTTCCACTGCCGGATTCCTTTTCCCCACCGGCAAACACCATCGCGGGAACCATCAGCATTCCAATTACAACAACCAATACAATTTTTTTCATTTCCTAACTCCTTTTCTGATTAAAAATCTTGTTGTTTTAAAACTTTATTACATTACTAGATAAAAATTCTTTCCCACCTCCCTTTTAATAATCAAATTTGCTAGCTTTTTCTCTTTGTCCGAATATCGATATATACGGCGAGAATTATAATTATGCCCTTAACAATTTGCTGATAATAGGAGGGCACATTAATCATATCTAAACCGTTACTGATAACCTGAATAATTAAAGCACCGATAATGGTTCCAAAAATCATACCGACTCCGCCGGTGGTGCTTGTACCGCCGATGACAGCGGCAGCAATTGCGTCAAGCTCGTACCCTGCTCCGGCAATGGGAGAACCGACTGCAGTCCTCGCGCTCAACAGCAGGCCCCCTAATCCCGATAAGGTTGCAGCGATTGCGTAAACAAAAATCTTGGTTCTGTCCACCGAAAGCCCCGATACATGCGCGGCCGTCTCATTTCCGCCGATGGCATAGATATGCCGGCCGAACCGTGTGCTGGAAAGGATGAAATGGAAAACAATCGCAATACCCGCTAAAATTACGATAAGAATCGGGATGCCAATCACTCTTCCGCCGCCGAGTGCTTTGTAGGAGGCAGATAAATTAATAACCTGCATGCCCCCGCATGCCAACATAGCTAACCCACGCGCAATCGACATCATTCCGAGGGTAACAATGAAAGGAGGAACCTTCCCTTTAGCCGTAACGACCCCGTTTATTAATCCGAAAAAAAACCCTGCACTGAGGGCCACTAAAACAGGAACAATAAGGGGATATTCTCCGGGATGCCCGAAATGTGCCGCAAGGACACCGGCAAGCGCGACAATCGCCCCGGGAGAGAGATCGATTCCCCCTGAAAGGAGGACTATCGTCGAACCGATGGCAATAATACCGATAATGCTCACCTGATTTAGTATGTTGATAAGGTTTTGTACCTTAAAAAAGTAAGGAGATACAAAAGACATAATTAGAACCAACACTAAAAATGCAATATAAATGCCATATTTTGATATTTGATACCTAATTACCGGCTTATTCTTCATCGTGTTTTTCATACTGCCTGTTCCTCTGCGTGCCCTGTTGCCAGATGCATTATGGCTTCCTGATCGAGATTTTCTCTGTCTACAAACCCCGTAACTCTTCCCTCGTGCATAACCATTACCCTGTCACTCATACCCATTATTTCCGGCAGTTCAGAAGAGATCATGATAATAGCCATTCCCTGGTTTGCAAGTTCCGAAATCAGACTGTGTATTTCCGCCTTCGCGCCAACGTCGATACCCCGGGTAGGCTCATCCATAATGAGTACTTCCGGAACTGATAAAAGCCACTTGGCAACAACGAGCTTCTGCTGGTTTCCTCCGCTTAAATAGATCGTCTTCTGATTACGGGACGGTGTCTTGATCCTGAGTTGATCGATCTTTTCATCCACCGCTCTGGCTTCATTCCGTTTTCGAATAATTCCAGCAGTACAGTATTTCCGTAAGGTAACAATAGTAATATTTTCTTTTACCGAAAATTTCAGATTCAGTCCCATGATCTTTCTGTCCTCGGACACGATGGCAATACCCTTTCTTATTGCATCCTTCGGACTCCGGATATCAAGCACAGTTCCATTCAGCCGGACTCCTCCTCCCGTTTTCTTTCGAATACCGAAAATAGTCTCAACGACCTCGGTCCGCCCGGCACCCATCAGCCCGGCGATACCGAAAATTTCACCTCGCCGGACATGAAAGCTTACATCCTCAAACAAACCCTTGCTCGAAAGGTTTTCCACAGAGAAAATGATATCTCCTATGTTCGTATTATTTTTAGGAAATATGTTACTAACTTCCCGGCCGACCATCATTGTTATAAGCTGTTGTTCGTTTATTGCAGCAATATTATGAGTTCCCACAAAATGCCCGTCCCTGAGAACAGTCACTCTGTCACCGATAGAAAAAATTTCATTCATCTTATGCGATATATAAATGATGGCTACATTCTTCTCTTTTAATTTTCGAATCATTTCAAAAAGGTTTTGCACTTCCGTATCAGCAATGGCCGAAGTAGGCTCGTCCATGATAATGATCGTTGAATTGTAGGAAATAGCCCTGGCAATCTCCACCATTTGAGATTCTGCAACGTTCAGTACAGACATTTTCAGACCCGGATCAATGTCGATTTCCAGCTGATCGAATAAATTTTTGGCATTAGCAACCATCGCCTTTTTATTAACCAACCCGAAAGAAAACAGTGTCGGTTCCCGACCCATGAAAATATTTTCCGCTACCGTCATATGGGGGATCGGGTTGAGTTCCTGGTGGATCATCGAAATACCCGCATGGAATGCATCTTTTGGAGATTTGATAACAATGTGTTCATCGTTGAGGATGATTTCTCCACTATCCGCGGTATATATTCCCGACAGAATCTTCATTAAGGTCGATTTTCCGGCACCATTCTCTCCCATCAATATATGCACCTCGCCCTTACTGAGTTCAAACGACACATCATCTAAAGCGATTACACCGGGGAACTGTTTCGAAATATGCCGCATTGACAGTAAAGGATTCAGAGAAACGCTCCTTAACAATTTTTGTTTTGCTACTTTGTTTTATAACGTATAATTTTAAGGTAAAATATTTGAATTGTCAAGCATATTTTATAGTTTTATTATACAACTTTGTTTTTCTTCATTTTTATACATTTTTTCTCCGCATTGCTTGCCATCAAACCGTTAAACCAGTACCTTATTACAAAGTAATACGAAGGCGGTGGGTGATAGAACCATGGTCGGGAAAAAGAAAGAGGAGATCGTCACATTCAAGGCGGACCCTGCGTTGGCGGAAGAACTGAAAAAACTGCCGAATAAGTCCGATTTCATCCGGAAAGCGCTGCTGCAGGCCATGGGAAACGAGTGCCCCCTCTGCAACGGGACGGGGATTTTAACGCCGAACCAGAAAAAACACTGGGAAGAGTTCCGGGACCACCATCACACGATTAAATGCGGCACCTGCAACGAAATACACTTGATCTGCGACGCCTACGGCGGGGAGGACACGGCGTGACACGGGGGCTGACGAAGCATGGGTGAAGCGGTAATTGAAGTAACGGATGTATCATTTTCCTACAACGGGGGAAAAGCAGGAGGCTTCATTGTCTTTGGAATACATCGGCTTAGGCGGCTTTGGAAAAAACTCCTTCGCGGAACTCTCCGGCGGACAGCGGCAGCGGGTCCTTATCACCCGGGCCTTAGCGGGGTCCCCCGACATTCTGCTTTTAGACGAACCGACTGCAAGCGTGGACACCTCGGTGGAAGACAAACTCAAAACACTGCTGGACCGACTCCGGACACACGACACACATAGGGGCATGCGGCCATGATTGATTTTCTCAAGGCCCTTATCAATCCGGACATTCCTTTTCTGCGCTTTGCCGTTGTGGCCGGCATGCTCTCCAGCGCCGCCTTCGGTATTATCGGGAGCTATGTGGTTGTAAAGCGGATAACCTCCATAGCCGGAAGCATCGCCCACTCCGTCCTGGCGGGAATCGGTTTCAGCCTCTTTCTAGAAGGCCGCTACGGTATCGAATGGTTTCCGCCTATTCTCGGCGCTCTTGCCGCGGCCCTTATATCCGCGCTGACCATCGTCCTGCTCACCACCATTGTCGGGATCATCATGGTAATTGCTCTGCTGACGCTCCCGGCCGCGGTAGCAAGCCTGTTTTCCAAAAACCTGTGGAAACTGATGCTCTTCGCGGTCATCTTTACCCATGGTATTTACCTTCTTCGGGACCGCCTTAAGCTACTCCTTAGACACACCGAGCGGAGCGACAATTATTCTTTTTGCCGGGGCCCTCTATATTCTGGCAATTATTGGTAAAAAAGTTGTGCAGGCGGTGCGGAAACGGAGAAAATCTTCCCTTTGTTAGGAAACTGGTTATATAACTAAGTTGTAAAAAAAGGTTGACAATTTTTTCCCGGCAAGTGACAATAGAACCATGAAACCCGCAAAACCGAAATCGCTGAAGAAGAGCAACCGGAAGACAATCCTCAACTTTCTCCGTTCAACCGGAGAGACAACGGTCAATGACATTCACAACCATGTGGGTTTAAGCAAAACAACGGTAATGAAAATTATCAATTATTATCTGGAAAACGGCCTGCTGTTGGAGAAAGGGAAGGGTGATTCCACCGGCGAAGGCGGGAAAAAGCCGCTTTTATATACATTTAATGAAAAGCAGGGTTATGCCGTCGGTATCCATATGTTTCCAAATGAAGTGTATATTATTGTAACCGACCTGCGGCTTTCCGTCCTGGATACTTATTCATTCCCGATTACGGCAGCCGTAACAAGCGGCGGACTTACCGCCGGTATCGTTAAAGGTATTTATTCCCTTATAACCGCGCTGGCATTGTCCCCGGAAAGCTGTATCGGAATTGCGGTAGGCGCCCACGGAATTACCAATTTTGGAAAAGGGACCATCCATGTAAGCCCCCATTTCCCGGCTTTAGGAGACAACGTTCCTCTGAAAGAGCTGTTAGGGAACGCCCTCCGGTTTCAAGCCCCGATCTATGTGGACAACCAAATCCGGTTTCAGGCCTTCGCGGAACAGACCATCGGAATAGCGAAGGACAAAAAAAATATTATCGTTATTGAAGGGGGCGAAGGCCTTGTTGCCGGTATTATTGTCAAAAATGAAATAAAGCGGGGTGTCCATTATATCGCCGGCGAGATCGGTCATATGGTCATTAATCCGTACGACGAAGAGGAATGCAGCTGCGGCGGGAACGGCTGCTTCGAAACACAGGTTTCCACGAACCGGCTTATGCTGCAGGCGGAACAGCTGCGGCACGATTTCCCCGCCTCCCCCCTCTACCGGGACGGTATACTGGAACGGGAGGGCGTTTCCGGCATATTCCGCCTCTCCGATGCCGGAGATGAAGCGTCGAAAACCATACTCGGCGGGGTAATCCATTGGTTTGCCATCGGCCTCTCCAATTTAATGCTGATGCACGATCCGGAAATGATTGTTTTTCAAGGCGTCTACGCTGAGGCCGGCGGCTATTTCATTACCCGCCTCCGGGAAGAGGTCAATACGACGGTCCTTACCAGGCTTGAAAAAAACATCGAAATTCAATATTCCAAGCTAAAGAAGGACCGGGGCGCCGTCGGCGGCGCTGCCTTTGCCATTGACCGTTATTTTGCCGAAGAAGAACTGTACACGGAAGTGTAAAGCGGCCGCGAAACTACGCGTATTTCAATTTCTTCTTTTCAATAAACAAATCGAGCAGAGCAGATAATAAAATAACCGCGCCGTAGACGGAAAAGGTCCATTCGTAGGGGAGGCGCATAATCGTTAACGCGTTTTCAATCACGATGATAATAAGCGCGCCTAAGAAAATGCCGATCATACTGCCGCGGCCGCCTAACAGGGACGTACCGCCGACAACAGCCGCCGCGATGACCCGAAGCTCCCAGCCGGTGCCGACACGGGAAGAAAATGAAGCCACCCTCGAAATCTGAATGACCGATGAAAAAGCCACCAGAACGCCCACAATAACGAAGGAGAGTATTTTTACGATGTCCGTCCGGATACACATGGCCCGGGCGGCAAGCTTGTTGTCTCCGGTTGCGTATACCCAGTTCCCGAACTTGTGCCGGTGCAGCAGGAGGTAGAGAAGGACCGCGAAAAACAGGAACCAGAGTGCCTGCACCGGAAAATACCCGCCGATTTTTCCGTTTAACGCCGCCGTGAAGGCGGGATGCACGGTAACATCGCAGGCGAACTGTGTACCTCCCGTTGCGAGCAGGGTAAGCCCGCGCCAGAGCATCATCGTCCCTAAGGTCGTTACAAAGGAGAGAATCCTCCCCTTTACCGTTATTATCCCGTTTAACGCCCCCATTGCGCCGCCCCCCGCGAGGGTAATAATGAACGCGGGCAGGGGATGCATGCCGGCACGGAACAGAGCGCCGAAAATAAAGGAGCTGAACGCCAGTACGGAACCGACGGAGAGGTCGAACTCGCCGGCAATCATCAGCATTCCCGCGCCCAATACAATAATGCCGAACTCGGAACCGAAGGACAGAAGATTCTGTATATTCTTTGCCCGTATAAAATTATTCTCCGGGGAAAATATCGACATAAGTACGACAAGAACCACAAATATTACCAGGACCCCGAGCGATTTGAACTGCAGAAAAGCATTTAGAAAGCTGTTTTTTTTCGATAATTCTTTCAAAACCGCCCCCCGTTAGACAACAGCGCCCATCGTGCTTGAAACAATCATGTCCGTTATTCCGTCGACTGTTGTGTCCTTCGTCTCGATATCTTTTACCACTTCGCCCTGTGCCAGGACAACGATCCTGTCGGCAACCGAATAAACATGGTATAGATTGTGGGTAATAAATATGCTTGCTACCCCCTTCTCTTTCAGGAGGCGGACAAAATCCAGGACCTCTTTTACCTCTCCAACCGACAGGGCAACGGTGGGTTCATCGAGAATTACCAGCT
>CAYTSI010000136.1:0-7508 GCA_964440465.1 uncultured Spirochaetales bacterium
GCGTCAAACAGCCTGAACGCCATTTTTAGCGAGGCGAGTAAAACGGTATCGGCGCTGTTTTTCACCACATAGCCGTAAGAGGTAATTTTTTCGGTTGTTTCCACCACTTCCGGTTCGGTATGACTGGATAGAAAAACAACAGGAATATCATATTCTTGTAGAATTATTTCGGCAGCTTCGGTGCCGCTCATTTTCCCGTGACCTAAATCAATATCCATAAGAATGAGATCGATCTTGTTTTCTTTGGCTGTTTCGATTGCCTTTTCGCCGTTATAGGCGGTAACGACCTCATACCCATGATGTTGAAGCATTTGGGCTTCATTCATCGCAATGAGGGCCTCATCTTCTACGAGGAGGATCTTTTTGGACATACCACACCTTCTTCAGCAGTTTACACTTATTTATAATTATAACGGTAAGACGGTTGTGAGACAAGAAAAAGCTCGGTCTTGCGGAATTTCAGGCGCTGTGGAATGATAAGGTTATGGACAGCAGCAAGCTGGAGTCCTGGGTCCGTACAGGGGGAGAGGTAACGTTTTCCCGCTCAGGCGGCCCGGGGGGACAGAATGTCAATAAGGTGAATACCAAGGTAACGCTGAAACTGCCGATAGCGGAAATCCCGGGGCTTACAGCCGAAGAGGAGGACCGCCTCTACCGGCGGCTGCAAAACCGTATTAATGAGGCCGGGGAACTGGTCGTTCAGGCGGCCGAGCACAGGACACAGCCCGCTAACAGAAAGGCCGCGGAGGAACGGGCCGCCGCCCTTATATGTTCCGCGGTAAAACCGGTAAAAAAACGGAAACCCACCAGGCCCGGCCGGGGCGCGAAAGAACGCCGCCTGCGGGAGAAGAAAAAACGGGGAGAGCGGAAAAAAACGCGGAGGCCGCCGGGGACGGAGTAGGACGCTGAACAATTTGGCTATACAAAGGGTGAGAAAGCCGGTATGATGCCGGGTATGGGGCCGTCGAACATAATTCTATTGCCGGGTTATCAGCGGATGAATACAGATGAAAAGAAATCCTAATTTTTCACGAACCAAAATAGTAGCGACCCTCGGACCGGCCTGCGCCGATACGGAAACAATCAAAGAGATGGTTCTCTCCGGCATGGACGTTGTACGGCTTAACTTTTCCCACGGCAGCCACCACATCCACGACGAATATATGAGGGCCGTGGAAGCCGCGTCGGAACAAACCGGGGTGCCGATATCGATTCTCGCCGATCTGTGCGGACCGAAAATACGGGTGGGAAGCCTAAAACGGCCCGTTGAAGTAAAAACCGGTGAACAGCTGACAATAACTACGGAGAAAATAACAGGCGGAGAACAGCGCGTTTCCACCAGCTATGAGGACCTGCATCTTGATGTTAGAAAGGGCGACACCATTCTCATCGATGACGGGCTTATCCGTCTTTCGGTTATAGACGTAGACGACCGGGAAATTGTGTGTACCGTAATCGAGGGCGGCACAATTAATGAGCATAAAGGGATGAACCTTCCTGACACAAAGGTGAGCGTCCCGTCCGTTACGGACAAAGACAAAGAAGACCTTCACTTTATTCTCGGGCGGAATATCGATTATGTGGCCCTTTCCTTCGTCAGAAGCAGCGACGATATCGAGCAGCTGCGGTCGATTATGAAAAACGAAGGAAAAACCCTTCCCATTGTGGCGAAGATAGAAAAACCGGAAGCACTGAAAGACCTGGAGGGAATAATTGCAGCCGCGGATATCGTCATGGTTGCCCGGGGGGACCTGGGGGTGGAAATCAGGGCCGAACAGGTGCCGATGTATCAAAAACGGATTATAGACCGCTGCAATAAAACCGGGAAGCCGGTAATAACAGCCACGCAGATGCTCGATTCAATGATATACAATTCGCGGCCTACACGGGCCGAGGTAAGCGATGTCGCTAATGCCGTATACGACGGCAGTGACGCGGTCATGCTGAGCGGCGAAACGGCAGTGGGAAAGTACCCGGTCGGATCTGTGAAAATGATGGAAGCCATTATTCAGAGTTCTGAAGTACGCCCGAACAGAACGCGGCAGCAGTTTCTCCGCGTTTCAGATGAACCTGTCACTGACGCAGTCAACATATGCAGGGCCGCCTGCATGATGGCCGACGATACCGAGGCCCAGGGCATTATTACCGTTACCCGGACGGGAAAGACCGCGCGGCTGCTGTCCCGCTTCCGTCCTTCCGTGCCCATTATCGCGTTTACCGAAGATCCGGGAATTATAAGATATCTGAACATCGTCTGGGGAGTGAAAACCGAACTGATCGACAATGTAGGAGACACGGACGAGACTTTAGGGAAGGCCCGGGACCTGGCGGTGGAAATGGGATATCTGAAACAGGGCAAAAAAGTAATCTACGCGACAGGTATTCCGCTCCTCGAGGCAGTTTCAACCAACATGATTAAAATCGAGACCCTCTAGACTGCTGTTTAGCGCTCACCCCGGCGGTACGATTCGCCCAGCGTCGCGGGGGGACTCATTTTCCGGTGGCCCCACTCGCTCGCGCCGTAGACAAAGAGTACCGCTAAGGTGGTCAAATAGGGGAGCATAGCCAGGATGTTCGGAGAAATGCCGAAGGGCTGCAGGATATACTGCAGGACGAAGATCCCCCCGAAGAGAAAAGCCCCTAAAAAAGCCCTCGCGGGGTTCCAGAGGGAGAAAATGGTAAGCGCGATAACAATCCATCCCCGCCCGGATACCATCCCCTCGTTCCAGGACTTGCTGTAGGCAATGGACAGATGGGCGCCGGCCATGCCCGAGAAGGCACCGCCGATCATAACAGCGAGGTAGCGGACCAGATTGACCCGGATCCCCTGTGCTTCGCTTGCCTTCGGGTTCTCCCCGACGGAGCGGATAACAATCCCGGCGCGTGTAAACTTTAGAAAAAACCAGGCCATAATACCGAGAGCAACGGCAATGTAAAAAATCGGATCGTGGCTGAAAAGCACTTCCCCGACAAAGGGGATATCGCTGAAACCCGGGATATGCACCGAACCCATCTTTTCCGTTAGAGGACGCCCGATGAAGGGTTTTCCCCACAAACCGCTGATGCCTAAGCCCAGCATGGTAAGGGCAAGCCCCGACACGACCTGGTTCGCCCTCAGCGTTACGCTGATAAACCCATGAAAGAGAGAAAAAAGTGCCGTTAAGAAAGCGGCGGCAAGGAGCCCGAGCCACGGATTCCCCGTGGAAAAGGTAACGATGAAGGCCGTCACGGCACCGAAGGACATCATTCCCTCAATCCCGAGATTCAGCACTCCCGACCGTTCGGTAATGACCTCTCCTAAGGTCCCGAGCAGCAGGGGGGTCCCGGCCACCAGGGTCCTCCGCAGGAGTGAAAGAATTATTTCATACCACATCAGGCGCTCCTTCTCTGAATCATGACTCTGTTTCGGGAAAAGAAATCACCCGTAATCAGAAACATTAAAATAAGCCCGTTAAATACATTGACTGTCGCGGCCGGAAGACCCATGGAAATTTGGATTGCATCACCGCCCACGATAATTCCGGCAAAGAAAAAACCGGAAATGATAACAAAACCGGGATTGAGCTTCGCCAGCCAGGCAACAATGATGGCGGTAAAACCCAGCCCTCCGCTGATTGTTTCAGGATAGGAAAGGTGATGGTAAATTGCCCCGACCTCCCCCACTCCGGCAAGTCCCGCCATGCCGCCGCTTATCATCATCATCAAAAGAGAGGTCCGTAAGAACCCAATCCCCGCGTAGCGCGCGGCTTCCGGATTTTCTCCGATAACCCGTACTTCGTACCCGAATTTGGTCCGGTAGATAACGACCGCGAGCAGCAGGGCGGCGGCAACGGCGAAAATAAGCATAAACGGAGATATCCTCGAATACCCGAGTAAATTAAACGTTGCCGAGGCGGGAAAGTCGTCGGTGTACGGATAACCTTGTTTCGTGGCGCCCTTCCAGGGGCCGACAACCAGGAATTTAACAAACTCCGCGGCGACGTAATTGAGCATCAGCGTGGAAATGACCTCATTAATGCCGAAGCGGGCCTTAAAGAGTGCCGGTATCATACCCCATAGTCCGCCGCCGATAAATCCGGCAAGAAGCATGAGTGGAAGCACCAAAAATTTCGGCAAATGGGGACCCAAATTGAGGGCCACCCAGGTAGCGAAAATGGCCCCGAAAAGGAGCTGGCTCTCCGCGCCGATATTCCAGAACTTCGCGCGAAAACAGACGGCCAGCCCCGAACCGATCAGGACAAGCGGAATTGCCTTGGTAAGTGTTTCCTGCAGGCCGAACATGCTGCCGAAGGATGAGGCAAAAATGGAAAGGACCGCCTTCAGCGGATTAAGTCCCTTTACCGCGAAGATAATTCCCACCGCCGCGAGTCCCGCCAGCAGGGACAGCACAAGGAGAAGGACCGAGAATCCCGGCGATGCCTTTTCTCTGTTTGCAATTTGTACTTTCAGGGACATCCGCTACTCCTTCTCCACGGTTTCGTATTCTGTTCCCGCCATCATCAGCCCCACCGTTTCCATGGTGCAGCTTCCGGGAGTTACAACACCCATAATCCTTCCCTCGTACATAACAGCTATTTCGTCACACATCTGGAACAGCTCCTCTAAATCTTCCGAAACGAGGAGTACGGCGCCGCCCTCCTCCCGGAGACAGAGCAGCTGCTGCCGGATATATTCCGCCGCGCCGACATCCAGGCCGTAAGTCGGATGCGCCGCTATCAAAAGCAGGGGGGATGCCGACATCTCCCTTCCGAGAATCAGTTTCTGAATGTTCCCGCCGGAAAGGTTTTTTACCGGAGTGGAGATCGAGGGGGTGGAAACCTGGAAGTTGTCAACAAGCCCGCCGGCAAATTTTTTAATCGCGGGATACTTCATAAACATCCGTCTGGAAAAATCGGAATTGTTTTGCCGCTTCAGGACGGCGTTTTCGTACAGGAACAGATTCGGCACGATCCCGAACTTGATCCGCTCCTCCGGAACATGGGTTATCCTGTTCTTGTGGACCTTCTTCGCCCCGATATTTGTAATATCGACATCGCCTAAAAATACCTTTCCGCCGGCTGCTTTCCGCAATCCGGTAACGGCCTCCACCATTTCCCGCTGACCGTTTCCGGAAACACCCGCAATCCCCAAAATCCGGTTCTGCCTGATTTCCAGATCAACCCCTTTTACCGCGGGCATTCCCTGGTCGTTTTCAACTTCCAGCCCCCGCAGTGTCAGCACCGGACGGCCCGGAAGAAGCTCCTTTTTTTCAAACTGGAACTCGATCTCCCTGCCGACCATCATCCTGGCAAGTTTCCGTTTGTCCACGTCTTCAATTGCCGCGTTTCCGGTAACCTCTCCCTTCCGCAATACCAGGACCCTGTCGCATATACTAATAATTTCTTCTAATTTATGGCTGATGAGGATGACCGCGTGTCCGTCCGCTGCCATCTTTCGTAAAATTCCAAACAGGTCATCCGCCTCCTGGGGAGTCAGGACCGAGGTAGGTTCATCCATAATCAGGAGGTCGGCCCGCATAAACAGCGCTTTGAGGATTTCAACCCGCTGCTGCTCTCCTGCGCTGAGTTCCCAGATGTATTTCTTCGGATCCACGTACAGTCCGAACTGTTTAGAAAAGTCCGCGATTTTTTTTCTGAGCTTCCGGACCGGAAAAAAGAAGGGAGTACCGTCAAAACCGAGTGAGATGTTTTCTACCACCGTATGCCTCTGCACCAGCATAAAATGCTGATGGATCATGCCGATGCCGGCGTGCATGCTGTCTTTCGGTGTATGAAACACCGCGCGCTCGCCGTTGATGTAGATCTCCCCCTCATCCTGCCGGTAAAGCCCGTACAGAATATTCATCAGTGTTGTTTTCCCGGCGCCGTTTTCCCCTAAGAGGCCGAGTATTTCCCCGCTGTGAAGGGTTACATCGACATCTTTGTTCGCGACTACTCCCGGAAACTTCTTCACGATGCCCTTCATTTCCAGTTTCTGTATCCGCTTCACGGAAAGCTCCTTAGCACGTAAAAAAAGAAAGTCCCGCTGCCCGCGGCCGCGGGGCGGGACTCAAATTGTGTTTAGCCGTAAATCGTTTTATTCCTGCGGCGGTTCAGTTGCGAAATTATCGACAAAATAATTCATTTCCGCGAACAGGTGGGGAATTGTTGCGATTTCACCCGCTGCAACGGTCATATTTCCCCGGGTGTCATAAATCGGTCCGGTAAACGGGTCGAACACTTCCCGGCCCTGCATCATCTGATCGTGCCGTTTCAGCACCAGATCGTAGACCGAAATTTCGCCGAAATCCTTCGAGTCGACCATGATGCTTTTCAGTTCGGGTACGAATTTGTCGTTAAATTTTTCCCCGTGCAGACCACCGAGATACGCGCCGCCCTGCTTCATGAGATAGAGCATGTCGGGGCTGTCCCATGTTCCGTTGTAGTAATCCTTCAATGTCGCTTCATACATAATGCCCCAATCGACCAGCTGTCCCGAAAGGACCGTGTCCTCGCCGTACTGCTGCATCGGACTGTAATGGCTGAAGGTGTAAATCTGCTTACCTTTTTCAGTGTGCTCCTGGCCTACCTCGATGACCGCGGGTGTATCTTCGGTAAAAGCCAGGGTGTCACAGCCTTCTGAAATGAGCGCTTCCGCCGCTTCCCGGGCCTTGTCGGGTCCGTACCACGCGTAGATCCATTTCGCGTACACCTTCGCGTCGGGATTGACCTCTTTAATTCCTAAAGCAAACGCGTTCATATGACGAAACAGTTCCGGAATGGGGAAGGCCGCGACGTAACCGATTTTATTTGATTTCGTCATCGCGCCCGCCATCAGGCCGTTCATATAGTAAGGCTGATACAGGTCCGCCATATAGACACCTAAGTTATCGTCCCGCTTATATCCGGAACAATGCATAAACGTCGTGTCCGGATAGCGTTCCGCGGCCTTAACGGTGTCGTCTAAGTAACCGAAACTGGTGGTGAAAATAATTTCACATTTCTGTTCCTGTATAAGCCGGTCGATGAACCGAACGGCATCGCCTTCGGGAACACTTTCGACGGTCACGCTTTCCAGCCAGGGGAGCTGTTCCATGGCGTACAGCCGTCCCTGCTCGTGGGCATAGGTCCATCCGAAGTCTCCAGCGGGGCCGATGTACACAAAACCCGCCTTAACGGTTTTTTCTTCCGGTTTCGCTGCCTCCTCGGAAGCCGCGGGTTTTTCCATGCTCCCGCCTTTTTCCTGCTTGCCCCCCGCGAAGACGGCGCCCGCGGCTAGTACCAGACACAGCACAATTAGTAACGTCCTTTTCATTCCTCTCTCCCTTGTTATAGATTTAAAGTGTAACGGTAAAAAGAAACGCCCGGTTTGTCAATAGAAAGTGAATCGAGAAATATGGAACGCAGCTCTTCTTTCCCGAAGGGGCGCGGGCAGAGTTTTGTTACCCGGTGCTGCGGGAGGGTCCCTTCCACGAGGGCATCCACGTCATCTTCGGTGTACCCGACGGCCGCAAGGCCGTTCGGGATTCC
>CAYTSI010000137.1:0-7505 GCA_964440465.1 uncultured Spirochaetales bacterium
CGGGCGTTCGTATCAGTTTTTAACTGTTTTTTTTCAGGAATTTGATTTCAAACACCGCGCCGTTATCGTTTTTAAGCTGAAAATCCGCGTTCATCTGCTCCGCGAGCCTCTGTATCAAATTCAGCCCCACCGAATCGCTTCCGGAATGAAGCACTTTTTTCGGCAGCCCTTGTCCGTTGTCGCTAATAGAAAGAATGCATCCGCCGTTTCGCGCGGAAAGTTTTATGTGAATACAGGGATTTTCCGTGCCGCGAAACGCGTATTTAATGGAATTGGTGCAGGTTTCATTGATAATCAGGCCTATGGGAAGGGCCTTATCGATATCGAGGACGATTTTATCAACCTCTAAGACAAATTCTATACCCTGCTTTTGTATTGCAGCCGAGAGGGTTATCTGGTCGATCAGCTTAGAAATGAACGCGTGCATTTCGATTTCGCTGATGTCTTCGATGCTGTACAGCAAATTCTGAGTAATGGACACGGAGCTGATCCGGTCGATAAGGGTGTGCAGAAATTCCTCCTGCCGCTCATCTTTTTCTTCAAGAATTTCCAGTTCAATAATTCCCATAATAATGGTAAGATTGTTTTTAATACGGTGATGGCTTTCATGCAGAAGGAGCTGCTTTTGTTCCAATGCCTTGTCCCGCGTCTCCCGTGCTTTTCGATGTTCCTCAATTTCTTCCCGAAGCCGGATGTAAAATCCGCTTAAAACTCCCAGGACCGCTCCCGTGCCTATTCCGAAGACGAAAGCGGTCACTTTACTCGCGGGAGAATAGGATAAATTGCCGAGCAGCCAGAGTATAAACAAGTTTACCGGAAGGGCCAAAGCGCCCGATATAAATCCTCCCCAGAACTGGTAGAGAGAGGCCGCGACAAACATCGGAATAAGAACAAAGAAATTGATGGATACCTTCAAGGTATCTTCAAACAGGACAAACACGGCCGCGTACACCGCTACCGTCCCTGCCATTATCAGCGCCTTCTTAGCGCGCGACAGATGAATGTTCCCTTCGAGGAATTTATCATGTAGTTTGGTCACACCCTTGTTGATGAATGAAATCATCGTTCCCGGCACAGTATATACAAGGGGCCCGGAAGAAACAAGCAAAAATATCAGAAAAATCCCCCGATTTGTCAAAAAACAGACAGGCTAAACCTTTCGCGGAATCTGTTCGATACATACTAGAGGATGTATGTATGAACAGAGCGGTGCTGGTTTTTTCAGTCTGCATGTTTTGTTTCTCGGTATTTGCCGCTGCCGCGGTAACCGAGGAATCGAAGCGCTTTAACAACCTTGGAATGGGGATGTACGATCAGAAAAACTATATTGCCGCGGCGGAAAGTTTTTTCCGCTCTATCGAAACGGACCCCGCGAACTTCCTCGCCCACTACAACCTGGCCTGCACCCTTGCCCTGCTGCGGGAGGAACATGTTCCGCGGGTGTTCCGCGAAGGGAAACGCGCGTCCTTCGACATCGATTTACAGACCATTTTTAACCATCTGCAAAAAGCTGCTGATCTGAATGAGCAGCGGAAAGCGCGTATGCTCGAAGACCCGGACCTGCTGGCAGTCCGGGGCTCACTCCGGTTTCATCAAATAGCCGGGAGAAGCCTCACCCGGGAAGGAGACGCCCGTGCCATACTGCCGGCTGTTATCTGGCGCGTCGATTATCAATCCGCTTTTCAGAAAAACGGACTGTTCCCCGACGGCGCTGTCCGGTTTTCCGCGGACGGCCGGTTCCGGCTGGAGTTGTGGAAAAACAGGGAAACGATAACCGGTACCTATTCCGTTGCAGGCGGGCGGCTTGTTTTTAGGTACGCCCGGCAGAGCGGCACTGCACAAGAGGTCCCCGCGGTCCTGTCGGAGAAGGGCGCTGTAATTTCTGGAATTGCCGGGGAGCCGCTTATTATGTGGAACGATACTTCCGAGTAATTTTTTCATACGCGTCGATAAATTTCTGTCTCGAAACCGGTTTTCCGTGGCCGGGATAAAATATCGTACACGGAAGGGTTGTAAAATACTCCCAGGTTTGCAGAAGCGTTTTCTCATCGTCCGCGAAGGGCGGATAATAGCGGGCGGTAAAAAAGAAATTGAATAGAGAGTCGCCGGTAAAGCAGGCCTCGGTTTCCAGCAGAATGCTTACGGAGCCGTTTGTATGGCCCGGAGTGGGAACGACGAAGCCGTGAATACCGAATTCCGAAAGGTCGTACTGTTTTGAGACGGTAACGGCCGGAGTAAACGGCGGGTAGCTCCCGTGTGCCGCCCGCGCACCCTTCGCTGCTTTCAGCATCATTCTGCCGAGGGCCCCCGTCCCTTTTGGAAGCGGTGTAAACCCCTGCCGGGCAAACTCCGCTTCTTTTTCGTGAACAATTACCGGCGCGGAGGAGCGTGTCTGAATTTCAGCGGCACAGCCGGCATGGTCGTAGTGGGTATGGGTAATAACAATACAGATGAGGTCCGTAAAGGCAATGTTCACGTTGTCAAAGGCCTGCTGAAATCGGGAGAAACTGTCCGGTGTTCCGGTGTCGATAAGGACAAACCCCTTTTCCGTCCCGATAAGGTATGAATTGACGTTTCCCGTTTTTATTACCGTAATTCGCTCATGAACAGGTGTCCGCATTCCCCCCCCTTCCGCTTCAGTATAATGCTTACGGAATAAAATGAACAGGTTTTTCACCCGGAAAGACGAGCCGATGCAGTTCCCGCCACAAGTCCAGATAGGCCGCCGCCGCCTTCGACTTTCGGCTGTGCACAAGCATCGGTTCCCGGGTAATACCCATTTTCTCGACACTCGAAGAGTAGGGAATGGCGGACTGAAGAATATTGCTCTCGCGGCCGGCTACCTCCTCCATTGTTTGGATGTGGAGTTTTTTCCTGCGGTCGACGAGGGAGAAAAAAACCCACAATTTTTTTAAATTGAGATCGTTTTTGTTGAAATACCGGCGGACCAGCTGCAGCGTTTGAATGGAAAGGGTGCTTGGGATAACGGGCACAAGAATCAGGTCCGCCGCGGAGAAGATGTTTTCAGCTTCCAGATTGAGGGCGGGCTGTGTATCTAAAAAAACAATGTCATAGTCGTTTTGTACTTCCTCGAGGGCTTCCTTTATCCGTTTTTTTGACCGTTTTTTATCTTGCAGGATTTTAGAGAGGTTGCGGAACGAAAAATCGGCAGGCAGGATGTCAAGGTTTTCATAGTTTGTCGCCTTAATGGAAGAGAGAAATCTATCGTCTCCTTTCACGAGATGCTTCGCGGACATTTTTTTCGGTGCCGTTACCCGAAAATAAAAAGATGCCGAGCCTTGAGGGTCGAGATCGCACAGCAGTGTGCGGTGCCCCTCCTCTGCGGCTAAATACGCGAGGTTTACGGCGGAGGACGTTTTTCCCACCCCTCCTTTCATATTGTACAGGGCGATTGTTTTCATGGGCACTCCTCCTTTTACATTATATAGAAAATAAGATTTTCGCGTTATAATGCCGCAGCGCTGCCTCGGCTTCGGCTGAATATCGGGCTTGTTTTTCCGACAATGCCGTTATCAAGCCTCCCACCGCGGCGGTTGCCTCCGGGGAGCTCTGCTCCGATCCCTCCATAGCGTGAATTGAATCCATCAGCATTTCGTGCTGCACAAATATATCGTGAAGGTTTCCGAGACTTGTCTGGAACTGTTTCAGCTCTTTTATTGTTTTTTTTATCCCGCCTCCGGGGTAAAGCCGGCGGAAAAATTCTAACAAATAGCGGGCCTTTTTACAATCGATACGAATTTGATGGATCATCTCCTTGTGTTTAGAAAAGCGTTTGATTTTTTTTCGTAGTTTTTTAAAGCGGATTTTAATAATTTCGGCGGATTTTTGTCGAATAGAGACGTTCCTGTCGAGACACAGCTTGTTTGGCGGCTGTTTACATGTTTTTTCTATGCGGTCCATTGTCCCGAAATAGTCCTGAGACGTAAAATAGGCCGAAGCGGCGGCATGGGCTTTCCCGCGCGCCTCTCCAATGTAATGAAAAAACAGTGACAGTCCGTAACGCAGCTGTTCCGGAACAAGTTCCGCGTAGTACCTCCGGTTGAGAAGCAGAACATCCAAGTCCCGTAATCTCCCCGTATACAAGCCGATTTCTTGTAACCCGGCCCGAATGCTATCCATACTTTCCGGTCTCAGTTCATTTTTTAGCTGCCCGATAAGTACCCTGAACCTTCGTACAGCGACACGATAGCTGTGCAGAAACTCGGTATCAATATCGTCGATAATTCCCTGCCGATATGTTTCAAGTTCCTTAAGAAGATGGTCCGCGGCTGTTTTTATTGTATGGCAAACCGTCCAGTGAGGTTCTATTTCCGGCGGATATTCGATCTTTCTCAGCCGTTCGAGGTAACCCGTTTCCGCAAGGAGTGTTTGAAAGACGGCCCCGTTTGATGTTTCCTGATAGTACTCCCGCAGCTGTTTCTTTACCTGCAGTGTTTCCATTGTAAAACCCTTAAGCGGGGTAATCGAAATAAGAGCCGGCGGATAAAAAGACCGGTTATGGAGCAGCAGCCGGGCAATGTGCTTTTTTTCGGTATTTTGTATATAAAAACGTGTGCGTTCTTCATGGATAGTTCCGATGAGCATGAGCGCTCTCACGTCGATCTCCGATTTTAGGTATGTACAGATATCATTTTCCGGAAAATCCCACCAGAATTTCGGCACATCTTTGCCGTCATAATGCTCCCGGCTGATATCGGTGCCGTCCGCAAGGGAGAACAGGTACAGCATATCATTCTGCCTGTAGAGTACGCTGCCGTTTTTGTACAGTGTTAAATCAAAGGTATCGTAATAACTTTCCGATATGGTTTCAACTTTTTGTTCGGAACAAAAGAAATCAGGCCCGATAATTTTTTTTATCCCGGTCGGTGTACATTTCTTCAGCGATTGATATATTACCGTTTTCATTTTTTTCGGCAATAAACTATAACTTGAATGTCCGTATTTGCATACGCAAATATAACATAATTAACCGAATTTTTATAAATCCATAATGTCCAGTTTTGTTAAAATTTTGTTACTCAGGGCTATGATGTTGTATTTTGCCCCGGCAGCGGGGTAAAATACCAACAGGGAGGCAGCAAATGAGGAAATTAATCCGGGAAGCGATATTTCGCTTGATCCGTCACGATCTGGTAAATGTAATAGAAGAGCATCAGGAGGATTTAGTCGCAATATTTCGGGATGAAATGGAACGTCTCGACGACAGAATTCCTGAAGAGGATGTTTTTATCGATATAAAAATGGGCCCATTAGGGGAGGAGATGATGCGGGCCGCCCTTACGACGGTAACAAGGTTTATTAAAGAAATGTATACATAACGGCTGCTGCTGTACTATAATTTTACCGTATGAAGAGCACCATTGAGATTATCCTGAAGGAAGATGTACAAAGGATTTTCGACGCTTTTTCATCCTGCTTTAACATCCGTATCGGATTTCTTTCTCCGGAAGGAAAAATCCTTGCAGTCGGCCTCGAGAAACCGTGTAACGATTTCTGTACCCAAATACGGGATGCCTTGAATAAGAAAGAGAAGTGTCTCGCTTTGGATAAAGAAAAAATGAAAGAGGCCCTTGTAGAAAAGGACATGATAACCTGGCGCTGTTACGCCGGGATGATAGAATCGATCATGCCGCTCTATTACGAAGGGGTGCATCTCGGGTTTTTTATGCTCGGGCAGTACCGGGACGGCCGCAAGATGGACCGGCAGCTCCTGCGGGAATACGAAAAGAAATTCGGCTCGGCCCAGGACCTTATTATCGCGTATTTAAAAACCCCCTCATTTTCTGAACGGCAAATCCAGGACATGCAGAATTTTTTCCGCCTCGTGGTAAATTATATCATTTCGCAGAATTTAATCGTGTTAAAAAGCAACCTTGTCGTGGAAAAAATCATTGAACACGCCCGAAACAATAGGGAAAAAAATTTAAGCATACAAGAGGCCGCGAAAATTGCCGGCCGCAGTGTTTCTACCGTATCGCACCTCTTTTCGAACCTGCTGCAGAAAAGTTTCAAGCAGGTGATGATTGAACTAAAAATTGAACAGGCGGAGCAGTATTTTAAACAGGACCCGGATATTACCGTGAAAGAGGTCGCCGCAACGCTTGGGTATGACGATCCATACTATTTTTCCCGCATATATAAAAAAGTCAGGGGCTTCGCGCCGAGTAAATTCCGCGAATCTGCAGCAATCTGATATTCTTGCAAAAAAAATCCAGGAGCATTGCAGTTTTATTTAGCTCTTATCGCCGTCTGTTTAGAAGGATAGATAATTTTCGGTAAAAATTGCATAAAAATCTATCCTTTTTGCTCCTGCATCCATTTTATTACGGATAAAAGTGTGGGATACTTTTTTTACCAGGAGGCAGGCCGTGAGCTACGAATATGCGGTGAAGATGGTGAATGTCGATAAATATTTCGGCAAAATCCAGGCGCTGCGGGACATCAACTTTGCAGTTAAGCGGAATGAGGTTGTCGGACTTATCGGCGACAACGGCGCGGGTAAATCGACACTAATTAAAATTATGACCGGGGTCCACCGGCCGACATACGGTGAGTTGTTTATCCGGGACGAAAAAATTACCCTCGATCATTATAATGTAAAAGAAGCACACAATTGGCGGATCGAGACGGTTTATCAGGACAAGTCCCTTGCCGACAAACAGGACCTGTGGCGGAATTTTTTTGTCGGCAGGCAGATAACCGGTCCCCTCGGTTTTATCAAGGTAAAAGAAGAAAAACGGATTGCCGGGGAAATGCTCCTGAACATGATCGGGTTCCGCGGGGCCGGGATTACGGTGGATTCCAAAGTAAGTAAACTTTCCGGCGGCGAACGTCAGGGGGTCTCCATCGGCAGGGCAATGCACTTTGACGCGGACCTCATTATTTTAGACGAACCGACCGTTGCTCTTTCCTTAAAGGAGGTCCGGAAGGTCCTTAATTTTGTCCACAATATAAAGGAAAACGGGAAGGCAAGCGTCTATATTTCCCACAACTTGAATGATGTGTATGAAATTTCCGACCGCTTTGTTGTTCTAGACCGGGGGAAATCGGTGGCGAACATCAGCAAAGACGACATTTCCTTAAAAGAGTTAAATACCTTTCTCCTCGATTACGCCCACGGCCTTATGGAGGAACACGACGATGAATAGCTCGAAGCAGAAAAAGTTCGGCTTGGATAAAATTGAGAGTTTTCCCATTATTCTTGTATACGTTCTTCTTATCGGTATTTTTCTCATAACCGCTACAAGGGTATTCTCGAGCTTTCGAATTTACATGTCGTTTTTACAGACCATTCCGCCGCAGCTGGTGCTGGCGTTGGGTTTGACGATGGTCATAACCGCGGGGGAAATTGATTTGAGTTTTCCCGCGGTAGTCGCTTTTTCCGGGTTCCTTTTCTCCTATACCTACCGGACTATCGGCAGTCCTCTCTTGGCATTGGTCTTTGCCCTGGCCGGCGGTGCCGTTGTAGGGGTGATTAACGGGTT
>CAYTSI010000138.1:0-3792 GCA_964440465.1 uncultured Spirochaetales bacterium
GTGTTTGAAATCAAATTCCTGAAAAAAAACAGTTAAAAACTGATACGAACGCCCGAGGCCGAGATAAACCTGATATCCCGCGCGGAAGCCCGGTGAACAAGGGCGGAATACAGGTCCTTCACCCCCCGCAAATTCGGGGATTGTAAATCGACAGCGATTATATCCGCGCTTTTTCCCGCTTCCAGACTACCGGCTGCGTCCGCCCGCTTCAGGACCTCGGCCCCGCCGATCGTCGCGGCCCGCAGTATGTTCCGCGGACAGACGGTATCAGCCTGCCTGCTGGAAACCCTGGCCAGCCGGGAAACGAAATCCATTTCCCGAAACATATCGGGACTGGTAAACATCATATTATCGGTCCCGAGCCCCAAGGGAATATCCATGGCAAACAGCCTTCCCAGCGGAGGAATTCCGTCAGCCAAAACCGCGTTGGTCCTTGTACAGCAGACGACCGGAAAACGCTCAGACTCGATGGTCCTGAGTTCCTCCTCCGTCGGATTGGTCACGTGAATCAGCAGGTCCGGTTTATAGCTGCTGATCCGTTCAATCTCCGGAACACCCCGCTTTTCGATGCAGCGCCGCTGGGCCTCCTCGGTTTCCGCCGCGTGGACGGCAAGCAGCTTCCCTTCCCCTTCAACGCGGTCAGCCAGCCCCCTCAGGACGGCGTCTTCGAAATCCGCGATGTCTCCAATCCCGATCCCGTCCGCGGCAGCCAGGACCCCGTCGACCGCGTGAAGATAGGACTCCGTTTCTAAGGTGTCCCGCTCCCAGGCGGGCTCCCCGATAATAATGCCCCGGACCGGCGCTTTCGAAAGCGCTTCCCGTAATGCTTCGGTACCCGGCACACCTCCCTCGCGGAAATCGCAAAACGACGTTATTCCGCAGGAGAGGAGTTCCAGTAACGCCGAAGAAAGGGCCTTCTCAAGCTGTTCCGCGGTCAGTTTCGCGAGCTCCCGGTATTTCAGCCCCGACGGAGGACTGACCGCGAGTTTCGTCGGCAGGCCGATACCGGCATCCTTGCAGACCGAGTCTCCGATGTGCGTATGGGCATTTACAAACCCCGGCAGGAGCAGGAGGCCTGTGCAGTCGACGGTTTCTTCCCCTCCGAAGCGGGAAGGACCGTTTTCGATTATCTCGGCAATGATACCGTCCTCCGCCGCCAGACAGCCCTTCTCGACATAATCGAGTGTCCGGCCGATAAGGAGCGAAGCGTTCCGGTATATCGTTCTATCCATCGGATTGTCCGCCGCCGGGCAGAAACTTCCGTGCCCGGGACAGGAATTCTCCGAATTCGGCAGTAAGCCCTTCCAGTAGTTTCTTCCCCGTATCCGCGTGAGCCTTGCCGGGGTCCCCGATTACCCCGCTCTCCGAAAAGTCGCTGCTGATCCACGGAACGGCGGGGGAAGCGAAAAATTCCGCTTTGCCGGACACCGTTTCTGTTTCTGTCCCCTCCACACCTCCGCGCCGCCCGGCAATACCTGCCGGTCTGACTGCCTCCGGAAAGAGGTGCAGCATGAGTGAGGTCTCCACCGCGCCCGCGTGATAGTCGAGGGCTTCGGCATACGCTGCCAGACTCTCAGAGGAATACACATCAAAGAGGAGAACAATTATGCCGCGGCGCTTCCGGTATTCACGCATGGCAATTTGCAGATACGGGGTGTTCCCTCCATGGCAGTTGAACAACACAATCCGCCGGGCGCCGAGCTCCGCCAGCCGGCACACCAGCGAATCGGCATATCCGAAAAAAGTCTCCTTTGTAAGGGAGATGGTCCCCGGGAAATCGGAGTGCTCCGGACTCATTCCGACTTGTACCACCGGCAGTACCGTCAGCCGCAGGGAAGAACCGGCAGCAGCAAGTGCGTTACCCGCCGCATCGATGATCCCCCGGGCAAGCAGGCTGTCCGTTTCCAGAGGAAGACGCGGGCCGTGCTGCTCGAAGGAACCAAAGGGGATTATACAGAAATCGGCCTCCTTTACGGCCTTCTCCGCTTCCTGCCAGGTACATTCCCCCAGCCTGCCCATACAGCTATGTCCCATTATTTTATCCCTCCAAATGTCAAACCGCTGACATAGTACCGCTGCAGAATAAGGGAAAGGATTACCACCGGGATAATGGCGAACACCCCCATCGCGGCCATGTTCGTCCATCCCACGCTGAGCATGCCGAAGGTGCTGAGCATTCCGACGGGAAGCGTCGCGGTATCCGGACTGGTAAGGGTGAGGGCGAAGAGAAAATCGTTCCAGGAGAGGATAAACGCAAACAAAGCAGCAGTTACCAGACCCGGTTTACTTAAGGGAAGGGCGATTTTCCAGAACGCCTGAATGTGGGAGCATCCGTCGATAATCGCCGCTTCCTCCAGATCGACAGGAATGCTCTCGAAAAAACCGGACATCAGCCACGCGGTAAATGAGGCATTGTACACCGTGTCTAAAAGAATAACGGCAAAGTGGCTGCCGAAGAGACCGAAGGTCTGCATAATGACCCGGAAAGGGAGAACGATTACCACCGGCGGCAGTGCCCTTGTCAGCAGAATAAACATCAGAAGCAGATGTTTGCCCCTGAACTTGACCCGGGAAAAGGCATAGCCGGCGGGCACCCCCAGGAGGAGGGACAGCACGACCGTTCCCGCCGAAATAATAGTGCTGTTCAGGACCCACTTGAGTACCGGCATATTTGCCAAGACAAAGCTGAAATTATCCAGCGTCGCCTTTTTCGGGATCCAGGTCGGCGGGAGCTGGAACATGGCGATTTTATATTTTAACGAAGTAAGTACCAGCCAGTAAATGGGAAAAAGAAAGAAAATAACAAGAAGGATAATTACAAGTACCCGCACTCCCGATACCGTGCCGGTCCCGGCCTTTTGAATTGTTCCGCCCTTCATCGGACACCTCCCCGGCGGCTCGAATACAGCGTGTTCACGAACAGGATGCCGACAATAATTCCGATAATGAGGAGAACGTTCGACAGGCTCGAAGCATAGCCTATCTGCAGCTGCTGCACCCCGACTTCGTAAATCCGGAGGTTTGCAACGGTGGTGGCGGTCCCCGGTCCGCCGCCGGTAATCGCCCAGATAGTATCGAATATCTTCATCGCGTCCAGGGTCCTGATCAGCAGCGCAACCACGAGGGTCGGCCGCATCAGCGGCAGAGTAATGTAGCGGAAGAGGTGCCATTTGCCCGCCCCGTCAACAATACCCGCCTCGTAAGGCTCCAGCGGCAGGCTCTTCAGACCCGCGAGGATTATGAGCACCATCAGCGGCGTCCACTGCCAAATGTCGACTATAACAATCGAGAGCAGCGCCGTGTTCCGTTCCACTGTCAACCCTCTTCCGATATCTATCCCGATTTGCCGGAGATAATACGTTATGGCCCCCATATCGGGATGATACAGGGCCTTCCACACCAGGCCGGCCACCAGCGGGGTAAAAATGGTCGGAATCAGGATCATCGTCCTGACGGCATTAACCATTCTCGTCTGCCGGTTTAAGAGGTTGGCAATGAAAAAACCGAGCACCAGTTCCGCCGCGACGGCAGTGGTGATGAATATCAGCGTCGTAACAAGGGAACCGAGAAATTGATCGTCCCGGCCCATCTTTCCATAGTTTCCGAATCCGATAAACTCCATTTCACTTCCCAGGGAGAAATCGAAAAAGCTTACGTAGAGTTCATACAAAACCGGGTACAGAAAAAAGACGAGCAGAAAAACAGTAATCGGCAGGAGCATAAAAAACACGGTCCGGCGGCCCCGTATCTCACCCTTTTCATTCATTGTCTTATTCGTAGATTTCAGCTATT
>CAYTSI010000138.1:3892-7459 GCA_964440465.1 uncultured Spirochaetales bacterium
CGGCCCCGTATCTCACCCTTTTCATTCATTGTCTTATTCGTAGATTTCAGCTATTTCCTCGGCGGCTTTTCCTATAGCCTCTTCCGCGGAAATTTCTCCTGTTATCGCCTGGTTGACCCTGAGACCGAGAATGTCCTGTATCTGACTGTACTCCGGTACCCGGGGCCTGTAGTCGCCGTCGCCGTTTTCGAAAATGTTGTACATCGTCGGCATCCAGGGCATCTTTTGTACTACCTCCGGATCTGTGCAAGTCGATTTCCTAATGGGCGCACCGTCGTTGAAGAGCCATTCCTTCTGTATTTCCGGGGAGGTAATCCACTTGATGAACTCCCAGGCAGCTTCTTTGTTCTTGTCCGCAATATCGGCATTAATACCGATCCCCCATCCTCCGACACCGTAGAGCGCGTTAATACCCGCTTTCAGGGGCGTGGCAGCCATATCGGTTTTTCCCGCGACGAGCGAAATCTCCTCGTCCTCGTATCCGGCCCGGGCGATGCTCCAGCTCGACTGCATTACCGCCTGTCCGGTGCGGTACGCGGTTTCACGGTCGTCCCACCAGTATCCGATTGCACCGGGAGGCGCCCATTTGTCGAAGATGTCAACGAAAAACCGGAGCGATTCGAGACACGCGGGGCTGTCGATTTTCACGTTTCCCTGCCGGTCCACGATTTCTCCGCCGAAGCCGCGCATATATTCCATCCAGTCCTGGGCCACCGCGGGACCCCGGGCGCCGTTTGCAACGAGCCCGTACAGGTTCTCATCTTTTCTGGTAAAAAATTCCGCGATATCCTCCATCTGTCCGAAATCTTGCGGCGGAGCAAGTTCATAGCCGTATTCGGCCCGGAAGGCCGCTTTCTCATCCGGGTCGTTAAACAGGTCTTTCCGGTAAATGAGGCTGTTTCCGTATCCCGCCATGGGGTATGCCACCTGCTTTCCGTCCCATCCGCCCATAGTCCACATCACCGGGAAGATATCGTCGTAATCGATCTCGGTTTTGTCCCGGTTAATCCAGGGCGTCAGGTCCATTGTCCAGCCTTTTACGGTAAACTCTCCGGACCAGACAATATCTACCGTCGCGAGATCGTAGAGTTTTGTTCCGGTTGAATAATCCTGGCTCAGTTTCTGATACAGCTCGGTATAGCCGAGAATATCAACCTCCACTTCTGCTCCCGTTACCTCTTCGTATTTTTCCCCGAGAACCTTCAGGTAGGGCGCGAACTGGTCTGACATACATGCAAGGCGGAGTGTCATTCCCTCGTAGGGCATTGATTCCTCCGCCGCCGGTTCCGCTGCCTTTTCTTCCTGTTTCCCCCCTCCAAACAGCGGGGCGGCAAAAACAACACATACAATAATTAATAATCCGATAACAATTCTTTTCATTTTTTTCTCCTTCCTTATTTCATGTTCTTTTTTGTACTAAAGTCTCTTTATTTTCCGTTTACCTCCTTTTCCTCTGCATGTAGTTTAATTCCGACCCGGTAGGTATCGGGCTTCAATGCCGCGGCCATGGCCTCCCCGGCCTGATCGAGGGGATAGATCCTGTCCAGAAGCTTTTCAGTTTTCACCAGTCCGTAGGAAAGCAGCTTGGATGCCTGATAGAAATCTTCAGTAGCCGGTCCGGACGAACCGGTCATAATGATTTCCGAATAATGGACCATGTTCGGATCTATCGGCAGGTCTTTGCTTGGATGAAACGATCCGTACAGGACGATCTTTCCCGTTTTCCGGAGCATCCCTGTCCCCTGCAGCACCAGATCGGGATTGTTCGCCGTAACGAAGACAATATCGGCCCCCTCCCCCCCGCTTGCTTTCAGGACCGTTTCTTTCGCGTCCGTGCTGAAGGGATCGACTTGCAGGTGGGCTCCGTGTTCAGCCGCGAAGGCCCTCCTCTCTTCGTCGGGTTCGACCACAATAACCCTCGCCCCCTGTAACCGGGCAAGCACCGCGTGCAGCTGTCCCATAATGCCCGCGCCGATAATGACGGCGGTGTCCCCCATGCGGATGCTGCTCCGCTTTACACTGTGGATGCAGCACGCCAGGGGCTCGGTAAAGGCCGCGGCTTCTAACGGGATATCGCCGTAGAGGGGAAAGACCCTGCCGGGGTCGAGGGAAATGTACTGGGCAAGCCCGCCGCTTCCGCCGATGCCGTCGTAGCTCCGTTTTTTCGCCGTTCCGATACACTGATTGTCCGAACCGGTATAGCAGTAGCTGCAGTGCCCGCAGTGGTCGAGGGTCTTGAAAACCACCCTCTGTCCCGGACGGAAAGCGGTAACCGTTCCCTCCGGTACGTTTTCGACAACACCCGCCGCCTCATGTCCCGGAATGAAGGGAAGAGGGGTGCTCGACATCCCGGAAAAAATCCGCTGCTCCCAGGTGCAGATAAGACAGTACTCGATTTTTATCAGGACCTCTCCCGGAATGGGTGCCGGTTTCGTTACTTCCCGGACTATGACGTGTTCCGCTCCCTCTACGACAACCGCTTTCATTGTTTCCCTTTTCATATCATCCATACCCATATCACCCGCCCGCCAGCTCGAGGGCTTCCCCGGCGGTAATCCCTTCGTGCACAAGTCCGACCAGCGCCCGGGTCACATCTTCCGGATACTCATGCTTCCAGACGTTCCTGCCGATAGCGACTCCACCACCGCCGATTTCCATGGTCTCTTCAATAACCTGAAACAGGCTCTTCAGGTCTTTTGTTTTATCACCTCCGAGGATTACCAGGGGAACGAAACAGCCTTCGATAACCTCCCGGTATTCCTCCTTCGTACCGGCAAAACTCGTCTTAATGACTGAAGCGCCGAGCTCCGCCCCGATTCGGGACACGAGCTTGATGTTTTCCACCGTGTTTGCCGGCTCGGGAGCAAATCCGCCCGGGAGCATCTCGGCTATCAGCGGAACATTCCATTCCCGGCACGCGGCAGCGAGTTCCGCGATGTTTTTATAGGTCTCAGGTTCGTTCGGAGCTCCCGGGAAGCCCATGCACGCAACTGCGTCCGCGCCGATTTTTAAAGCATCTTCGAGACGGTAGAGAAGCTTTCCGCCGGGATTGCCGGTCAGCTGGGAATTTCCTCCGTCGAGGCGTACAATAAGGGCGGTGTCCGTCAGTTCCTTTTGATACCGCAGGGCGGTCCCGTAATTGACGAGCACCGCGTCAGCCCCTCCCCGTATGATCCCTTCCAATATTTCCCCTGTGCGCGACAATCCCGGAAGGACCTGCAGTGCAGTTCCGTGATCGACTGCGACAATAACGGTCCGGCCGTCCTTTCGAAACAATCTATTCATTCTTCGCATATTGTTTTCTTTCCTCCTCGAGCAGTGTCTGCCGGTAGAAAACAGGCTTCAGCAGACCGTATAGTTTTTTATATTCCTCGAATAATTCCGAATACCACCGGTGCCGTTTTTCGTCGGGCAGGATTTCTTCCTGTGTACCGGCGTATTTTTTATACAGGTCCGCGGGCGCTGAACTTTCCGCCGCGGCTGCCGCAATAAGCGCCGATCCGAAAGCCGCGGCGGAACCGGTTCCGCTTTTCCGGTACCGTTTTCCCGTTACATCCGCCTTAATCT
>CAYTSI010000139.1:0-7458 GCA_964440465.1 uncultured Spirochaetales bacterium
CCGGCACTTCGAACAAATCGCCGAATATTTTCCGCTCCGGACGATGACTGTACAGTAATATTCAAGGCCTTTACTTAGTTCATATTTTAGATTAAATTTTAACCATGATCCGGGCAAATACACATAACGCTAAAACACATCTCTTCAAATACCTTTCCCGGTTGAAAGAGGAAGAGAAAATCATTATCTGTAAGCACAGCGTTCCCATCGCGGAGATAGTGCCGGGAGAATGATGAATATTCTGCTCGATACCTGCACATTATTTGCCAATGCCTAAAGATCACGTCACCGTTGCCGTTGCAGGCTTAGGCCGGATCGCAAGCACTCTGGAAAAAGACACGCTCAGGGAGAAGCCCTGCACCCACATCGGTGCTGCCGTCGCCCATCCGGAATGCCTGCTCGCTGCAGGCTCTGACATCGATGCCGAAGCACGGGGCCGGTTCATGGAAGACTGGGGCCCGCTCGATCCGGTCCCGCGGGTCTTCGATTCAGCCGAAGCGATGCTGTCCGATGTCCGGCCCGACATTATGATTGTCGCGACCTACCCCGATTCACATTATACAATGTGCGCCCGTGCGGCGGAAGCGGGGGTCCCGGTTATTATCTGTGAAAAACCATTGGCCGATTCGCTTCAGGCAGCCCGGCGGATTGCCCGAATCCACCGGCAGGGAACAACAAAAATCCTGGTGAATCACGAACGGCGCTACTCGGCGGACTACATTGCGGTTAAGAATGCGGTAGATACCGGGTCCTACGGCAGCCTTCTTTCCATAACGGCGGCCCTGTACTTCGGCAGGAGCACGCCGTTACAAGACATGCTCCTCCACGACGGTACGCATCTTGTCGATATGATAAATTACCTCTGTCCGGCGCCGCTTCGAATCGACAGGCTTTTAAGTACGCTAAAACACGCGGACAGGCGGAATACAGTCTTCCTGACCGGCTCGGCCGGCGGTGTACCGGTGTGTGTCGAAGCCGGGTCCGGTCGGGACCATCTTGTGTTCGAAATGGAATTGAGTTTTGAAAACGGAAGGGTCCGCGTGGGAAACGGTATTTTGGAATATGAAAAAAGCGTGGAAAGCCCGTTCTACGAAGGGTACCGCTCGCTGCAGACTGACGAGACCCCGGGGCGAAAACCCGAAATAAAAAAGACCGGATACTTTTACAACATGATAGACGATGCTGTCCGCTGCGTCCGGGAGGCGGGAAGGGGGCCGGTTTCGAGCGCCGAGGACGGTCTGGAAGTGATGAAGTTTATCCGGTCGGTGCGGGCCTGCCGCTAGATGCGGCGTTTTTGTTGACTAAGATAGTAGATTTATCTATGGTGATGGAAGGTATTAGCAGAGGGAGGGTTCCAGATGAAAAAAGCGCTGTTTATTGCGGTATTAATGCTTGTTTTTGCCGGTTTTTCTGTTTCGGCGGAAGTGACTATTGCCCGGTCTTTCTCACTCCACGGTGAACCTAAGTACGGAGACAATTTTACCCACTTCGATTACGTTAATTCCTTCGCGCCGAAACGGGGAACTCTCCGGCTGCATGCCATCGGTACTTACGATAACTTCCACCGCTACGCGCAGCGGGGGGTATGGGCGGCCGGTATCGAATCCATTTACGATACGCTGATGGCGGGGAGCGAGGATGAGATCGACGTTGTCTATCCTCTTATTGCCGAAAAAATTGAATATCCCGACGACTACAGCTGGGTCATCTTTCACATTAATCCGAAGGCCCGTTTTCATGACGGGGTACCGATAACAGCGGAATCCGTCGCCTATTCCTTCAACACCTTTATGGAGTTCGGCGTGCCGCAGTTCCGGCAGTACTTCAGCGCGGTGGAAGACGTTACCCCCCTGGACAGATACCGGGTGAAGTTTACTTTGGAGGAGGGGGACAAAGAGATGGTCCTTTCCCTCTGCACCAGGACGGTACTGCCGAAGCATTTCTGGGAAAACCGTGATTTTACCGAGCCGCTTAATGAGGTCCCCGTCGGTTCCGGACCCTATAAAATCAGCGATTTTAAAATCGGACAGTACGTTGTCTACGAACGGGTAAAAGACTACTGGGCGAAGGACCTGCCGGTGAACAAAGGGCAGCACAATTTCGACTACATCCGCTACGATTATTACCGGGACGAGAACGTGGCCTTCGAAGCGTTCAAAGCGGGAGAGTACGATTTCCGGCAGGAAAATATTTCCAAGAACTGAGCCACCATGTACAGCGGCCCGCTGTTTGATTCGGGAAAAATTAAAAAGGAGGAGATCCCCCACGACATCCCCCGGCCTATGCAGGCCTTCGTTTTTAATACCCTTCGTTCCATGTTTTCCGACCGCCGGGTCCGGGAAGCGTTAGGCTATGCCCTCGACTTCGAATGGATGAATGAAAACCTCTTTTATAATCAATACAAACGTACGCGAAGCTACTTTCAGAATACCGACTACGAGGCCAAGGGGCTGCCCTCGCCGGATGAACTGAAAATTTTAGAACCCATTAAAGATAAAATACCCCCCGAAGTATTTACCCGGGAATACAACCCGCCGGTAACCGACGGGTCGGGCAACATCCGGCCTCAAATCCGAAAAGCTCTCGCTTTGCTAAAAGAGGCGGGCTGGGAGATCCGCGACCAGGTACTGGTCAATACGGAAACCGGAGAACCGATGGAGTTTGAGATACTTCTCTATTTGTCCTCCTTTGAGCGGGTGGCAATACCGATCCAGAAAAACTTGGAAAAGATGGGCGTTACCATGAACATCAGGCTCATAGACACCACCCAGTTTACCAACCGGCTGCGGGAGCGTGATTTTGATATGATCTCCGGCGGCTACAGCGCCCATTTCTATCCGGACACGGGCCTCCTTTTTGTGTGGCACAGTGATTACCTCGACCACACCTATAACACCGCCGGCGTCCAGGACCCCGTGGTGGATTACCTGGTCGAAGGAATTGTCGAGCATCAGGAGGACCAGAATGCGCTTCTGCACTGGGGCAGGGCGCTGGACAGGGTGTTAACATGGAACCATTACGTAATGCCCGAGTGGTATACCTCCGTATTTAAAGTAGCGTACTGGAACAAATACGCCCGGCCGATGACCCGGCCGAAATACGCCCTGGGGGTGTCCACATGGTGGGCCAAGTAGGCTGACACCGGCATGGGCTCGTACATCCTCCGGCGTCTGCTCCTGATCATCCCCACGCTGTGGGCGATTATTACCATCAACTTTTTTATCGTGCAAATTGCCCCGGGCGGGCCGGTGGACCAGATGGTGGCGCGGATGAGCGGCATCGACAGCAATATGACCATGGAGCGGATTTCCGGCCAGGGACAGACCGAGACCGGCGGCGTCAGCGGTTCCCGAGACGAGACCGCGGAGCGGGGCTTGGGCGGCGGTGAAGAACGTACTGTTTCGGGATATCGGGGCGCCCGGGGACTCGATCCGGAAGTCATCGCGGAAATTGAAAAGCGTTTCGGATTCGACAAGCCGATGCATGTCCGCTATTTCAGGATGCTGAAATCCTACCTTGTTTTTGATTTCGGAGACAGTTTATTCAAGGGCCGGTCGGTTTTAGGGCTTGTTAAAGACCGGCTTCCCGTATCGGTTTCCTTAGGGATATGGAGTACGGTAATTATCTATCTTGTGTCGATTCCTTTAGGTATCCGGAAGGCCGTCCGCCACGGATCACGCTTCGATGTGTGGTCGAGTACCGTCGTTATTGTCGGCAACGCCATACCCACCTTTTTGTTCGCCATCCTTCTTATTATTCTCTTTTCCGGGGGGAGTTTCTTAAACATTTTTCCTCTCCGGGGCCTTGTGTCGGACAATTTTGCCGAACTTTCGCTGCCGATGAAAATTCTGGATTATCTTCACCACTTGGTGCTGCCGGTATTCGCCATGGTAATCGGCGGCTTTGCCACCTTGACTATGCTTACGAAGAATTCGTTTCTTGAAGAAGTAAATAAGCAGTACGTGGTTACCGCCCGGGCAAAGGGCTGTACCGAAAGGAGAATCCTGCGAAAGCATGTCTTCCGAAACGCGATGCTGTTAATTATTGCCGGTTTCCCCTCGGCCTTTATCAGTATGTTTTTTACCGGGTCCCTGTTAATCGAAATTATTTTCTCCCTCGAAGGACTTGGGCTGCTCGGTTTCGAGGCGACGATGCAGCGGGACTATCCGGTGATGTTCGGCACCCTCTACATTTTTACCCTGCTCGGGCTGCTGCTCAATTTAATTAGCGACCTTACCTATACCCTTGTCGACCCGCGGATCGATTTCGAATCGAGGCAGATTAAGGCGGTATGAAGAGGCGCATGATGGACCGGCGGCAGACAAGTGGAAGACTGTTTTGGGAACGGATCAGGAAGTTCCGGAGCAACAGGCGGGGGTATGTCTCTTTCTGGATATTCGCGGGGCTTTTCGTAACGAGCCTTTTTGCCGAGTTTTTGGCGAATGACGATCCGCTGATGATTATTTACGGCAACAAGGTATACTTTCCAATAATAAAGGAATATCCGGAAACCGCCTTCGGCGGCGAGTTTGAAATGGCCGCCGATTACCGGGACCCTTACTTTCTCGACCTTATCGAGGGGCGGGGAAAGATTTTCTGGCCGCCTGTACGGTACAGTTACGATACCATCAATTACGATCTGCCGAGCCCCGCCCCGTCCCCTCCGACGCTTGAAAATATCTTCGGTACCGACGACAAGGGCAGGGACGTGCTGGCCAGGATAATTTACGGATTCAGGATTTCGGTCCTTTTCGGGCTTACGCTCACCATTGTATCGTCCATTATCGGCGTAATTGTCGGGGCGCTGATGGGGTTTTACGGCGGCCGGATCGACATTTTAGGACAGCGTTTTCTGGAGGTGTGGTCGGGAATTCCGACGCTGTTTCTGCTGATAATACTAGCCAGCGTTGTGCAGCCGAATTTCTGGTGGCTGTTAGGCATTACCCTGTTGTTCAGCTGGATGAGTCTGGTGGGGGTGGTCAGGGCCGAATTCTTACGGGTAAGAAACTTTGAATATGTCCACGCGGCGAAGGCCCTCGGTTTACAGGACCGAAAAATTATGTTGAAGCACATCCTGCCGAACGCGATGGTGGCAACCCTCACGTTTCTGCCGTTCATTTTAGGCGGTTCCGTAACAACACTCACCTCGCTCGATTTTTTAGGGTTCGGGCTCCCTGTGGGCTCACCTTCCTTAGGAGAGCTGCTCGCGCAGGGAAAGGCAAACCTGCAGGCCCCGTGGCTGGGTATTACGGCCTTCGTCGTGCTGGCGTCGATGCTGATTCTCCTGGTGTTTATCGGAGAGGGTGTTCGTGACGCCTTCGATCCCAGGAGGTCGGAATGAATACCCGGGGCGGCAGCGGTTCCCCCCTTATCTCGGTCAGAGACCTGCGCGTAGCCTTCAGACACGGAGGGGACTTGCGGGAGGTTGTGCACGGTGTTGATTTGGACATCTGTCCCGACGAAACCCTCGCGTTAGTCGGTGAAAGCGGGTCGGGGAAAACCGTTACCGCCGGCTCCGTTTTGCGCCTCCTTCCGGCGGGGCAGATGAAATCCTTTCCCCATCAGCTTTCGGGAGGGGAACGGCAGCGGGTGATGATTGCCATGGCATTAATTAACCGGCCGAAGCTTTTGATAGCGGACGAACCGACCACAGCGTTGGACGTTACCATTCAGGACCAGATTTTGAAGCTTTTACAGCGGCTGAAGGACGAACTGAATATGGCGGTGCTCTTCATTACCCACGATCTGACCATTGTCCGGCGTATTGCCGACCGGGTGGCGGTCATGAAGGACGGTCTGATCGCGGAAACGCGGCAAACGGTGGAGCTGTTCAGGGCGCCGGGGCATCCCCATACCCGGGAACTTCCCGAAGCTGAACTGAGGGGCAGGCCGCCGGAACCGGACCCGAAAGCGAAAGATATTATACAGCTGCAAGACATGAAGGTATGGTTCCCCATTCAGCGGGGGTTTTTACGGCGGACGAAGGGATACGTGAAAGCGGTCGACGGTGTTACCATTACGGTTAAAGCGGGGCAGACTTTAGGGATAGTAGGGGAAAGCGGCAGCGGGAAAACGACCTTAGGGAAAGCCCTTCTCCGGCTGGAAAACAGCAGGGGCGAAATAGTGTTCCGCGGCGTTCCGCTGCACGGACTGTCCGAAAACGACATGCGTCCGCTGCGGCGTTCGATGCAGATCATATTCCAGGACCCCTACGGCAGCTTGAGTCCCCGGATGCCGGTGGAGGAGATAATCGGGGAGGGGCTGGAAATCCACGATATCGCGGAAAAGGACAAGCGGGAAGGGCTGATTATCGCGGCCATGGAGGAGGTCGGCCTCGATCCGGATACCCGGTTCAGATATCCCAACGAATTTTCCGGCGGCCAGCGGCAGCGGATCGCCTTGGCACGGGCCCTCGTCCTCAAACCGGACCTCATTATCCTCGACGAGCCGACCTCCTCTCTGGACCGGTCGATCCAGTTTCAGGTCATCAGCCTTTTAAAAGAACTCCAGGACAAGCACCAGCTGACCTATATTTTTATCAGCCACGATCTGCGTGTGGTGAAAAACCTCTGCCACAGCATCATCATTATGAAAGAAGGGAAAATTGTCGAAAGCGGCCCGGCCGGTGAAATTTTTACCCGCCCCCGGGAGGAGTACACGAAACAACTGCTGCGGACGGCCTTTCTGGACGCGCCTGAGTAGCTGTTACTACTGCCCCCGATCGTGGTGATAGATCCATTATTATTGTTTATCCTCTAAAGAAATAATCATCAACGACCTGTTTTCTTGCTATCGGGACATAAATATATATGCATCAGGAAAAAAGGGAAAAATTATCACCACGATCGGGGGCAGTATAAATAAAATACGGGGAAAGCGCACCTGCTTTTGCAAAACCGATTGTAGCCCCGATTATGAAAAAATACGGAACACAGTCGGTACTCATTGTACCATTCGGGGACAAAGCAGATCCCGACGGCTTCATTACGGCAAACGGAATGGGTGCTGCACGAGGCGATGAACCGGGTTGCGCTGATGGCAAAGGTGTATGAACGGTTGTATACCGGCGGGGACATGCGTGAGATTGACCTGCAGCCGTTTTTAGAGGAAGTGGCCGAAACCGCCGCATTGTCCTACGATGTCTTTGATACCGTAACGGTGTTCACCCGGTTCGATGACATTACCATAAGCTCAAACGAAGCGGTCAACATCGGTATTATTGTCAACGAGCTGCTGACGAACTGTTTCAAGTACGCCTTTCCCGGCAAGATGAGGGGGACCGTGGATGTTTCCGTAAAACAGGAAGGCAAAGAGCGGCTGGAAATTGTCGTGCACCCGGGTTGTCGTCCGTCGTTGACCGGTACCGTTTGTCGGTAGTATAATAATAATAACTATGGGAAAAGGAAAAGTTGTTCGAATAAGCAGAAATTTTGCGGATGAATCTAATCAAAATGCCGA
>CAYTSI010000140.1:0-7281 GCA_964440465.1 uncultured Spirochaetales bacterium
GGCTCAACTTCCCGCTCTTCTCCCCTTCCCTTTCCTTCTGTCAAAGATCGACCGTTATCATCGTATCATTGAATAGTACTGATACTTTGTAATCGGTAAAAACCAACACCCAAAATAATTTGCGGATGGAGGCTATTTATAACGAATGTAGAACATTATGTCAAGTACGCTGAAATATTTTTGTTAATTATTTTTTTGCCTGAATTTCTTTCACCTTCAGCTCTTTTTCTTCAATCCGCCGCTTTACATCTTCTATTTCACCTATAGCTAATTTGACATCGCTGTCGGAAGCGGCTATGGACTCCGATTTTTCTTCGACAAATTTTTTAAACACCTTCGAACCGAGCTGCCCTAACAGTTTTTCGACCTGTGTTTCCAGCTGCCGTATTTCGAATTTCAAAATGCCGACTTCACTTAAATCTTTCGCTTTGTCCCGCGCACGCTCAAACATATCGCGCGATACATCGAGTCCTTTTTGTAAACCGCTTTCAAATCTATCCATAAATGACATAGCAACTCCTTTTGTATAAATTAATACCTTTTTGAGGATAGATCAAGGATATTTTCCTGGGCAAAACCGCGTATTTGGGGTACACTACCGGCAATGGAAGAAAACAGGGAATACTACCGCTGCCGGACCTGCGGCGAATATTTTATTAAATCGGAAGCCGTAAACGAGGTATTCTGCTCGAATGTATGCGCTACCAAATACACGCGCTGCGAGAACTGCGGCAAGTATTTCACAAAATTGTATACAACCGATGATCATTTTTGTTCCGACGCATGCCGCCAGCGGTATGATGAATATATTAAACAAATAGAACACGAAAAAAAGGACGGAGAGTTGGTATGAACGTAATTTTCTTAGGACCTCCCGGGGCCGGCAAGGGTACAATCGCGAAATTGTTTTCAGAAAAACACGGTATCCCCCACATTTCCACCGGCGACCTCTTTCGCGAGGCCATCGGCAATAAAACGGAACTCGGACTGAAAGTGAAATCCATTATCGATGAGGGGGGACTTGTTCCGGACGACATAACCGTTGCCCTTGTGCGGGAGCGCTTCAAACAGCCGGATGTGAACAACGGGTATATTCTAGACGGGTTTCCCAGGACCGTACCTCAGGCGGAAGGCTTAGAACAGTTTTCGGAAATAGACGCGGCTGTCAATTTCATTGTCGATGAAGGACTGATTATCCAACGCCTTTCCGGGAGAAGAATAGCGAAAAAATCGGGAAGAATTTACCATATACTTTTCAACCCTCCGAAGGTCGAGGGGATAGACGATGAAACAGGTGAAGAGCTGGTCATCCGTCCGGATGACCGGGAAGATTCGGTCCGGCACCGGCTGACGGTTTACAAAAAAGAAACGGAACCGCTTATTTCCTACTACGATACAAAAGGCACCCTCTATTCTGTTAACGGGTCCGGTACGCCGGCGGAGGTCTTAGATTCCGTCGAATCCGCGCTTTCTTCAGTCCTCTGATTCGGCGGGAGGCCTTCGGGAGCGGTCTCCGCCTCTTCATCTAAGAGCCCCTGTTCGCTGAGGTACTCTTCAATTTGCTCCCGGCCTAAGAGCTCGGGGTTCTCAATGAGGTTTCTATATTTTTCCCTCTCCTTATATCCGGCAAAAACCGCTTTTTCCAGCATTGCAAAGCCCTCTTCCGAATTGCCGATAACAGTCAAGAGAATATACGCTTTTTGAAAATAGATTTCCGGATTTTCCTCCGAGATTTCCAAAATACGATCGTACATTTCCATGGCCTTCGCGTAATATTCTTCTTCAAAATAGAGGGTCCCGAGGACCTTCAATGCCTCCGTTTCCTTCGGGTGCTTCTCGAGATAGGCCGACAGGTACGATATTGCCTTTTCATTGTTTCCCGCTTCCCTGTGAAGCATACCGATATTGAACATCGCACCATCATCCTCGGGTTCAATCTCCAGCACCTGCCGAAAGAGTTCCAACGCCTCTTCGTTATTTTCAAGCCGCCAGTGGATTACCGCCGCGTTATACAGCGCGTTGCTATTGTAGGGGTCCCGGTCCAGTGCCTGCTCATACATGGCAAGCGCGTCGGACAACCCGCCCCGCAGCGTATTCGCGTAGGCTAACGTGGAAAGAATGATCGCGTTTTCCGGGTCATCTTCCAGGAGTTCTTCGAGAACGGCAATTGCTTCCGTTATGTCCCCTTTTTCTATATATACTTTTGCCAGATTGAAAGTGGCCTTTGCAAACGAATCGTCCATCGACAGCGCCTGCAGGTACGCCTCGGCGGCTTTTTCGTACTCCTCCAATTCCATATAGGCGTTTCCGAGGTTATAATACACCGGAGCAACGTCTTTTTCCTCAATTCCGGTAACACAGGAAACCAGCAGGAAGACCGCGGGAAGGAGAAAAAGAAGGGAATGCCGCTTTTTTTTCATCAACCTTGTATTACTTCCTCAAAACACTTGATTCTATCGCTTGTATCTGCGAGCGGTAGAGGGATGTAATTGTCGATCCGTAGTCTGAAATGAGCTGGATAATATTCCGCCCTTCCTCTTCCGTATCGGCGCCGTTAATTCTGTCCCCCGCGTCCCCTAACCCCGGGCATATGTAGGCCTTGTCGTTTAAAACGGGGTCCATCCACAGCGTGTACACCGTTACATTGTCCAGCGCGCGGATTATTCTCAGCGTCCCTTTGAGAGCGGAAATGACGTTGAAAAAGTTAATTGACTTCGGCTGTATTTTCTGGTCTAAAAGATACTTCACGATAGTAACCAGGCTGCCGCCGGTGGCGTTCATCGGGTCGGCGAAAATAAGGTCCTTTCCCTCCAGCTGCTCCAGGTCGAAGTATGATTTTTTCAAATCCAGGATGTATTCCATATTGTATTCTTTCTTTGTATCGTCCCGGTTAATCCGAAACAGCGCGAAGGGGGTAACGTAGCCTTTCGAGCTGTACTCTTGGATTTCCTTGGACATAATCATGGAAGGAAGCAGGGCCCCCCGGAGCATGACGCACATGACCGTATTCTCGATCGCGTCATCAACATCGGGAATTTTATGGACGGCGTAATTCTGTACCGGAACATCGACGGGTGTTTTTACAATAAAGTAATTTTTATTCTGGGAATTCATGGCGTCAACGGACAGGTTATACAGGAGCTCATAGGCCCGCTGTACATAGTAGACAAATTCATGGTGCTGCGTCCGTGTGTCCCGGAGCTTTGCCACCAGCCGGGAGGCTTCCCCGTGGATTTCTCGGGGTGTTTCGAAGGAATAAACCTTAATTCCCGGTTCCTGGGAGCAAATTTCCTGCAGCTTGTCTCCCATTTCATTGTACACGTCGATAAGTTTCTTTTTTTCTTTCTCCCGGATAGACGGATCTTCACCGCCTGCCAAAACGGCGAATGACTTCATTGCATGGTCATACAAACCGTTCATCTCCTGCAGCCGGTCCTTGTCTGCCTCAGTTAAATACCCGTCTAAGTCCGTCGCCTTTAAGATTACTTTGTCCACTTCCACCTACTCCTTGTGATTTTTTCCACTATAAGACGAAGTGCTTCTATTGCTCAAGGTGCTTTTTATATGTTCCAAGATTTGTTTCTAACGAAGCCGGAAGAATAAAAAAGCCGTCTGGAGTATGTACACCAAACGGCTTCAATTAGCTTACGATACCTTTATCCGGTTAAAACCAGAACCTCACGCCGAGAGCACCCTGGAACCAGAAATTTAAGCCGGGCAAGATGTGTATCCCGGGCGCCAATTCAAGGAAAAATTCGATGAAATCCAGTACAAACAGCTGTAATCCAATCGGTACTCGAAGCCCAAGAAAGAAATCTGCCGTTCCCCCCAGGCCCCAAACCCCCAAACCAATACCGGGGCCGGCATAGATACCGAAGGGCGCGGCTATTACACGCTGCAGCAGCCACCAATCAATAGTGAATCCCAGATTGCCTCCCGGTGAAACAAAGTTCCAGCTTGCCCCTATCATAATGGGTATTTTCGGCGGGCTTACCGTCAATGCAAATCCTCCCAGCGGGCTTCCGCCGGCAAAACTGAAGACACCCTCCAGCCCGATGCCAAAACCGTTCGATGCAAACACTCCCATTGATGACACTACTACCAAGATAAGTGCAATTAATATAACCTTCTTACTCATGCAATCCTCCTACATGGTTATTTATTATTAAATATATAATTATTGCTGAAAGTGTCAAGCTATTAGCGAAAAAACATTGTAAAACAAAGGTTCAACGACCTTAGCTTCCATTAGTTCAATTTATACGTTCCATCTCCTAGGGGAGTCATACACTATTTTCCCGCATTTTTTAATCCTCGCGCGGTGCTGTTTAGCGCCTCCAGAACCGCGGTGTAAGCAGGACCAGGACCGTGTAAATTTCAAGGCGGCCTACGGCCATGATAAAACTCAAAAACCATTTTACATACGCCGGAAAAAACTCGAAGTTCATTGTCGGTCCTATTTTACCGAAACCGGGGCCGATGTTTCCGAGAGTCACTAATGCCGCGGAAAAGGAAGTGACGATATCGCAGCCCGCCGTTGCAACGACCAGGGTCGTGACCACGAGCATAAGAAGATAGAGAAAGAAAAAGGCGGATATCACATAGATAAAGTCTTTCTTCGCGGGCAAGCCGTTAATCCTGATATTGAAAACACCCCGGGGGTGGATCAGATACTTCAACTCGTTTACGCCGAGTTTGAACAGGGCAACGATACGGCCTACTTTGATGCCGCCGCCGGTTGAGCCGGCCGAGCCGCCGACAAACATCAGCAGGAACAGTACAATTTTAGCGACATGCGGCCAGGCATCGAAGTCGGCTGTGGCAAAACCGGTGGTGGTAAGGATCGAAGCAGTTTGAAAACCGGCATACCGGAGGCTTACGGCGAAGGTCCGGTACTCGCCGGAACGGTACAGACTCACCGCCACAATAAGCATGGAAACGATAAATATGCCGATATACGCCTTCACCTCGGAATTCCTGCCGATTTCCCGGATATTGCCCATCAGCAGTTTGTGGTACAGGACAAAATTCACTCCAGCCATCAACATAAACACGGTAATGACAATGTGGACGAACGCCGAGGGGTAGTGGCCCACGCTCGCGTTCATCGGCGAGAAACCGCCGGTTGCCATGGTCCCGAAGGTGTGGGTCAGCGCATCGAAAAGACTCATACCGCCGAAAAGAAGCAGCACCGTTTCGGCCGCGGAAAGCCCTAAGTACAGGAGCCACAGGATTTTCGCCGTCGAGGTAATTCTCGGGGTCACTTTGTCCAGGGAGGGGCCGGGAGATTCAGCTTTCACGAGTTGGAACCCTCCGCTGCCTAAGAGCGGCAGGATTGCAACGGTAAGGACGACAATCCCCATTCCGCCGAGCCAGTGCGTCAGTGAGCGCCAGAAGTGAATCGATTTCGGCAGGCCCTGGATTTCCGTTAATATGGAAGCCCCCGTTGTGGTAAAGCCCGAAATGCTTTCAAAGAACGCGTCGGTATAGCTCGGGATTGCCCCGGACAGGAAAAGGGGGAGGGCGCCGCTTGCCGATGCGCCGAACCACGCCAGGGTCACGAACAGAAAACCTCCCCGCAGGGAGAGGGGGCGGTGTTCCCTGTTCCTGCAGGTAATTGAGATAAGGGCAAAGATGCCGAGATTCAGCGCTACCGGATACAAAAACGCTGTTACTGTCTCCGATTCTTGGTGGCGCCACGCGAAGAGGAGAGGCGTCACCATAAATGCCGACAGGATCAGAAGAAAAATGGAAAATACGCGTAAAACAACGCTGATTCTCATACGCTTAAGTCGATTACCCGTTCAAGTTTTTTTATCGATTCTTTCCTGGTAATGAAAACAATATGATCACCGTGCTGCACCGTGTAGCCTCCGTGGGGAATTAAACTTTCATTCTCGTGGGAGATAAACACAATAAGGGTATGATGCGGAAGCTTCAGTTCCTGAATTTTTTTCCCGACCAGCGCGCAGCCCTCTTCACAGGAAATTTCAATGATTTCGAGCTTGCCCCCGGAAATGGCGTGGACGTTTTTAATGTTGCCCCGCCGTATCAGCTTCAGAATTGAATTGACCATGGTGTTGTTCAGGCTTATTGTCGTATCAACATCCAGGTGGGAGGCGATACGCAGAAAATTGTTTTTATTGACAAGGGAAACGGTCCTGTGGATCCCCAGCGATTTCGCGTAGAGGCAGGTAACCAGATTCAATTCCTGGTTTTCCGTCGCGGAAATGAGAAGATCGTAGTTGGAGTAATCACCCTCGTCCAGCAGTTCCTCCTCGGAGATGTCTCCGTTTATTACCAGAGCTTCCGGAAACTGTTCTGAAAGCATTTTGCATTTCTCATAGTTCCTGTCGATAAGAACGAGGTTCCGCTTATACCTCCGCAGCCGGAGGGACTTGAAAATCTTATTTAACAGCAGCCCCTTTCCGTGTCCTTTCTTATCCAGCAGCTTCCGGGCAACTTCCCTCCCGATCCTGCCCCCGCCGACAATGATAATCCGCTTCAAATCGACCCGCTGCTTTCCGTCCCAGGAAAATAAGTCCTCCAGCACCTCGGGCTCTCCAATGAGGTACAGGGTGTCCCCCTGCAGAATGACCGTGTTTCCCGAGGGGATGATGTAGTCCTGGTCCCGCAGGACGACCGCGACGATAAAATCGAGCTCGAGGTTCTGCTTCAGCTCCTTTAAGGACCTGCCGGTAAAAAGGGAGCCTTCAGACGCAACGAGTGTGCGCATTTGGAACGAGCTGTCTTCAAAGTACATGATGTCCGACGTTGCCCCGTGCTCAACCGAACGGACAATCGCGCGGGCGGTCTCGGTATCGGGATCGACAATGTAATCGATGCCTAGAATCGGCTGGGCTGTTATTTTCGAACTTGAATAATCCACATTGCGGACCCGCGCTATCGTATACGTCTGGGTATACTCGCTCCGGACAAGGCTGCAGGTTACAATATTGAGTTCGTCCGACTCGGTTACACTGATAAAAAAATCTGCCGCTTCAACGCCGGCCTGCTCAAGGACTTCCCGGTTGTTCGCCTGACCGTTTATAACCATGCAGTCTAGAGTATTGGTGGCCAGTTTCGCCCGCTCGGGGTCCCGGTCGATAAGCACAACGTCTTTGTTTTCATCAATCAGCTGCCGGGCAATCTGGATCCCCACATTTCCGGCACCGACAATAATCACCTTCATGGGCAAAAGAGTAGCAGGAAAACAGGGGCTGTTCAAGCAATTGCTCCCAAAAACACCGGCTCTATTTTCGACTGGAACACGATACAAGA
>CAYTSI010000141.1:0-7233 GCA_964440465.1 uncultured Spirochaetales bacterium
CGAAGCAGCTCTCCTGCTAATCGACAAAGGCGCGGATGTTTCAAAGTCGGGCTCGTTGGGGATGACGCCGCTGATCTGGGCGGTCAAACAAGGCCCCACCGAACTGGTCCGGAAAATGCTTAAACACGGCGCCGACGCGAATAAAAAAGACATGACCGGCTATTCCGCCCGGGATTACGCCGCGGAAAATAGGAATGAGGTAATGGCAGCTATTTTGAAATATTCAGGGAGACCGTGATAATCAATATTGCCTCGAACCGGACCAGAAAACGTAGAAGTTATCCGGCATGAACCGAGCATCTATGGATTAAAAACCAAACTCGATATAAATATTATCCCGATCTACGGTAGGGGTTTGAGAAGTAGCATATAAAAGGTGATCATCCTTTGTTTCCTTCACAACCCCCGATTCTACAAATTCTCTTAACTCTTTTACGGTAACGATTCCGTCTCCGTCCGCATCACCTCGCCGGCGGGCATTCCCGTTCCGCTCCTCTCCCGATTCGAGCGCCCTGAGAAGATATTCGGTAAATAGTCCATTTTCGAAGCGTCGATTTTCATATGAAACTTCATCTCCGCGGCAGGAGGAAAAAACGATGGCACCTGAACGGCGCACCAGGTCGTTATATATATAACGGGTCTTTTCAGCGAGATATGTCCGGCCTTCGGCTAACAAACGTGAAACGCCGCGGTCTGTTCCTGTTCCATTATTTTCACTTTCCTCCGATAGTGTCGGCATCCGGGACCAAACCCCTTTCCCTTCAGCTTTGTTGTCTGCACTTGCAACTTTTTGTACCATCTCCGGGTCCCACTCCCCGGAACCGCATGTGTCCATGAGAAATAATTTCCGCCGTGGAGGAATACCCTGCAAAAGGTCCTCAAGCTCTTCAAATGGTACCGCCGTTTGGAAAAGATTTTTTATATCCGTTCCATGGGTCAAATAATAGTATGTTGCGTATTCGTCCCGGTCGTGCACTCCGTGACCTGAAATGAAAAGGACCACCGTATCATCCACCGATGCATTTCCGATAATTTCTTTCACGGAGGCAATATTCTCCCGGGTCACTTCTTCGTCGGTATAGATTTTCGTAACTACCTGATCGTATTCTCCCTGGATTGAACCGAACAGCTCCCCCAGGTCCACCGCGTCCTTATGCGCGTACATGAGGTCGAGTGAACCGTCCCGGTATTCCGAAACACCGAAACCGATATAGTAGAGTTTTCTCTTAACCGCCCCATCATAGTCGGCGTACACTACCGGCCGGAACGCCTCCGCACCCGCTTCGTTCATGCAGGAAACTTCGATCTTGTTCTTCCCCGTTGAAAGTTCTACCCTCTCGGTAATTTCGATCATTCGCTGCGGTGTACTGCCGGCAGCAGCCTCTTCCCCCGGGTCTCTCCCATATGCGCCGAAAATAGGCACATCATTGACATAAATATTATAGCTTTTAAGCGCTACTTTTCTGTCTTCAAGAACAAATCTCAAATCGATGTACTTTCCCTCCCGGCTGCTTTCGACGATGTCGGCGGACGGGACATGGTAGTCCTTCGAGAGGTCTTCTTCCGCCAGGCCGAGGCGCCGGAGCCTCCGCAGGTATTGATTACGGTAATGCTCAATCAGTTCCGGGTCGGGATCCGGCAGCTTCTTCAAAATCAGGTCCGGCCGATTGTTCCTAACCGCAAACTGGTCGATGTTCCAGCATTCCATTCCCCGGACCATGGCTACCATCCGGCCCCCATTAGGTGAGGCATCCCAGTAACCGTCCGAATCAAAGATTAGCCATTCTTCATTATCCGCGTTTTGCATAAAAGCCACCCACTCACCGTCGGTGAGATTCCATACGCGGGCAGTATTGTCGCGGGACCCGGATACAAAATAATTATCAGCCGGTGAAAAATCAGTGCAGGTAATATACCCAAAATGGCCTGGAAAAGTTGCTATTTGTTTTCCTGACGCAATCTCAAGTAATTCTAGTGAGCTATTGCTGTTACCGACTAGAATTGAATTTGCGTCGGGGGCTAAAGACAGACTAGACATGTAAATGTTTTCTCTATTAAATATATTTACTCCGTTTACTAAATTAAAATAACTAATAGTGGAAGGTTTTCCATAAGTAGCACCAAGCCCATTGCCCCCATCGGGTGAAAAAAAGACCCATTCAACCACATCACCAACCGATCCGGGAAGATCAAACGTCTGTAGAGGAGTTCCGCTTTCTAAATCCCAGAGCATCATTGTATTATCGATTGAGCCAGAAAGGAGCCGTAACCCATCAGGGGAAATTGCAACCGATTCTACTCCAGACAGATGCCCGTCTAAGGCTTGTAGCTCTTGTCCGGAATTTACGTCCCATGTTTTAATGGTCCCACTAGGCGGGGCGACAGAAACCGCTCGATTGCCGTCCGGAGTAAACACAACATCATGGATTGCTGAATAACCAAAAGAGGAATGGCTATGAAAAAACTTTTGCTTGATAGTACTATCAGCAAGATCCCAATAATGCATATGATAAGCACCGGATAAGAGGTTCCTTCCATCCGGAGAAAAGGCGAGTGCTAGAGGGAACCCTTTATGCCCGGACAAAACTACGGGTTTCTCAAGTTTTTGCAGATTCCAAATTGCTATCGAATTATTTTCTAGTCCGCACGCGAATTCCGTTCCGTCAGGCGCAAAATCGACCGATTTGATGTCATTAGAATGACCACCATACGTGGTGAGGATTGCACCTCCTCGTAAATCCCGCAATACTATCGTGCCGTCACTGGTTCCGGATGCAATTGTCTTCCCGTCCGGAGAAAAGGCAATACCACGTGCGAAATATGACTGACGGAAAATTCGTTGGCGGTCCCCCATTGTTTCCCACAGGACTAGTCTGCCGTTGTTAGAACTTGAGAAGAAAGATTCTCCATCAGGTGCAAAAGCTAAGGCGTATACCCCATCACGTTCACCGCAGACCATCAATTCTTCATAATTCGTGAGTGACCACAGTATTATTACACCATCGGACGTAGCAGCTAAAATTTTATCTCCGTCCGGAGAGACAGCGACCGCATAAACCTCATCTCTCTGTACAGAAAAGCTATTATCAATCTTGCCGGTGGCTATATCCCACACCCTTACCGTCTTATCGGAAGAACCCGTCACTATCTTATTTCCGTCGGGGGTGAAGGTAACCGAATTCACCGCTGCGGTATGCCCGGTAAAGGTACGCAATGCTTCACCACTCTTTAGATCCCATAGTTTCATTGTTCCATCCCATGAAGCCGAAACCATAGTATGGCCGTCAGGGGAGAAGTCTACCGAATAGACGCGCTGCGTATGCCCGGCGAAAGTTCGTATTGCTTTTCCCCCGGCAATATCCCAAAGTATTACTGTTCCGTCCAAGGATCCGGATAAAGCCTGTAAGCCGTTAGATGAAAAGGTAAGCGTATATACCCGGCCAGTATGCCCTCTAAATGTTTTTACGAGGCTTCCGTCGACAACATTCCAAAGTTTCATTGTTGTATCCCAGGAACCAGATAAAAGCTGAGTTCCGTCAGGTGAAAAGTCGACACAGTTAACGTCTGCCTCATGGCCACGAAAGGTATATAAAATAGTTCTTTGAGTTAAATCGATTTTATGTATAGTATTTCTAAACCGTTCCGAAACCAGTGCATTCGTACCGTCAGGCGAAAATGCAACTGCATTTGTTTCTAGCGTTTCGTATGTTTGTACTTTATCGCCTGTTTGAAGATTCCATACAATTAATTGTTCTTTATCCGATGATACCATTTCCGACGGATTGCTTGTAAACTCGACCTTTGAGATGCGATCCTGATGACCTGCAAAGGTTTGTATTTTCTTTTGTAATTGGAGATCCCAAAGAATAATTGTTGTGTCACTAGAACCTGAAAGAAATTGTGTTCCATCGGGAGAAATGGCGATTGAGGTAATATCATCGGAATGAGCATCAAACGTATACAGAACGCGACCATTTTCAATATCCCAAAGTGTAATCTTTTCGGAAGCAATCAGGATTCGATTGCCGTCAGATAGAAAAGCTATGTCATTCACACTATTTCCAATATTAAAGGATTTAAGAAGGTTACCGTTTGAACTATCCCATACGCGCATCGTCCCGTCCCGCGAACCTAACACGATCTTAGTGCCGTCCGGTGCGAACGCAAGTGCTTCTATAGAGCCGGTATGCCGTTTAAAACTCACAAGTTCATTGCCGCTCTTTAGATCCCAAAGCTTCATTTCTATAGTTTCATAGAGGTCATTAGCACCTGAAATTACTTTTAAGCCATCCGGCGAAAACGCCACACTTGAGATAGGAAAACTATGGCCGGGAAATACACGCAATTCCGTTCCACTAGCTACGTCCCAAAGTCTTACCGTTCGATCCGCTGAACCGGAAAGAGCGGTTTTTCCATTCGGTGCATAAGCAATCGTAGTAACATCTTCATTATGCCCCATCTGCACCACCATCTCCATATCTTCCGTCTGTCCAAAACCAGAAACAGCGGCGAAAATCAGGAAACAGCCAATAACGGTCTTCATGTATATCATTATAGAAGATAAAACTCCCGTTTTTAGAAAAAATCAGTAAAAATAACTCCACATGGAGTTTTTTTTTCGTTTTTTTCAATTTTTTTCCTTTTTCGGCCAATATTTTGCCGTTTTTTCCACTAACTATTACAACATTGATTATTGGAGGAAGAAAATGACAAAGAAAAGAACATTACTTACAGCAGGGATTTTTACCGTACTGACAGCATTTCTCGGCTGTGAGTTCCCGCCCAGCATTAGCAGTGAACTAATAAATGAATTGGCCGAAGAGGAAATCGAGTCTGCCGATGAGGAAGCAGACCAGGAAACTGATCAGGACACCGATGAAACCGGCGAAAACCCCGTGGATTCACGCAGCATTATTAACGACTATATGGCCCAGCGGGAGGAATCGGCAAAAATGCAGGACCATTCAGAGACGGTTGCCCAAACGGTCATCGTGGAAGACGGAGGAGTACAAATCGATGAAGAGGTTTTGTTTTCTCAGCATATTTATACCCCCACTCCGGTAAGCATCTCTCTCCTGCCCGGCGAACTCTACTACCTTGACGATCTGAATGCCGGCTACCATACACCGCTGACACTCGATAGAGGACCGGTAGAAATGTACCTGGTAAACGGAGTATCAGGCAAATCAACGCAGCACCTGGATACCTGGACCCCCGCGAACGCAAATAGCGCGACCATGATGCTGCTGGAAAACAACAAAGACAGCGTGACGGCAAGCGTTAATTTCAAGATGAAGAGAATCCATTCCTTTGAACATGCCGCCGCTGAAGCAGGCTTGGGCGGCCATTACGCTGACGTTATCTCCGCGGGATACAGTTTTTCCGAAGGGAATACCAGCGTTAAAAGCCGATTTATTATCGAGTTTTCCAGCGTCTGGTTTGAGATAAAAGTTTCCGATTCAGCGACCCTGGGAGATATGGTAGATACGGAAACGGTGGATATGGAGGATTTAAAGCAGGCGAAAGTGCTCGAAAGGGGTGTCGTCCGGGTGGACAGTATCCTTTACGGCGCGAAGGCATATTTGTTCATCGAATCGGAAGTTGACGCATCTTCAACCGGCTCCGCCCTTGAGGCAGCGGTGAATATCGGTGTCGGCGGGGGGAGCGGATCCTCGGCTGCGCCATCGGAGACCCTGAAAAAATTGAATCCGACTCCGGTTCCGCCGAAGGGTTAGGATTGCTCAATATCGATACCGTCATAGCTCCGGAAAAAACGTTGTCCCAGTCGGCGGGAACCCATCTGCAAACAGGGCTGTCCGTTTCCGGGTATGAGATTCATCATGGGAAAACAGCCGTGGGAAACGGAAAGGTGACCATCGAAATAATCGGCCCATCGGGAAAAACTGAAATCGGAGGAGTATCTTCGCCGGAAGGGCTGGTGTAGGGAACATATCTGCACGGGATTTTTGATGCCGACCCTTTCCGCCACTATTTTTTAAACAATTTGCGAAAACGGAAGGGGCTGCTTCCGATAGAAGAGCGTCCCGTCTATGATCTCGATACCGCCCATCGACACCTTGGCGGACAGTGTCAGTGAATCAGTAGAAATCGACAGGATATTAAAAGCGGCGGGGCTTACATAAGCGGAGGTGTCCGTCCCCGGAAGTGTCCCATCTTCGAAGACCGGATTTTTTGGACCTCCCCGAGATCGATAACCGCCCGGCACGCTTCCTCCCGCCGGGACACCCTCCCGGCAATCACTTCCCCTTTCGGATTGATAATTAGACCCGTCCCCGGAGAATTTCCGGTCTTCGGAAAATCCTGAATCAAGTTGCAGGCAGCAAGAAAACAGGTATTGTCGTAGGCCCGAGGGGGGAGAAACCGTTTATATTTTTCTTTCGGATGTTCTCTCGGTGAGGCGAAGGGGGCGAAAATGATGTCACACCCCTCGTCGCCATAAACCGCCGCTAACTCGGGGAAATGGTTTTCGTAACAGAGTAAAATACCGAACCGGATTCCTTCGACGGTACACGATTCAACTGTACCGCCGGCAATAAAACTCCTCTCCTCGGTTGGAGACAAGACCGTTTTGTCCCGGCTGAACAAAACCGATCCGTTGTAAAACACCGAATGGCGGATGACCGTACCTCCGGATACGGCAGCAGTGTGTCCGATCAGGACTGCTATCCCGGTATGTTTTTCCGTTATTGCAGCTATCCGTGGAAGAAATGAATCAGCCGCTTCGGGAAAGAGGAGAAAGGTCAACGGGTAAGTCCGTTTTCTTCCGACCCTCCCGATCCACCCGATGATTTTTGGTCCGTTATATTCAACATCGCCGACACGGGACGCAAAGTTGACCGCCCAAATTTCCGCTGTTCTTATTGTTTCGTCCCGGCGCTGCATATTTCTTTGTACCATTTTGTCGCCCGCCGGACTATGGGATACGGACCAAACGGAAACCTACGGCGGTGTGGTCCCAGGTCGACGGGGAGGCGGCGGAACGTAATACTCATCAACCTCCTTCACCTCTTCTTCCACCGCGTCGATGACCGCCTTAATCGTCTCCTCCTCCTGCCCCACGTCCAGCCGGTAGCTCAACAGCACCCCTTCGGCGGCAGCAGCAGCCAGTCGGGGTGGTCTCCTAAGTCGATCAATACCGTTTCGGTCGTTTCTGCTATGGTCGTCTCGGCTTCGGTCGTGCCCGCGGATGCATCGCTATCCACGCGGACAGCA
>CAYTSI010000142.1:0-2496 GCA_964440465.1 uncultured Spirochaetales bacterium
GAGCTGATATGACGCAAACAGATATTACGAGTAAAATAGAAGAAGCGCTTTCCCCTTTCAGGAACATAACTTTTGCCTATCTCTTCGGCTCCTACGCAAAGGAAACCGCCCGGCAACTGTGTGCTCCGCTGTTCTGCAGGAGGGTTCCTGTATCTTTATCAGGGACAAGGCGCTGTTTTGGGATTTTTTTTTACACGTAACGACCCTGGCAGCCGAATTTCGGACATTCGAAAGAGATTTTATAAAAATCAAACGGCGGTCCCTGTCCTTGAACGAAATTGATAAAAACCAATAGTTACCGCTTCACGGCGTCCCAGTTTTCCATCCACTTCCGCTCGCCGGAATAGCGCCAGTAGCCCTTAAGCCCCGCTTTTTCCTCGTTGAGATAAAAATAGACGTCCCCGCCGGCGCTTCCACGGTCGTCGCTGATCGACCATTTCCCTACAAAGGCCATTTTCCCCAAGTCGATTTTTCCGTACAGCTCTCCGGTCCCGCCGGAACTCGTTTTGTACTGCCCCCGTGCATTGCCGTAGGTGTCCGTTACCAGCAAAGTCATCGGCCCGAAGGATGAATCGAAATATCCGTGAAAATAGGAAAACGGGTCTGCCGCGGTTTGGCCTGCAGCTTCGGTGTTACTGCCGGTGTCCTCGGCCGCCGCAATCTCCGGAGGTCCCGCTTTCAGATGCCGCCTCGCCCCGACATAGGTGCGTACGTAATACGGTTTCGTAAGGGGTGTAACAATAACACCGGTTTTTTCATTTTCCGCGTGCACGAACTTCCCGTCGCCGATATACATCCCCACATGGGAAACATAGCCGAGGGTGTTGAAAAAGAGCAGATCACCCGGAAGGAGTTCGCTTTTTGCTATCGGTGTACCCGTATTATACATGTCCGGTACCATCCGGGGCAGACGAATTCCGGCAGCATCTACGTATGTTCGGTACACCAGTCCGGAGCAGTCAAATCCGCCGGACCTGCTCGTCCCGGCATATTTGTAATAGGTCCCCACATAGGAAAGGGCCGTATCGACTAAACGGCTCCGTATGCTTATACCGCCGCCGATACCCGGGGCCGCCGTTTCTCCGTACCCCGGCAGCGCGGTCAGGGAAAAGGCGGCCAATATCAATAAAAGGGTGATAATTCTCCGCATGCTGCTATACCTCACTATATTCATCGGTAAAAACATAGCACTTCTTGCGGGAATTACAACTCGATATCCAGATACTCTTCCAGGACCCACCCGAGTTTTAGCCTGATATGCCCTAAATGATTGAACTGCACTTTAGCACGGGGACTGCCGGTCCTGTCAAAGAGCAGGAGGACGGGAACACTTGTAATACCGTAGCGTGATACCGGGGAATTCATATCACTAGTGCTGGTAAAAAAATCGAGGCGGACGCCTGTTTGTTCGATATACTCAGGCATTTCCTGTAAAAAGACATCTTTATTCGGCAGATTTGTGTTGACAGCGGCTATTTTCACCCGGTCTTTTACAATGCCGCTAAGTGCCGCCAATTCTTCCACGCAGCTGCCGCAGGTTGTGCTAAAAAACGCCAGAACAAACTGCTTTCCGTATACCGGAGAGCGGTCATCGGTGCTGCTGAACACTACTTCCGTGCCGGTATTCAGGGAAAAAAGAGAGACCGGTTCGAACCGTGGAAAGTCCGCCGGGGTGTTCCTCTCGACGGCGGCAAAAATATCCTTCCGAAGTTCTTCACGAATTACCGCCAGCTCCTTCCGGATTCCCCCGTCCTTCTCCGGGGTACAAAGGTGCCGCAGAAAGAGCCCCGCCCGCCGGAACAGGTCCGGGCCGCCTTTGTCGTAGTAATCGTATGCCGTTACCTCAAAGAGCACCCGCCGCCGGCCGGCTTCCTTTGCCGCCTCCCGCAGCACGCCGGTATTCGTCCTAAGCGGCCGGACAGAATAGGCCTTCCAAAGCCCGTCGAATATCTCCTCCCAGTCCCCGGCGCTTTTATCTTCCACTGTCTTGTACAGGCGCAGGGCTTTGTAGCTTTCCACGGCAAAGGTAATCTCATCCGCGGCGGCGGATTCAGGCAGCCTGTTTTCTAAATGGACAAGCAGGTCCTCCGAGAGCCGGTTAAAAATGCTGAAGCGGGCTAAATTGTTTACAATGGCCGCTTTTTTTTCATCCGGATAAAACTCTAAGAAAAAGTCGTGCAGTTCCGGTACCGCGGCCCCTCCTTTCTGAAGCCGTTCGTTGATATACGTATTGAGAATTTCATCGGTAAATGCAACAACTTCGGTCAAGGGGCGCCCGATCATGACCCGGTCGAACAGGTCTTTTTGGAACTCACCGTCTTTAATGACTGCTGTTTTAATAGTATCTTTAATGCCGGATACTTCGTCCGTATCCTGGGAAAACAGGGGAAAAGCGGGGAACAGAAAAAGGACGCAGAGCACCCCGGCAAATAATCGCTGTTTCATGAAAAATGATTCTAGCATACCTTCAGAAAATAAAAAATCTCCCCCGCCCCT
>CAYTSI010000142.1:2596-7210 GCA_964440465.1 uncultured Spirochaetales bacterium
TGCAGCCGTTTACACTGGAAATTCCTACAAAAATTGTCTTCGGCAGGGACGCGATTGCCTCGATCGGGAAAGAAGCTTCCGCCTACGGAAAAAAGGCGCTGCTGCTCTACGGCGGCGGCAGTATTAAGCAAAACGGTGTGTATGATGCCGTTACGGCTGCTTTGCGGCGGGAGAACATCGAAATTGTCGAATACGCGGGGGTAAAGCCGAATCCGGTGCTGTCCCACGCTGTGGAAGGGGTGCAGCTGGCAAAAAATACGGATGTCGATATAGTTATCGCCGCAGGCGGGGGAAGCGTTATCGACGAGGGAAAGGCAATTTCAATCGGTGCCGCGAACCCGGGGCCGTTATGGGACTTTTATAATCGGGCCGCCGAGCCGAAGTCCGCCCTTCCACTTCTTGCGGTGCAGACCATGCCGGCCACCTCGTCGGAAATGAACATGATATCGGTATTGACAAATGAAACGACGAAGCAAAAATTCAGCTGCAGGTCCGTCCTGCAGTATCCGAAGGTGTCGTTTCTCGACCCGTCGGTAACGCTGTCTATTCCGCCGGAGCAGACCGCCTACGCCTGCACCGACATTATGGCCCATGTAATGGAGGGGTATTTTTCCTGTACCGACCCCTGGCCGGTGGTGCAGGACGGGTACGCCGAAGGAATGATGCGGGCGGTAAAGCTGAGCATGGACCGGCTTCTTACGAATTTCCGGGACTACGACGCCCGTTCAGCCGTTATGTGGGCGGGGGCCCTGGCCTGGAACGGAATGAGCGCCGCGGGCCTCGAAGGAGCGGGAGTACCGAACCATATGCTCGAACACCCCTTAAGCGGCCTCTACGACCTTACCCACGGCGCCGGATTGTCGATTATTCTGCCTGCCTGGATGACATATTTCAAAGAGCAGGTACAAAGCAAACTCCTCCGGTTCGGGAAACAGGTATTCGATATGGACGGGACCCCCGCCGCGGAAGACGTTATTGAAACACTGAAAAACTGGTACGCGAACATCCATACACCGATCAGCCTTCGTGAGGCCGGGATAGAAAATCCGGACATCCGGGAGCTGACCCGCGAAGCCCTGGAACTGTGTGATGTCTGGGGGATTTCAGGTTACAGCGGAGAGGACATAACGAACATCTACGAACTGGCCCTCTAACCGTCCCCGCCCTTTTCCGCCCACTGTACAACCGGGGAGTTCTGTGGTAAAAATGAACAGACCGGATTGTCAAAGATGGACGAAGCACTTAAAAACAGTACCATACTGATTGTAGACGATACTAAAACGAACCTCGACATTTTGGGTGATGCTCTGAAGCCGCTCTATAAAATCAGTGTTGCCTTAAACGGCAAGTCGGCCCTCACCATCGCCAAACGTGTGCTGCCGGACCTTATCCTTTTAGACATCATGATGCCGGAAATCGACGGCTATGAGGTTTGCCGGCAGCTGAAAGGAGAGGCCGCCACGGAAAACATTCCCGTTATTTTTCTCACCGCCCTCGACCAGGTGGACGCGAAATCGAAGGGGTTCGAACTCGGGGCCGTCGATTACGTAACCAAACCCTTTGAAATAATGGAGGTACAGGCCCGGGTAAAAACCCATCTTCTGTTAAAAGCGGCCCAGGACATGCTGAAACAGCAGAATGAGGTCCTTGAGGTGAAGGTGCGGGAACGGACCCGGGAACTGATGCTTACCCGGGACGTAACCATCCAGAGCCTTTCCTCCCTTGCCGAGACCCGGGACAACGAAACCGGAGGGCACATCAGGCGGACCCAGAACTATGTAAGCCTTTTAGCGGAAAACCTGCAGGGCCATCCCCGGTTCAGCGCGTTCCTCAACAGGGACACCCGGGGAATTCTCGGGAAAACCGCCCCGCTGCACGACATCGGAAAGGTGGGAGTACCGGACCGGATCCTGCTGAAACCGGGAAAATTAGACCCGGAAGAATTCGAAGAGATGAAACTGCACACTGTTTACGGGAAACAGGCCCTGTTTCGGGCGGAAACCGACTTAGGAACAAATTCTTTCTTAAACCACGCCCGGCAGTTTGCCTACTCCCATCACGAGAAATGGGACGGCGGCGGCTACCCGGAAGGCAGCGCGGGCGAAGAGATCCCCTGTGAAGGGCGCCTCATGGCGGTGGCCGACGTGTACGACGCCCTCATCAGTAAGCGGGTTTATAAACCGTCCTTTCCGCACACAAAAGCGGTGGACATTATCATTAACGAACGGGGGAAGCATTTCGACCCGGTTATAATCGACTGTTTTTCGGAAATTACCGAACAGTTCCGGGAGGCGGCGCTGCAGTTTGCCGACGACGACGAACAGCGGCAGACACTGCTCCGTTAATACTGGGAGTCGTAATTTGCCTTCAGGTCCTCCAGGACGACGCTAATTGCACCGTCGCTCTCGGTCCGGAGGCGTTTTTCCACCAGGGGCTTCATCAGTCTGCCCGGCATGTCTTCCAAAAGGGCAACGGCAAACTCGGCAACGTCTTCGTCAACCGCGAGATTGATAAGCTCATTCATTGCTTTTTCCGTCCCGCAGGCGGCAAGGGCGTATACCAGCCGCTGTTTTACCGGCGGGGAAACGGGACCTTCCAGCAGCGAGGCAGCCAGATCAGCTGTTTCCGGTATTTTCATGTCTCCGAATGCTTCAATGACAAGGGCCGTTACTTCGTTATCGCCGCTTCGCCGGACCACAGAATTGAGCGTTCCCGTCAGCCCTTCGATATTTAAGCCGATTTTCCGTATCGTCCGGAGCGCCTCGTTTTTTATCAGGTGATTTTCCTCCCTTAAGGAGATCTGCGCCAGGGTACCGACAATTTCCGCGTCCTTCCGACGCACCCTGCCTAAGGCCTGAATGGCAAAGTAGCGGAGCATGGAATATTTTGCCCCCCGCATTTTTACCGTAGTAGAAAGGGTCTGCAGGACCTCCGCGCCGGGGTCATCTACCAGCCCAAGGGCCCGGACAGCGTTTATCCGTACATCTAACGGCTCCGCTTCGGAAGTTGCGATCCCCACAAGGTCGCCGATCATCCTGGTGTTATTCACCTCACCGATCCGGTACAGCGCCCACGTGGCGTGCTTCTTTACCTCGCCGTAGGGGCTTTTTAACAGGTTCATTAAGCCGCTTACCGTGTCCGGGTCCGCTAATTTGGCAAGGATTGATGCCGTTTCGGCCAGATACAGCTCTCCGTCGGCGGTAAGGGCGGCCCGGGACAGCGCGCCGGAAACCGCTTTGGCATTGAAGCCGTAGAGCGAAAGCATGGCATTTCTCGCGGCCTCCCGGAGTATCGCGTTCTCGCTGCCAAGATAGTTCTGAATGGTTGCTACCGCCCGGATCCCTTCGGATATCTTTCCAAGTTCTTCGATAATAACTTCGGTACGTTTCGGACCCGTAGTTTCGTCCCGAAGCATGTTGATGAGGACCCCGACCACCTGCACGGCACCGGTGGAGCTTGCCGACTTGATAAGCTCGATAGTAACGTCCTCGTCTTTTTCATCGCGGAGCGCGGTAAGAAGAAGGTTGATGTTGTTTTGGTTCGACAATGCCGCGAGCCCCTTGGCGGCCAAAATACGCATTTCCGGATCGGGCGAACCGATGTAATCGGTCAATACACCGGATATCCGCCGGTCGCTGTTTCCGGCAGCAGCCATGCCGCTTACCGCGTGCAGAATGGCCTCTTCCTCCCGGGGTGAACTCCCCTTCACCTCCACTAACAGAGAAACGAGCATGTCCAGACTCTCGCCGCCCCCGATCCGTCCCAACGCCTTGAGCGCGACTTCTCTGACATTTACGCTGCTCTCCGCGGTAAGTACATCGATGAGGGTCTTTTCCGCCTCGGTATTGCCGATTTCACCTAAGGCGCGTATGCATTCGAGTTTATACTCCTCTTCCCGCATTAAATCCAAAATATACCGCACCGCGAAAGGGTCGCCGAGCTTGCCGAGGGTCTTCACGGCGGATTTTACCCGGTTTTCGTCCTTTTCCCGCTCATTGATAGTGGTTTGAATGAGGGAGGAAACGAGCACATTCATGTCCTCCTCGGGCAGGTCCCTTACAATAGGATATCCCTGTTCAATCATGGTAAACAGTTTGTCCCTCGCCTCGATAAAACGGCGCTCATCTTCGGCAGTTTCGTTTTTATAGGCGCTTACCATGTCCGCGATGAAGCCGGACATTCGCTCCTCCGCCTCTTTTTTCGCGGACGGGGAAAGGTAGAGACCTTCGGTCCCCAGCTCTTCTTTCTTTCTAATAATTTCCCGTATTGTCCGGTTATAACTCAATGCAATAAGTTCCGGGATGGTCCCTTCGGTGCTGTCCATCGCGTCCCGGACAGCAACAAGATCATCTATAAAAAAAAAGGGATAATTCTCTCCGATAAAATCGAGTATCTCCTGGACCTGGATGATACCGTCTTTTACCCGGGAGTCGGGTACCAGCTCGTCCATATCGTCGAGCCGGTCGAGCTCGCCGTTGTTGTTTAAATCGATATATCCTTGTGATAATTCGGGGAAAATTTCCGTCAAAGCCCTTCCAAGGTTGTTATCCACCACATCGGCGGAAATTACGGCCGCGGAAAACAGAGTAAAGATGCAAATAAGCGCTGCTTTTT
>CAYTSI010000143.1:0-7095 GCA_964440465.1 uncultured Spirochaetales bacterium
CCGGCATCGGCATGCCCATGGTTTTAATCGGCGCCCACCTGGTGTCGGGACTGATCAGCAGGGAACAGCTATAAACCGGCTCTTGCAGGACTAACGGAAGGGCCTATTCCTCCTGCAGCATTTCGAAGGGGAGCTGGGTGCGCCGGGTTACCCCCATTTTTTTTAAGACCGTGCTGACGTGATTGTCTACCGTCTTCTTTGAAACTTCGAGCAGTTCCGCTATCTCTTTGTTCGTGTACCCTTTTACGACCAGCTCCAATACTTCTCTCTGCTTCGGGGTAAGTTGGGAAAGGGCGGCAACTGGCTGCCGGTTTGTGCCGGCATTCCCGCCGCCTTCGCCGGGGTCCCACTTCCCTAAATATTCCCGGAACCGTCTGTTATAATCACTGATGACCCTGCTTTGTGCCGATAGGAGAGAACGGATTTTTTCAAGAAAAACATCACGATCAAAGGGCTTGCGGATGTAATCCACGGCGCCGTACTGCAGCCCCTCGAGCACCTCCTCCTGGGAATGCAGGGCCGTTAAAAAGATGACCGGGACCGCGGCCGTTTCTTCCCGGCTCCGCACCTCCCGGATAAACGCGAAACCATCCATACCCGGCATCATAACGTCGGAAACAATAAGCATCGGCTTCGTTTCAGCGAGACGGCGCAGTCCATCTTCTCCGTTTTCGGCCGTCGTTACCTGGAAATGGGGGCGTAAAAGCCTGGAGAGGGACGCCAGCATATCGGGATCATCCTCTACTAGAAGAATGGAGGAACCGCTGCCTTGGCCGGAAACCGGTTCCGTCCCCGCGTACGCGGCAATGCCGTCCGTCACCTCTCTCGCCGGCGCCCCGTATTCAGCCGGAGGATTCGCGGGCACCCGCCGTGCCGAAGCGCCTTCCGGGGCGGGCAGTTCCACGGCAACCGACGTCCCCTTCCCCGGAGTGCTTTGTATGTCAACTTTCCCGCCGTGAAGATGGGCAATGTTGTTCACTAAAGCAAGTCCGATGCCGAATCCGCCGTTTCTTCCGGCGGAATAATACCGCTTACAGACTTTTTCCATATCGTCCGGCGGGATTCCCGTCCCGGTATCGCGCGCCTCAATACGCACGTTCCTGCCCGAACCCGATACGGAGAGAGTAACACTTCCCTCCCGGGTGTACTTCACCGCGTTGTCAAGCAAATTCAACAGTACCGACTCTATCAGTTTTCTGTCGACATCGGCGTACACGGCAACTTCCGCCGGCCCTTCATACCGGAGTTCCAATCCCTTCTGCCGGGCCGCGGAACGGAAATCAGCCGCGCATTCCCGGCACAGCCCTCCTATATCGGTAAGCTCCCTGTTCAGTTCCCCCGGCAGGAGTTCTAGTTTTGAAATGGTCAGCATATTGTCTATGTGCCGGTTCAGCCGTTTCGTCTGCCGGTACATCTGCTGAAACAGCGGATTAGCTGGAGAAACGGCATCTCCTTCTTCTCCCCGCATAATGCGCTCTAAGGGCAGCTTGAGGTTCGCGAGCGGGGTGCGCAGTTCGTGGGACACTCCGGTAAAGAAATCGATCCGTTCTCTATGTTCGCTTTTCAGCTGCTCGGAGGACTTTTCCGCCAGGATTTTTTCCTCCCGCAGTTTTTTTACTCTGTCGGAGACGGCAATGGAAAGCAGCAGCAGCGAAACCGCGAAACCGGGTTGTTCGGCCCTGGACAGAAAAAAAGTCGCGCCTCCATACCGGACCCCGAATTGGCTCAGCTGCGAGGTAACGACACCTCCGCAAAAGAGAACAAATGCCGCGATAAAACCCCATGCCTGCCGTTCCCCGCGGACCGCGGCGATTACTCCCGCCGCAAGCATGCTTCCCATGGCAGAAATTACCGTTATTGAATGGAAAGTATCCAGAAAACCGAGGGCTTCGAACAAATGAAGGATGATGCCTAAGGGAAGTACGGCTATGTGAATGATCAGCAAAAAATTCACCAGAGGCAGCCGTTTCGGCGTCCGCAAAAAAGCGCGGGTGAACAGCAGGATACCGATAAGCGTCAGCACTCCGAATACGGAAGGCGCGTTATAAAACAACGGAACAATATTTGCCGAAGCAACGACATATATCGCGGCGGAAACTATCGTACAGAGAAGATAAAAAAGCCAGCGCTCCCGAATGGAAAAGAACAATGCCGTATTGTAAATGAGCAGCGACCCTAAAATACCGAATATAATTCCGATAATGATATGGGCCGCGAACGTGCTGTTCACGTGGTGCCGCATTGCAACGAGACGAAGGGGCACCCTTGCAATATCGTATGCCTTCAGCCGAAACAATAAATGGCGTTGTTCACCCGGCGGTACTGAAAAGGGAAACGACACCCGCGGCAGCAGCCGGTCCCGGTCGAACCTGCCGGATAAAACACTGTAGTCGTCCTCCGAAAGCAGCGCCCCGTCCCCTGCCAGTACAAACAGGTTCGCCTTCCAGAAATACCCTTTCCCCAGCTCCGCAAAGTAGAGTTTTTCCTCTTCGGAACTGTTTTGCACTGAAAACAGGACCCAATACGCCGATTCATCATTTTCCGGATCCACCGGCAGCTTCTCAAGCGGAACAAAATCCCGCCGGTTCCGCAAAAAATCCCGCGCCAATTCCCGCCGGGAAACAAGGTCCAGGTTAACTTGTTTTTCCATATATAGGAGATTATCCGCCGGTGAAATAACCGGGGCATCGAGTTCGATACCTGTAGATTGGGAAAAACCCGCTTGCGCGATGCAAAAATAGAGAAGCAAAACCGGAAATTTCCTCTTCATGCCGCTGTCCGCCTTATTCTAGGTATTTATACCTATAGTGTATAGGGATTTCGGCCTATTTCAAGTCCTTTCTCTTTTTTATATGGTTGCTGCGGGTATAACAATGGGTGTAAAGGTCTTTAACGAAACGGCGGACTTCAATCCGTCGATTTTATTCCGTCTCAGCGCTGCGTTTTTCTTTGCCGCGGCATTCCCGATTATCACGATTCTTATTCAGAAAAACCCTTCCGGAATGCCTCCCGGGCCTCCTCTAAGCGGCCCGGCGGCCTGTATTGCCCTTTCGTTGGGCAGCTTCTTCATCACCTGGGGAGTGTATCTTTCTCTTACCGGTCTGCCAAATAAAAATCTATTTCTGCTGTACTTTTTCGGTTCCTTCACCCTGTTCACCGGTCTTACCGTATGGCTGGGACTGGCGCTTCACCGGGATTATTTTACCCATATTTTCCAGCTCGTCCTTATATATTGGCTTCTATTCATTTTCAAGAACAATTTGTTCGCTTCCCTGCATTCGAAAAAACAGTTTTATACCTTTCTCTTTATTTTAAATACCGTCATTTTCACCACCGCCCTGCTGTGGATCATTTTTATGGGATACGCCATATCCACCCGGCAGGAGCCGAGGTGGGCGGAATCAATTGTCTACAACTCCTACAATACGGTACTTATTTTTCTCCTCGGCGCGGCCTCCCTGCGGCTGCAGCTTCAGCGTTTCCGGAATATCCGCGTCACAGGCGGAGACTTATACATCGACAACTGGAATTTTTCCAGATATTTCAGCGAAACGGACAAAAATATCGTTATTCAGTTCCTTACCGCCGAAGGGAATCTTACCTGTTTCATGCTCGAAGATGTAATTCGCGAAGGAGGCGGTGTTAAGGACGGAAGTAAGACAAAATGGTCCTGCCGGGAATGTATTGACAAGGGATACACCACCACCCGGTGCCCGAAATATAAAAACCTTTACAACCGGATCCTCAACATTAAAAAGCTGTTCGAGACCCTCGAAATCGGCACCATTATTACCCCGGAAAACAAAATGCAGATTAAAGAAGAGGGCTGGAAACTTCGCCTCTTCGACGACGTCCGAGTAATGCACCGGCAGGAACCATCAGCGGGAGGGAGCACCTCCCGCTGCAAACAGCTTACTTAATTTTGTATGCCGTAATGTCGACGGCCTGCATAGCGCCGGCGCGGCCTTTTTTATCGTGTCCTAACAGATAGAGCCCGAGGGCCGGATATTTGAGATAATTTGACTGCCCGTATGAAGAATAAATCTCTTCAAAATACTTAAGAGACCTCGTTTTATCGTTTAACACGTACAGGTATACAATCCCTTTTTTAGGAATTTCCAATAGAAGTGAATTATTGATCCGGTACAGGGAATATCCGATTGAAAAGTTTCCCGACTCAGCCGACATCCCGAAATCGAACTCGGCGGTTTTTTCCGCGGTCACCGCGTCGACCCATACAATCCTGTCTTCGAAAAAGAGGAGGGCTTCATTTTCGTACAGGCCGTTGTTAAAGAATACCGGCGGATCTTTCAAGCCCCAATCCTTTTTAATGTCCAGCTTTTCCGTCAATTCGCCGGTTTGGAAATTGATATCGAGTATTTTCAGCCCCGAAAACAGCAGCGCTCCGTTACCTTCCGCGTTGTCGATCATACCGATAATCGGGTCTTTGAACTTATGGGACCATAATTCGGCGCCGTCGCTTACCTTGTACGCGGCGAACCCGGGCCTTCCGTTGGCCTTCAGTTTGCCGTTTCCATCGAAGCCCTGCAGACCAAGGCTTACGTACATTGTGTCGCTGCCGTTCGTTGTAAACGAATCGGACCAGCCGATTTTCTTTTTCCATAATTCGCTTCCCGTATTTTTGTCGACGCAATAATAGGTCCCCTTAACGTCCCGGTAAATGAGGCTGTTCCCCGTTATTACCGGCGCGGGATCAACATCCGCTACAAACGTGGCAGCCCCTAAGAGGGCCCCTCCGAGTTTTTGATTTCCGGCATTTGCCTGGGCCATGCTCATCGCTTTCTCACCGGTCAGCACGTCGTTCTTCACGGTCCACGCCTCTTTTCCGGAATTGAGGTCCACCGCGCTAATTCCCGCGCTTGACAAATAGGCCATATCGCCGTCGACGATGATGCCGGAAAAATTATAATCGTTTCGATAGAAGATGGTCCACAAACCCCCGCTTAAATAAAATTGGGCAAGGCTTTCAACTTTTTTCTCCATCATAAAATTTACTTCGGCAATAAACTGCTCCTCCCCGGTTTTCAGGGAATGCTTTACCAACGCACCGTTTTCTTTATTTCCGTTCAGTATATTCACCTTCGGCTTAACATCCGTATGCAGCTGATAAAAGAACAGTATCGAATCGCCGGTAACGGCGCAGTCAAATACAAGCCCCTTTCTGGTTATTGTCAACAATTCCTTACCGGAAGAAAGTTCGGATACAATGATATCCTCCACGGGTTTGTTTATGTTGTTCTTGATGAGTCCGGCACGCTGCGGGGGTATGGTAACGGAGATATTTTCCGCGGGAAAGTTGAAAGACATTTCACCATATTGTCCCAGGACGTTCCCGCCCTGCCGCGACTCCCGCGCTTCTTTCTTCATTGCCTCCAGTTCTTCGCTGTTTATTTCCTGGATTAGTTCTCCGGTACGGACATCGAGGATACGGACAATGTTGTCCTCTTTCCGTAACGACATAGTTGCCAGCACGATTGCATCATCCATTCCCTCTGCCGGGGCCATTACGGCATATTCATAATCCTTAGACCAGACGATTTCCGGCTGTTCCGGCGACTCGAGCTGCGGTCCCGACGCGCACGAGAAGAAAAGCGCCAACGCCGCGGGCACAAGCCCGATAAAGAAAATTGTTCGTTTCATTCATAGTACTCCTTGAAATTATTTGTTTGCCCAAAGCGTTATATAAATAGGAATTGTAGTACATAAGGATAAGCACCTAGGCCCCTAGGTATTAATACTGAAAACCGCCGGTTCGGGCAGAAATAACTCCCTAGGGAGTTATTTCTGCCCGAACCTACTTGTATTGTTTTCCCGATGCGGTAGACTTCGTTTACGATACAACTGAAAAGGAGTTTTTCATGACGAAACAAAGGAGAGGGAGGCAGGAAATAACCGCTGCCTTCTCATTAATCGCTATTACCATTCTAGGCATTCTTATCATCGCAGGCTGCAACGTAGGCGACCGCCCGGTTATCGAGCCCGCCGTCAGTGTACGGGGAAGTGTCGGTACAACGGCACAGTACAGTCTCCATTTTGACGATACCGATATCATCACCACCCACCCGATGTCTCCCGGGCATATGGTGTATTATTACGAGTTCACGTACCCTACAGTTGACCCGGACAGCATTCATCCGCAGAAAGGGTACACAAGTTTTACCCATGTCATATTTCAGAAAACCTGGGATTTTAGCGAAGGCACGTCGATGTACAGTTCGGACGGGACTAAAGACTTATGGTCACAATATAAAGTAACATTCTTCTGGTGCGAAAGCGGTAATATAAAAGATGCGGAGACGATTACAGAAGTGTATGAAGAATACCCCCACGGTCCTCTTATTTACTTGGGAAGCGTAAAAGGTGGAGCCCATATTCGAATGAATACACCGTATGTCGATGACGGCAGCATTACGCGGACCACAAATGCCGACGGCGACGATGAAATTAGCTGGACAGACAGTTTTCCGACCGGTGAAGTTATTATCGACAATACTCCCGGGTATGATTCGACTTGGACTTACGAAAGGAACTCCCACAGAATGGGGACGAGAATACGAATCGACGATGGTGACTGGCAGAATGTAGAAGACAACGGTAGCCCCTACGTCTGGCCGACGACGATTGCGGATGGAGACCATACCGTTGATATTCAGCAGCAGGATGAAGGCGGGTTCTGGGGCGCTATTATCCAGGACGAGTTTACAAAGCCCTGATTGTTTCAACTATCCTTTGCCGGCCCGGCCGCAGCATCCGTCCCACACCCGCGGATGCATGGGCGAACCGTTCATGGCTTTCCGTTAGGAAAACATGAACCGGTGCGAAGCACCGACCAGCCCGCGGATGCACGGGTAACCCAACCCGCGTTTCGGGCCGGCTTTTTTTCTCCCCTTGCCACGAGGACCGTATCGGCATCGATTTCGACAAAACTACCCGGAACATCGGCCGAATGTTTACCGCCAAAGGGTGATCTTGAATATTATTTCGCCATATATGTCGAAATATAATAAAAAAATAATTTATAACTCGCCAATTACAACGAATTAATGGTATAATTGGAATATATATCGCAGCTTT
>CAYTSI010000144.1:0-6803 GCA_964440465.1 uncultured Spirochaetales bacterium
AGCAGAATATTTTTCTTTTACGGCAAACAATGCTGTGACGGCATGGAATGCCGCAAAATCCTTCAAGCAACAATTCCCTCTTTTTTCACCTGCCGATATAAAGGACAATCCGCATTTTGATAATCTTGTATTGAAACCGGTTTGATACTGATTCTCCTATCCCAGAGGGATGACAACTCTGCAAGGCTGTCTAAAGCGGTCCGGAGATCCACTGAATGCTCTACGGCAGAAAGCGGGCCAGCCCTCCGAACAGGGTTTCCACATCCAGCGTCGTCACTACCCGCGGCAGATTGTCCTCATCGAAACCGGTCTCGCCGATCAGGTTCCCCAGGTCGTCGTAGCTGTAACCGTAGCTCCAACTGGAATTGCCGGATGCGTCATACGCCGAGAGCGATACCGCCCGGCCGGCGCCGTCATACGTAAGCACCAGTGAGCCTGTCCGTTCATCATCACCCGGGTTTTCAGTTTTTTTTGCATCCCATACGGCAATATCTATTCTGTTGTTCCCTGAATCGTAGTTGAAGATGTAGTAACCGATATAGGCGCCGTCGCCGTCATAGTGACGGATTGTATGGATTTCCCGTGCAAACTGTTCGGGAGTCGAGGGAGATCCTGAATATTCATAGTCAAATTTCTGCAGAAGGGTCTCCTCATTGTACAGGGAAATGGAAGAAGGTATTCCGCCGCTGTATGCAAATTCATATCGAAGCGGAATATAGAGGCTGACGCCCGATGTATCGAGACTGGTCAGGTAACCGCTGCCGTCGTAGCGAAAGTCAAGATCGAGAACGGTCCGGCCGTTATGCGTTGCCGTCTGTTTCGTCAGCCTGCCGCCGGTGTAGCTCAGTACCGATTCGATGGGATACCCGTTTAAGTAATCGGGAGCGGACCGTTTCAGGTAGACCGGCAGATAGCTGCCGTTCAGGACAGCCATCGAATAGCCGTAGCTGTCGTACACCCAGAGGCTCATCCAGCTGTAGTCCCGGGCCGAATCAGTTAATGCCGGCAGGGTCACTTCCGAATCTTCGGGGGACGCCGGAGCCGTCAGGCCCGCTGTGTTGCGGCTTGTGGTATTTACGCCGCCCCAGCTTGGGAAAGAGTATCCTCCAAATGCCGTGGAAAGGGAATTCTTCCATTCTACATCCCCGTAACCGGTTTTTCCGCTGACATCCCCGGCGGCGGTATACTCACTCTCGATATACGCGGTCCGGGCACCGTCAGGCCCGTACAGTGAGACGAGCGTTTCCCGGCCGGAACCGTCGTAGCTGTAGCTGCACGCCCAGCTGAGTCCGCCGCTGCCGTCGTAGCCGGCGGTAATGTCCGGGTACCCCGCTCCGTTGTACGTCCAGGTTTTTACATCCTGCAGTGCCGCGTCCGCATTGTAATTGCGCTGTTTACCAATTCTGCCGCCGTTCCATGAGTTAACGGAGAAAAGTGAAAGTTCGTTGCCGCCGTCAAAGTATGCTTCCAGAACGACGTTGCCGCCGCCCCATGCATACACATAGGACCAGAGCAGCGTCCCGGAAGGCAGGGTCCGTTTTACGAAAATGCATCTGCCTTCGGAATCAAAATCGTAATATTCCATCCAGCGCAGCGTGTCATCGCTGTTGTAGTAATATTTGATATCTTCCTGAGTATCATATTCAGCGTAGCCGCCGCTGTCGGACGTTCCCTCTCCGTTATTCAGAAAGTCCAGCGAACAACCGGAAATAACGACGACCAGCAGCGTTCCCGCAAAAATGTGGAGTAAGCGCTTCAACTTCTATCTACCTCTCGAATTATATTCTCTACTAATATATAGTAACTTTTGTCAAAATCCCATAAGGAGCCGGTTATTTTTTTTAGGAATTTTGTTTTTCCTTTGATTATTTTCGTTTGTATTCTTTCCTCCCTGCCGGCCGATATAGCCGTGGACCTCGAGATTCCGGAACTGGGGGAGGGAATGGAGCAGCTCGAAAGAGTATTGACGGAAAACATCGCCCCCATGGCATCAGATATGGAAAACACCGTTACTGAATTGCTCGAGAAGCCGCTGATTACCGGGGCATTCGCCTCCGCCGCGGGAATGACCGCCGTTCTGCCCTTCCAGGGAAGCCTGTTTCACGGCCGCCGGGTAACACTGTCTTTTGGGTTTTTTGTCTCTTTGTACAGCGAAACATTCGATATCGAAACCCTTACCGTACGGATCGAGGAACTGAGTGAAGAGGACGATTTTCCCTTAGGCGCAAATATTCACGCGGTGAATTTCAGCGCGGCTTTTTCTCTGCCTGTTCCGGGACTCACCGGTCTGGCCGCTTTCTCCTATTCCGATATATCGGGAGAGCAGCTCTATGTCAACAATTTTTCCGTTCAGGCCGGCGCGGGGTACTCTCCTTTTCGGGACATGCAAGCGGGACGGGCTTTTTCCTGGTCTCCCCTCTACTTTCGGGCCGGCGCCGGTTATTATTCCAGCCGTATCGGAGCGTACGCCTCAACGGGAATTGTTACGCGGGAATTTGAAGCCGATCCCGACGGCAGCGGCCCGCTGATCGGCCAGACAATATCCGTCGAAGTTGATCCCACCGCCGATATATCACTCCTCTCCCGGATCGGCACCTTTTCCGCGGCCCTTTCGACGGGAATCTCGCTTCTTGACTTTTTTCATCTCTATGCCGGCGCGGGCGCTCTTCTATCGATAGGCCGCACGGATATTGCCGTGGATTATTCGAGTCCGATAACGGTCCTCGGGTATCTGGCTGAACTGGTCGAGGAGGAAGGTTCCATCGGTGTAACCGGCACGGTGGAGGGCTCAGAGCCTCTCCTGCTGATGCCGACACTTTTCACCGGTATTCAGTTCGGGATCGGTCCGTTTCTTCTGCACATTCCCTTCTCCTGGCAGCCGCCCGGCGGAATCGCCGCGGGGGTCAGTCTCGGAGTCTCGTTATGAAACGTTTTATTGCTGCTCTTATCGTGACCGTCTGCGTATCTGGTTCTCTGCATGCGGATGACGCGGTACCGGAATATTATCCCGGGAGGGTCTCGTTCATTACCCCGATGTTTCTTTCGTCGTATACCCGCTCCTTTACCGGCACCCGGGGAGGGGGCGGCGTGCTGCTGGGACTCGGTTTCCATGAATTTCTGTGGAAACTTGGCCTCGGCGTGACCGGCGCTTACTCATTTCTAACTGATTCTTCCGGAACGGCCTGCTCCATGCCGCGGGTATCGGCGAGAGGGATGATCGGAGATTTTATTCCCGGCCGCTGGTTTGACCTTGTTCCCTTCATCGGGGGCGGCGCGGAATGGCATATACATGACATCGGTGTTACCCCTCGGGCGTTTTTCCAGGTTGGCGCGGATGTCGATTTCCATATTTTCCGGGGGACCTACCTGACTGTTGAAGGGGCCTTCTCCCTTTCAATCGGCGATACCGTGCTTCCCCGGTTCAGTATTGGGATCGGAATAAAAAAACCGTTTCCCGTTCTGTGGGAAACTCCCCCTTTCAGTATGGAGCCCGAAATATCAACCACCCTCTTTTCTCCCGACGGCGACGGGACGGATGATCAGCTCATCTTTTTTCCCCGGACGGTACATGGAGAATCCTGCCGGGAATGGGAATATCTCATCAGGGACCGGAGAGGGGCGCTGCTGAAAACCTGGTCCGGCGAGGGTATGCCTCCTGAAAGCATTGTCTGGGACGGTTTTTCCGAATCGGGAGAGCTGGTGTTTTCAGCATCAGATTATTTTTATTCTTTTACCGCCGTGGATATTCTGGGCAACCGGTTTGCATCAAAGGGGGATTTCAGTACGGATATCTTCATTCAGATCATTGACGGGAAAAGGAAAATCCTGATACCCGATTTCGTCTTTCCCGCCCAGTCGGCTGATATATCGGTCCTGCCGCCGGAGGAACAGGAAAAGGACATGGATATCGTCAGCCGTTTGTCCCGAATGCTGGCCCGGTTTCCCGAATACAGGATACTGATAGAGGGCCATGCCAACATGGTCAACTGGGAGTCGGAAAAACTGAGCAGAAGGGAACAGGAGGAGGAGCTTCTTCCCCTTTCCCTTTCCCGGGCCGAAAAAGTAAGGGACCTTCTGGTGATGCTGGGAATTGACCGCGAACGGCTGGAGGTTGCGGGCAGAGGGGGCGAATCTCCCCTTGTGCCGTTCGGTGACGAAGATCAGAACTGGAAGAACCGGCGGGTGGAATTTATTCTGCTGAAGTAGCCTCCCCCTTTTTATTTCTTTTTTTCGTCCACTCCTCCAGAAAGAAATCCGTAACAACGGCGCTGACCGCTGTCAGCACCATGCCGGTCCCGGTCAGGACAATGCCCCGGTTGACCGAGGGGATATTCCGGTCAAGGGCGGATTTGACGGTATATCCGAGTGCAGCGCCGGACAGTACCGTTCCTGCCGCTGTTGTACCGGTGCTGATCCAGAATCCGACCGCGGGATTTTGAAATTGCGGCAGTTCGTCCATAACAGCTTTTTCATCCGGAGGGGGAGGATCAAAATCCTTCGCGGTTTTTCTTTCCTCCGCGTGAAGAGGGCTGAGTACGGCAAGGATAAATAGTACAAACGGAACGCGCTTCATTGACCGGATTATAAAAAGCATGTTCTGTATGTACAAGCCTTTTTGGGATGATGATTACCCTCGAAATACCGAGTAACGGATGATCTTCCCCCGGCATGTTACAAAAACTCCTTTAAAATACGGTGTAACTCTCCTGTCAGATAGAGGGGCAGGCTGAGAATTGTCCCGTCGAAATGGGGCGGTCCCGTGTAGAGGCGGAGTCCCAGGGGCGGTTTCTTCTCTTCCATAAACCGGAAGAGGGACCTGAGTCTGCCGCTTGTACCCGATTTAATCTCTATAGGGATGATGGAGCTCCCCGCTTGAATAACATAATCAACTTCAGCAGAACTCGATTTGCTCTCTCTGTCCCAATAGTGGAGGATGCCGTCTTTCCACGGTTCTTGAAGGAGCAGAAGCTCCTGTCCGGCATATTGTTCAGCCACCGATCCGGAGTTAATTGCCACCAGCTCTTTCTCCAATACAAATTGATCCGACAGGCCGCACAGGTTCCCTGAAAGCCCCACATCAAGAAAAAGGAGTTTGAACTTATCCTGGGATGCGGTTGCCTCCAAAGGCAGGCCAGAGGCATCGGTCCGGTGAATCTTCCTCACCAGTCCGGCGGAGGATAAAAGATTAATTGCTTTTTTTAGTTCCCTGGAGCGGGCATCGGGATCAATCTGTACGTATTTTATTCGTTTTCCCGTAAGGGCAGGGGCGGTCATAAACACTTTTTCTATGTAGGGATGGTTAGCTCGGGATGCATACTTTCCAAAGTCGCGTCTGAAGGTTTGCAGCAGTTCATCCTGTATCCGGAATGCATCTGTCGGGTGAGTGGGATCGGAAAAAAAGGTATTCAGGACGTCAGGCATTCCTCCCAGAAGCATATAGGTCCGCAAAGAGGCAAGCAGCTCCTCATGTACCGGTTTTGGAATCAACTCCGGCCCTTCATGTAGGTTTTTCCTATTCAGGCCGCTCAAAGTATTGAGATACTCTACCAGTTGTTTTTTACCGGCTCCGGTAAGGAATTCCTGGAAGGATAAAGGATACATAGTAAGAAAGGAAACCCGCCCAACGGGCATCCGAAAGGATTCCGCATTCAAAGCGAATTCAAGGAGAGACCCTGCGCCGATTACCGGAATATCGGGTCGCTGCTCCCGGAAATAGCGCAAAGAGCGTATTGCATTGGGGCACTCCTGTATCTCGTCGAGAAAAAGAAGGGTATTTGAAGAGATCCTTGATCCTGTTAAAAGTTCAATGGATGGAATAACGGATTTCGGGTCAAGACTGTGGAAGCAGGATGAGTATTTGGGGTGAAGATCGAAATTAAGGGTAACCGTTTCCCTAAAATGCCTCTTGCCGAATTGCTCAATCGCCCAGGATTTGCCCACCTGTCGTGCCCCGCGAACCAGGAGGGGCTTCCTCTCCTGGTTCGCGGCATTCCATTTCTGTAGTTCCAAGAAAATCGTCCGTTCCATACCTCATTATTGCATAAAATGGCTAAAATACAACCCTATTTTGTGCAGATATTGGTTATTATGAACGGGAATTATGGAGTTGGTTTTGTTGTAACGCAGTTGTTAGCGGGGAACACTATTCCTCCGGTAATACTTCTCTTCAATTCTGGTTAAATGCACAGCAGGCGGTTGATATATATCTCGTTATGAAAAGGGTTAAAGCTTTTCCGGACCCAATTGTACAGGCAAGCTGAATAATTAGGGCTTCCTATTTCTAAACGTGACACTCGTTCTATTAGAACAATCTTTACCGGCAGTAGGACTTTGCCGCAATCAGGAGTTAATGATGAAAGAATTTGAATATTATCAACCTGTGCGGATTATCTTCGGGGCGGGGAAAGTAAATAAAATTGGGGAAATAACCGCGAAATACGGGAAGAAAGTAATGCTGGTTACCGAGCCGGTTCGGAGTATTGCAGACGCCGGACAAGTGCTGCCGGACTACAAGAACAATCCGCGTATAGCCTCCATTGATGAAATGTATACGTTACCGTTTTTAACGAATGTTGGAAGCGAATTTTTGGCGGCGGCGGGCCACCAGTTTTTGTTGTAACTTGAATTGCTGCGTCAAACCATGCTCTTGAAGCTTTTATCGGAACAAACTATCATTTGGACTTTCCATGAATAGGGTAAAAAGAGGGATCGCCTACACAAAAGATGAACTCAATATGGCTTTGCCGGCCTACGGTTTTGTGGTCGTGTATCTCCTGGCCCTTCTATTAAGTACCAGCGATCTT
>CAYTSI010000145.1:0-6692 GCA_964440465.1 uncultured Spirochaetales bacterium
CCCTGCCGCGATTCAAGTTGAAACTCTCCGCCTAGCTGCTGGGAGAGGGCCCTGATCATCTGTAGTCCGAGGGTGTCCTGAACTTCCGGCTGAAAACCCTCCGGCAGGCCCGCGCCGTTGTCCTGAAAAGATGCTCCGCCCATGTTTCCCCAGCGCGAAACAGGAGTTTACTTCAGCATTATCTGTCCGCCCGTAACGGGGACCGCCTGCCCTGTTTCGTATTTTTGCTCAACTATGTAATATACCGCTTTTACAACATCCTGAACAGTACAGCCGCGGTCCATGGGGACTTTCGCTTCGTAAAACCGTTTTACATCGGCAATGGTTGTAGCGCCGGGCACTTTCCCCGCCCGGAGATACTGGACAAACAGGCCCCGGTCCGGGTCGGCCCAGAGGGGACCGTCGAAAAAATTTCCCGGGCAAATCGAGTTTACTTTAATGTTATCGGTTATAAGTTCCTTCGCGAAACTCTGGGTAAGCCCGATGCCGCCGAATTTTCCGCCGGCGTAGGCGCCGTTCTTATTGGACCCTTCCAGGCCGCTTTTCGAATTAATCTGAATAATATCGGTGTAGTAGGTACCACGTCCGCTCTCCCGAGCACCCCTGGCCTGGTCCGCCATGACCGTTGACGCGTATTTTGTACAGAGAAAATACCCGGTGTAATTAACGTCGGTAACAAAGCGAAAATCTTTCAGGGCCATTTCCTTCACGCTTCCCGCCTTCAGCACCCCGGCATTGCTGATACACAGATCGATCCCGCCGGTTTCCGCGGCCGCGGCTTCAAACATTTCCCGGACAGATTCTTCATCGGAAACATTCACCTCCAGGGGCAGCGCCGCCGTCCGCTTGTAGGCCGCGTTCATCTCGGCCGCGAGCTTCTCCGCTCCCTCTATATTGAGGTCCGCGATACATACCAAGGCCCCCGCCGCGGCAAGCTCCCGCGCGAGTCCTTCCCCGAATCCCTGGGCACCCCCGGTAACGAGGGCAATTTTGTTTTTCACCACCCTATTCCGGTCGTAACCGGCATGCTCGCGGGCACTCTCCTCCCCCTCAGCTGTCTCCGGCCTCGGGAAGGTCCCGCCGGCGGCGGCGCTTCGCGCGGCTTCATAGCTTTCACCGAGACCAAAAGCGCCGAGACCGTCGAGTATGAGCACCTCCGGCACATCTCCGCTTTTTTCCCGGTATTCCCGAAGGGTCGACACAATTCCCGCTTCCATCTCCTGCCTGCCGGTCCCGCCGCCGGTACTTACCGTCCGCGGCTTTCTTCGCAGCGCCTCGATATCGGCGCCCGCGGGCACGGGAACAACAAAGCTCCCTTTCTCTCCGTCATATGTACATCCCCGAATAAAGGGGGCGAATGTGCTAAGTGCCGTCATACTTCAACTCCTTGTTTTACATAATAAGCTCGGCCGCTTTTTCCGGTTCGTGCTGATCGATTTTTCTCCCGATTTCGCTGTATTTTGCTGTCCGTTCGGGGAGCGGCAGCGCCGCGTAGGGGCTGCCGGGGTGGAAAAGTCCGAAGCTCGGGTCCGCCTCGGCGCATTTTTCGTGGGCAATAAGCGCCCAGGCGGCATCGGTAAGATGGCGGAATTCCGGTTCTAAAATAATCGGACAGTTAAAGGTCTGCCGGGAGCTGTTAACGTCCACGCCGCTTATCTCCATCAGTCCGTATTCTCCGCACATCTTTTGAATTCGTGCGAGCTGCCGCCTGGTATTCCTCGGGGGCATGTACGTTACCGCTTTGAATCCAAGCTCCTTGACGGTATCGAGAACATCAACTAAATAGTCGTCCTCGAACTTCTGGGCTTTCTTGTCTCCCGTAGGACTGTCGGTCACATCCCCTAAATAGGCGTAGGCCGGGATTGCATCGATGGAATTCCCGAAATCGACAACTTCTTTTACGGGAATACATTCCCGTCCATTCGGCTGGATAAACACGCGGGGAAGAAAAGATGTTTTAAAAAGGCCGATGAGGTCGTACAGGTAATGGGGGTTGTTTGTATCGGACAAATATTCTTCCAGGCGGCCCTCCACGGTACATTGGAATTTTTCCCGCAGAAAGGTGACAAGGCCTTTTCCCCGCCCAGCTTCGGCGGTACACTTTTCGGCAAAGGCATAGAGAATATGCCGCTCCGTAATGGTCCCGCCGTCGGCCGCCTGTGAAAGGGGATACACGTCTTCCCGAAAATCTACCGGGTCCAGCCCCGCCGGAGTGATAACATCGTTCAGCTTGTCCACCATAGCCGCATTGCGGAGGTTCCGTTCCTCCTGCAGGGGCCGAAGGAACGCCCGGACTTCTGGAAACCGCCCCTTTGGAATGCCGTGGATAACGATATAGCCGATATTGAGGGAATCGGGACTATTAATCCGCCGGCCTTCTATTTTTGTTCCGGTAAAGTTCGTCCTGAGCTCGAACCCGGCGGTGGACGCGATACCGATAAGCTTACAGGCCTGCAGCATCTCGTCGGCGCCGGAAATGCTGTCATGGTCCATAATACCCACTGCCTTGAGCCCGGCTTCCCGGGCCTTGTATGCCGCCATAGCGGGAAAATATGGACTGAAGGAATAGGTAGTATGAACATGATTGTTTACCTCCTCCGTCGGCTCCGCCCGCAGTTCACCCGCGGCTTCCCGCGCCGCGGCAAGCCGTTCCTCCTTGTTTTCTCCGTTCAGTCGATTGAAAATTGTATTGTCCACATTACACTCCCCGACGGTATCTCCTCGCGATTTCACCGGCTGTCTGAACGGTTGTAACCTCATGGCCTGGGAGCGGCAGGATCCGCTCATGCACCGTGTCGACAATCCATTCCTTTTGCGGGAAGAACAGTTCCTCCATTTCCGCGGCGGGGGTAATCCAGTTTCTCGACCCGACAACCGCCGGCGGTCCGTCCAGATAATCAAAGGCAAGCTGCGCGATATTGGCCGAAACAGTGTGAAGGAAGGACCCCCGCTCGCAGGCATCGGAGGCAAGCACCAGTTTCCCGGTTTTCCGTACGGAATCCGCGATGGTATCCAAGTTTAAAGGATTGATAAAACGCAAATCGATAACTTCCGTCGAAACTCCGTAGCTGTTCTCCAGTTCCGCCGCCGCTTCCAGCGCGGTGTACAGGGTAGCACCCAATGTCGCGATGGTAAGATCGCTCCCCTGCCGCCGCACCGCCGGTTCTCCTTCAGGAACTTCGTAGTATTCCTCGGGGACGCCGGATTCAATAAACTGCTCCCCGATGCCGTACAGGCTCTGGCTTTCGAAGAACACCACCGGGTCGCTCCCCCGGAGCGCCAAATTGAGCATCCCCTTCGCGTCGTAGGGGGTCGCCGGGAACATCGCCTTCAGCCCCGGAATGTGCGCGACAATGGCCGCCCAGTCCTGGGAGTGCTGCGCGCCGTATTTTGCCCCGACACTTACCCGGAGGACTAAGGGCATTTTGATAACTCCGGCACTCATGCTCTGCCATTTGGACATCTGATTGAAGATTTCATCTCCCGCGCGGCCCATGAAATCGCAGTACATCAGTTCCACCACCGCGCGTCCGCCGGAAAGGGCGTATCCCACCCCGGAACCGACAATTGCACCCTCGGAAATCGGCGAATTAAAGAGCCGGTGGTACGGCAGCGCCTCGGTAAGGCCCCGGTAAACGGCAAACGCGCCGCCCCAGTCCCGGTTTTCCTCTCCGTAAGCGACCATGGTCGGGTCCTCGTAAAATCGGTGCAGCATTGCTTCAAACAGAGCGTCCCGGTAGGCAAATGTCTTTGCCGCCGGATACTCCTTTCCATTTTCGTCAAAGGCATACCGCTTTCTGTTCGCAAGGGACTTTACGCGGGGGTTTTCCTCCTTCGGCAGAAGGACCTCCGGCTCCCTGTCGTCGAAAGTATCGAACTTTTCGTTGGAAAACATCACGTCTTCGATAAACTGTCCGCCTACGCGGGGAGACATTTCGTCATCAATGGCGAGCTTCATGGTGCCGCTGATTTTCTCGACGGCCTTTTCCTTCATTTCCGCGATGTCGTCCTTACTGATAATCTTGTTCTCTACTAGATAGTCCCCGTAACCGATAATACAGTCAGATTCTTCCCAGAGGGCAACTTCTTCCTTTGTCCGGTACGAAGAAGCGTCGGAAGGTGAATGGCCGGAAAGTCTGTAGGTTATTGTGTCCATCAGCACAGGGCCTTTCCCTTTCAGGAGGATATCTTTTTTCCGTTCTACAGCCTCGGCTACCGCGAGGGGGTTGTATCCGTCCACCCGCTCGGCGTGCATGTTGTCCGGGTTTACTCCCGCGCCGACCCGTGCGAGGACCCCGTAGCCCATTGTTTCGCCGGAGGTCTGGCCGCCCATACCGTAAAAGTTATTGAAAAAATTGATCATAATCGGAGGCGCGCCGCCGATGTCCTTGTCCCACAGGGTGTTGTACTGGTCCATAGCGGCAACCATCATCCCTTCCCAAACAGGTCCGCAGCCCATGGAGGCGTCTCCGATGTTGCCGATAACGATTCCCGGCTTTCTGTTTATCCGCTTGTAGAGGGCCGACCCCACGCTGATGTCTCCGGAGCCGCCGACAATGGCGTTGTTCGGCATGGAGCCGAAGGGAACGAAAAACGCGTGCATCGATCCGCCTAATCCCCGGTTAAAGCCGGCCTTCCGGGCAAAAATCTCGGCCAGCGTACCGTAAAGTACGTAATTTTCGGCAAGCTCCTTCACATCACCCTGAAAACCTTTCTCTACAACCTTCAGCGTGTCGCCGTCCAAATAGCTGTTCATAATCTCTTGCAGCTTTTTTTCATCCAGCTTGTCCACGGCTGAAAAACATTTGGCAAGAATTTCACCGTGACTCCGGTGGGAACCGAAAATAAAATCGTCGGTATCCAGGACAAAACACTGACCGACAGAGGCCGATTCCTGGCCGATGGACAGGTGGGCCGGTCCCCGGTGGTTGTACTCGATACCCTGATAATTCCCCTGCTTCTTGATGGAGTCGAGCATGGTCTCGAACTCCCGAATGAGGACCATAAACCAGTACATCTTCTTCATTCCCTCTTTCCCGAACCGCTTTATTTCCCCTTCAATGTCCGGCTTGTACTGATTAAGCGGGATATCTTTTATTTTCAATTTGCCCGCTTTTCGGACTTTCTTCGGATCAACTACTATTGATTTAGGCATTTTTTTTACTCCTTTCTTCTTGTTCTATTTACTGTATATGCCTACAGTTCCCAGAGAGTATCTCTGATAATCTCCGAAACGGTAGGATGGGGGAAAATAATTTCCCGTATATCCTTTACCCGGAGCTCCGCTTCGATCATCGCGGCTGCTCCGTAAATAATCTCCGAACTTACACCGCCGAGCATATGAACTCCTAACAGCGTCTCTTTTTCCGCGTCGACGAGAACTTTGCAGATCCCGTTTTTTCCGGCGTTTTCCGCCAAAAAACGGCCGTTCGCCCGCATCTGCAGGGAAGCGGTTTTGACCTTTCGTCCTTCCGCCTCAGCCTGGGCTTCCGTATATCCCACACCCGCGCCTTCGGGGATGGAATAAACGACCCAGGGAACGGCATGGTAGCGCATTCGGTCCCGAACACCCGCGATGGTATTGACCGCTACCTCGCCCATCCGGTAGGCGCTGTGGGCGAGGAGTGATTTTCCCGTCACATCGCCTACGGCATACACTCCCGGCAGGTTGGTCCGCATCTGCTCGTTGACGGCTATTCCCTGTTTCGAAAAATCGAGTCCGATTCCTTCGAACCCCATGTTTTCCGTATTCGGCCGGCGTCCGACGGCCATCAGGACCGTGTCCGCCTTGAGCTGTTCCGTTCCTTCCTTTGACGAGAAGGTAATGGCGCCTCCGTCAATTTTTTCCACTTTGCAGCCGAGGTGAAACCGGACCCGGTCCTTCATTTCCTTCCTAAGCATTCCGGCCAGCTCCGCGTCCATAAAAGGAAGGATCTCATCCATCATTTCGATGACATGGACCTCAATCCCGAAGCTGCTGAAAAAGCACGCAAATTCGGTCCCGATGACCCCGCCGCCGATAACGGCCAGACTCTTCGGCATAGTATCGATCTGCAGTATTTCACGTGATGTGCAGACACCGGTGCCGTCCGCACCGGGAATAGGAGGCACCGCTGAAGATGAGCCCGTTGCAATAATAATGTTCTTTCCTTCATAAACGGAACCGCCTGCTTCAACCTGCTTCGGCGCTGCCATCCGGGCTGTCTCCTTGAGCACTTCCACGTGATGCCGTTTCATCTGATAGGCAACACCCTTTACCAGGGTCTGCACCACCCTGTTCTTCCATTTCATTGCCGTGGATAGGTAGAACCGGGGATTTTCAAAAGTGACCCCGTACTTCTCCGACTCGAGCCCGTGGAGGTACTGCTTTGCCGAGTTGAGAAGTGTCTTTGTAGGCACACAGCCTTCATTCAGGCACACCCCGCCGAGTTCCCGTTTCTCGATGAGCAGGGTCGTAAGACCCCGGGCCCCGGCCCGTTCAGCCGCGATATACCCGCCGGGGCCGCCGCCGATTACAATAAGATCATACGTTTTTTCAACACCCACAGATACAGCCTCCTACCCTGCTAAAGTAACATCGAAGTTTTCAATCTTTTCCGCCATGCCCCGCAGGAACTTGGCCCCTAACGCCCCGTCTACCAGCTGATGGTCTATTGTCAGGCTGAACCCGATATGGGGGACAAACACGGTTT
>CAYTSI010000146.1:0-6682 GCA_964440465.1 uncultured Spirochaetales bacterium
GTTGATCAGCGCCATGTTGTCGGCGAAGCGGTACCCGTGGAGGTTGCCGGTAATTTCATCGGCATGCTCGATGAGCCGGTCGGCAAGCCGGCTGTAGAGCAGGATGTTGTCCACGGCAAGCTGAAGCGATTTCCGGCGGTCGTCCCTCGGGTTCTGGTAATCGATTTCAATGGTCCCGTCGTAGCCGGACCGATTCAAATAATAGAAAAACTCCAGGTTGTCGTAAAAGGCGATGGTGCCGAAGATAAGGTCCGGGTCGGCGTCGCGGTAGTTGTCGTTCACGTGGACAATACCGAGGCGGTCATGATCGTTTAAGAACACGAGGGACTCCGCTAAGCTCTCCTGGGCCTGCAGGGCGTGTCCCGTATCGATGACCCCTTTCAAATTGTCCATCCCCACGTCGTGAAAGAGGACCATCATCTTCCCGACATTGCCGATGTAAAAGCGCTGCCGCGGGTCCTTGGCCTTGTACTCGATGCAGATGGTCACATCAGGGTTATACGCGCAGATTTCCTGGAGGCTCTCCACCATATAGCTCCACCCTTCGGAATAATCCACCTGAAAAGGATAGTCGAAGCCGTCGTGGGCCGGCCAGATCATCACCTTTGTTCCCGGGATTTCAGCGGCATAGTCCACCGCCTCCTTGCAGAGTTTGATGTTCTCCTGCCGGATGTTCTTCTCGTTCGTGCAGAGGGCGCCGTGTTTCCATTTGCGGTGGTCGTAATTGATGACCGAAAGGTCCCCGGGGCGAAGCCCGTAATTCTCAAAGAGTTTGACGCATGCGTGGGGGTCCTCCGGCAGCGGGTCGGCAGGCCAGGTCAACCCCTGTCCTTCGAGTCCGTCAATCTCCGACATGATTTTAAACCGCTCTTCTAAACCGATCTCTCCGTGGTAGCCGCTCGGCACATAACGTTCCGCGTAGGTATCGAACACCACCGCGTCCGCCATGATTTTTGCTTTCAGTCCTCTCATTTTGCTCCCCTTTCATAATATACACCTTTATTTCCCCGCTTTGTTTAATCCTCGAGTCGTGACCGTAAATACTCATACAGTTCGTCGTTCTTTTTCCGGCGCGCCTCACTCAAGGGTGTGTCCCCCCGCTTGTTTTCTACCTCTATTGCGGCACCCGATTCGACAAGGAGCCGAACCATCTCAAAATTATCATACCCGGCCGCTCTGATTAGAGGCGTATTTCCCCTCTTGTCTCTGCAATTTATGTCCGCCCCTTTTTCGAGGAGCATGGCAGCCGCACGCGGCGCGTTTTGATCGACCGCGGCGGCAAGAAGCGATAGTCCCTCCGTGTCTTTCGTATTCGGATCGGTGCCCGTTTCCAAAAGGATTTCCACCACGTCCCAGTAGGAAAGCCAGGATGCCTCGATAACCGCGGCTTCCCTTTTCGCCGCTTCCACAAGCCTTCCTTTTCGTAACAATGCGCGGAGACGGGGCAGATTCCCCGTTTCTTTCGCTGTAATTAGATAATAGGGCGGAACGGGGGCCCCTTCTTCAATAAGAAGTTCGGCGATGTCGGGGCGGCGTATTTCAAGTGCCCGTGCCGCCGCGGAATAACCGGGGCCTGTATCATCTAAAAAGACCGAACTTCCCGGGTCGGTACCATAGGCGAGAAGAATTTCCACTGCTTTTAAATTTCCCAGCTCGGCTGCCCGTACTAATGCCCCCCCGCCGAATAAACCGGGTAACGTTCCTGTTTCCCGTTTATACCTTTTGAGAAAATCCTTCAGTCGCCCATGGACCGCCTCTCCACTTTCGACTATTCTGATCAGGTACTCGGCAATCTCCGTTTCATCACTGTTCCGCAGATCAGCGACTACGGGCAGGGCAATACGGGAGAGGGGATTGTCCCGGTCGATAGTTGGATTCTGTCTATGCCCGGTCCTCTCCGTAACGGTCGTATACACACGTTCTTTAAGTTCCTGCACGGAAAGCCTCCCGTCACCGTCGGCATCCGCGGAAATGGAGGAAAAGCTATCTAACAGGGCGCCGGTAAAATATCCGTTTTCTTCCCCGCGATAATCTTTAGGTTCGTACGACACCTCTCCCCCTCTTGAACTTGAAAAAACCACTGTCCCGCTCCTAAGAAACAGATCGTTGTTGATGTATCTGTCCCGCTGATACAGATAGGCACGGTTTTTATACTCGGCTTTCCTGCCGCCCCCGGTTGATGATTCATCGCCTTCCCCGTCTTCCTGTTCCTGAATACGGAGGCCGCGGATGGTCCGAGGGCGCGGCTCATTTTGTGCAGCCGAGATCCCCGCTCCCTCCTCTTCTAAAATATCGCCGGAAATATCCGTGAAGGACAATTCCCCTGATTCGCAGGTGTCCATCAGCATTATTTTTTTCCGCGCCTTGCAGCGGGCAAGCACATCTTCTAAGCGGTAAAAGGGAAGCGCCGTCTGTTCTACATTATCGACATCGGCTTCATGGGTTAAAAAATAATATTCGCTTGCAGCGTCCCTGGTATGCATCCCGTGCCCTGAAATAAAAAAGACAACCGTATCGTCGATTCCGGCATCCTGAAGAAACAGGCCCGCCTCTTCCGTAATATCTTTCCGGCAGCCTCCGTTTACCGCGGTAAAACTGAAAAAGCCGGCGTCAGTTTCTCCGAAAGCGCCCTTTCTTTCCCGCGCCGAGGTCCGCAGGAGGCTCTCCATATCCGTCACATCCTTTGCTGGATAGAGAAGGTCTAAGAGGTTGTCCCGATAATCGGAAACACCTAGTCCCACAAAGTACAGGTCCCCTTCGGAAGTCCCCTCCCAATACGCCTGTTGAGAAACCCGGACCGACTCGGTAAACCCTCTATTTTCGCAGTATACCTCGACGATATTTTCCCCGGGACTAAGCTCAATATTTTCAAACTGCCTGTAGTTTTTGCTAAATATTTCCCTGCCCGGCGGGGGATAGAGGGGGACCCCATTGACAAGTACGTTGTAATACTTGAGGGATGATTTGTCGGATGTAAAGTTCAGGTCGAGGACCGCTTCACTGCCTTTCCGCTCCGTAATGGAAAAGAAGGCCTTCGGTATATCAACTGTTTTGGCGGCAAGTTTCTCTACATAATCGCGGAAAGGCGTATGTAAAAACAGGCGGTATTTTTCTTCTACATTCGGCTGCCGAAAAAGATGATATTCATTATCCTTTTTTTGAGCGTAGAGGGAAAACAAAAGATGCCTGACTTCTCCGGATCTTGTATGGTTCAAGAAACGGGTAAACTCCATTCCGGGAATGCGCGCAGGAACAGGAACGCGCTTTGAGAGCCTGTCTAAATATTTGAGAAAGAAATATCTTCTGCTTTCTTTGCTCCCGAGCTCTAAGCGCTCTAAAATGATGTCCGGCCTGTTTTTAAACATTCCGAATTGCTCCGGGAGGTAGGCATCTAGGCCGTCGACTAAACGGACGAGGCGTCCGCCCCGAGGCGATGCATCGAAATAACCGTCATCTGTGTACAGGAGCCAGTCATCCCCGTCGGCGTAATAGACGGCGGAGTGTCCGTTTTCCCTGTTCCACACCCGTACGCTCCCGTCAAAGCCGCCCGCGTATATGTGTCTTCCGTCGGGGCTGTAGGTCAAACTGGTACAGGGGGTCTGGAGTCCCGATAAAACCCGCACAAGCTTTCCCCGCGGGTCCCAGATCATCACGTTCATATCTCCGTAGGCGGTGGCAAACTCCCCGCCGTTGGGACTTATGGCAACCTGATGATACTCCGCCGGCATGGACGGGTTGTGGCCCGATTCCGTCCGCACGGGGCTTCGTCCGTCCGTAAAGTTCAAGATGAAATCATCGTCAACCCTATAGCCGTCAGCGGTCCCCCGGTACCCCAAAGAAATTACATAATCGCCCCCGGGACTTATCCGGACACAATTCGGTTCCGGAATCTCCCCGATGGAAAAGGAAGATTGCAGTTCCCATTGTCCGGTATCGTATATTTCACAGCTTCCGTTATAATAAAAGATGCCTAAAAGACTTCCGTTTGAATTAAAGCGGAGAAACCACCTGTCTTCCGCGGGCGCAAACGAATGTAACAGGCCCCCTCCCCGGTCATATACCTCCACCCCGCCTCTCTCGCCGAACCGGGCAATATATCCTAAGGGAGAGAGAATGGTCTCGAAGCGTATCCAATCTACGGAATCCTTTGACCCGAGAAGACGCCCCCCGGGGCCCCAGTAATGATACCCCTCCATGAATGTTTCCATTATCCCGCCGTCCGGAAACAGCTGCATGGGTGCATACAAGGGATTTACCGGCCTGCCCGCCAGGGTGCGGACCAGTCCTCCCGTTCTGTCCCAAACATAAATGGTACCGTCTGCCCGTTTTGCCGCGACCTCACCCCGCCCGTTAACGCTTACCGAAGGAACGGGTTCCCCGACACAGCGTATTTCGCCTTGTGTTTGTAGGTCTTCGGAGTATAACCTGAAGCCGTCCCCGAAGAGGGTAAAAAGGGTCCCCTCATCCCCGGCGACAATGTTTATATCAGGGTCCTTAGCTTCTTTTTTACCGAGTAATCTATCATCACTATCCCACAAATAGAGCAGGGACCGTTCCTCATGATAGGTATAGATGCCCTCTTTTCCCTCGATTTGACGGCGGAAAACCGCGGCAACATTTCCGGTTTTCGTAACAGCAAATCCATGAAGCATGTCCATGCCGTCCTTCACATCCACGAGGTCGGTCCTTGTACCGGTTTCGACATCCCAATACCATAGACCGCCGGGATACATTTCCGACAGACTGCCGGGACCTTCACCGAAGACAATCTCCCCATGCCCCGCACCGTAGAGACGGCTTCCATCGGGACTGAAATCGAGATCCGTGATGTATATGATATTTTCCGGCATGGGAAAAGACCTGATACTAGTACCCCCGAAATCCAATAAAGGAAGGACGGGCGGGGCTTGCATCGACCAGGCAGCTGATTGGAGTGCCGGATCATATAGCCCGACTCCCGATAGTAGGCCCGCGGGGTGAACGGCCACGGGGCCGTGCGCGGAAGCAAAAAAAGATCCGGATAGCTTCCCGCGACCCTCGGTAACTCCCGTCCATATTTCAACCATACTCTCGCCGTCCCGCCTCGACCCGTAACACACCAGCTTTCCGTCCGGCAGCATTTCCATATCCGAAACGCGGCTGAGAGAGCTTTCCAAGAACCCGATAAAATTACCGAAGAGGTCCCATATCTCAATGGCCCTGTAATCGCTTCCCGCGCACACAAATCTTTCATCCCCGGGAAGGAATGCAATGTCGCTAATCCTGCCTAACGATGTACGGATCCTCCGAAGTATTGTCCCGTCCCTTGCAAGCAGGGCCACCACGGGGCTTTCAGCGGCATTGCTGATGATGTAATTACCGTCGCTGCTTACATCAAAAATACGACCCGGAACATGTCCCGCCTGTACCACGACATCCATTGAATGAAAAACATCTTCCGCGTAAACGGCCGCTGAGAAAACCGATACCATAAGCGCTATAAGAATAATACTTTTCAGAATTTTCATCGATAGCTCCTAAAGGCTCTATTTTATCTTAACTGTGCCATCCGTCATAACATGAAACACCACCGCGTCCGCCATCATTTTTGCCTGTAACATTTCCGTACCTCCGTGTTAATAGAGCTTTGTAATCTCGTCCGTTTCAAACCGGGGCCATGCAGACGGACCGCTGTCTCCTTCCGTTATGACGCCGGTCCCCTCCTTCCCCACCCGGCCGATCCTCGCCGATTCAATTCCTGCTGACCCGAGCTTCGATTCAAGGGCTTCCACCCCGGCCGTACCGAAGGTTATCAGCAGGCAGCCCGAGCCGATCAGGCCGAGAGGGTCGAGCTCGAGGGCGTTGCAAATCCGAGCCGTTACCGGTGAGACGGCAATTGCGTCAATATCGACATGCAGCACGTTCCCGCCGGCAGCACTCAGTTCCTCTAGTGCCGTGGCAATACCCCCTTCGGTAACATCGTGCATGGCGGTAACGCCGCCCGTTTCAGCGGCAATTTTCGCTTCAGGGAGAATACTGATTCTTTCCGTAAACACCCTGCCGTCTTCGATATCTTTTTCCGACACACCGTTCTTTGCAAGCAGTCCGGCAAACTCCGAAGATAGTATCCCCGTCCCCTCGCAGCCCGCGGTCTTCGTCATGAGCAGCACGTCCCCTTCCCGCATGTTCCGTTTTTGGATAAGGCCGTTTTCCGCTACCGTGCCGATGAGCGATCCCGAAAGCACCGCCCGGGTTACCGCGCCGGTTACTTCCGTGTGTCCGCCGCAGAGCGTTATTCCCGCTTCCTCCGCCGCCAGGGCCGTTTCCACAATAAGGTCCCGCGCGTCGTTTCCCGTAACACCCCGCGGCAGGAGCAGGTCGGCTAAAAACCATTTCGGGTCGGCCCCGGATGTTGCCGCGTCGTTCGCGTTGACTGTAACGGCATAGCGGCCGAGCCCTTTCCCGACAAACGTTACCGGATCGCTTTTTAGTACAAGGACTTCGGCGCCGCCGGACAAACGGACCGCGGCGGTGTCTTCACCGACCCCGGGCGTAACGATAATCGACGGATCGTGAAGATCAATTTCAGCGAAAATCCTTTCAAGCATACGGTTCGGCACTTTCCCGGGCAGCAGCGGCAGATACATGTCGATGTATTCCCGAAACTGTTCGAGGTTATTCACGGTGTAGTCCGCCTCCTCCA
>CAYTSI010000147.1:0-6596 GCA_964440465.1 uncultured Spirochaetales bacterium
CCGCCCTGCTCTCGGAAGAGTTCCTCGCCCAAGACGGCGGAGACTGCGAGGACTGGTCGATTGTTACAGCCGGGCTGCTTCAGTTCTGGGACGTTCCCGCCTATGTGGGCACGCTGGGAGCCTGAGTGCACCGCTGTTTTACGACTGGATGCTGACCGATGTCTACACACCGGAAGAGATCTACGGGGCGTGGATGTAGAAATGGATTTGACAAAAAACCGGTATGATATACACTGAATTCCATGGGGACTGCAGTATGAAGAATACCAAATACAGCCTTGGCCTTTCATCATTTTCCCTCATGCGTTCTGAAACGATAATCTGCACCGGTGTTTTTCAGTCTTCCGGGGACTGGCCGGAAACAAAAGAGATGGTAATCCGTGAAAATATGTTTCAGCGGACGCATAAAAGCACGTCGAATGTAGCGGTGAATGAGGTAATAAAACGGCTTAAAAAGGCGGAGGAGTGGGAGCTTGACTTCCTGACTGAATCAGAGGACATTGGGGACACTAGTTTTATCTGTCTTCTCCTGGTATCAAGGCAGTATCCTCTGCTGCTGGACATCACGATAGATCTGCTCCACTACAAAATACAGGGAGGCGACTACTCCCTTGAGCCGTATGAAATTAATGCGTGGTACACAAAACTCGCTGACACGCATACGGAAATAGAAGAGATGAAACCGAGTTCCTACGAGCGTCTGTGCAAGAATACAAAACTCATCTTGCAGGAGGGAGGGCTTCTAGCAAAAAAAGGGGATAAAGTGTTTAGAATTACCAAACCCTACATAAGCCCGGACCTCATGTCGGAGTACAAACGGAACGGCACGCGAAACGATTTTCGGATGATGCTGAGAACGGAAGAAGAAATCGATGCAATTATGGAGAACAGATAATGCGGACGGACAGGGAGTTTAAAAAGATTTTTGAGATAACGGGAAATGAACATTTTCTGGCAATGGAGGGCTTGAGCAAAGAAGTCCCCTTTTTCGTCCATGCCTATGACATTAAAAAGCAGGATGAAGTATATGCCCGCATCTCGGACCTGCGGAAGAGACTCTGGGCGGAAAAGGGAATAACGACCCTGCTCATCGGTTTATTCGATATGGTTTTGGAGTATTTCAATCGGGAAGATGAATTGGAGGACGTGTTTCAGCTTGAACGGGAAAGCACGAAGCAGGAGTTTCTCGAGGAGTTTCAAAGTATGGTCAACCCCGAACATGTGGTAATTCCATATTTCAAGCAGAAACTCGCGGAAGAAGAGTATCAAATACTCATGGTATATCAGATCGGCGAAGTATTTCCGTACCTGCGTACCCACACCATCTTAAACCAGCTGCAGTCGACTGTTACCGACATGCCCTTAATCGTTTTTTTTCCGGGGGAGTACGTCATGTCGAAGGAAATCGGCTTTCATCTGAATTTGTTCGGCAAGTTTCCCGGGCCATATTACCGGGCGTTCCGGCTGGACGATTATTTAATAAGAGGTAATATCAAATGAAAAAACTGCAGGAGATCTTAAAGTACGATATCGACAGAACAATCGACGGTGTTATTAAAGCCGATGATAAAACAAACATCCGGCAGGAGGTAACCGAGTATGTCCTTACCCGGGAAGTTTCAAAACATCTCGATTCTCTTATCTCCGGCTACAAAGATTCCATCGAGGCGATACGGAGGGGAAAGCCGTACCCCTATAACGGGGTATGGATAAGCGGGTACTTCGGTTCCGGTAAGTCGCACCTCCTGAAGATGCTTGCTTACATCCTCGAAAGTGAGGAAGGAAAAGGAAACGAATACGCGGAATTGTTCGTGCCGAAAATTGAAGACCAGATGGTAAAAGCCAATGTACAGAAAATACTGGAGGTGCCGGCCAGGAGTATTCTGTTTAATATCGACCAGGAGGCGGATGCCGCGAATACCGGGGACGAAGCGGCGATCCTCTATATTTTCGAGAAGGTCTTTAACCGGCACCTTGGCTATTTCCCCTATAACAGAAACATTGCAGAGTTTGAGCGTCACTTAGACGATGAGGGAAATTACGAAGCATTTAAAAAGGAATATAAAGCGGTAACGGGAAATGTCTGGGAAGAAGCACGGAGCAAAGCTTTCGGGATCGGCCGCGCGAAGATGGTTCAGGCCCTCCGAAAAAGTCTCGGCATGACGGATGAGGACGCGCGGGCCCTCATCGAGCAGTACAAACAGGGAAGTTCCCTTTCGGTTGAAAGTTTTGTCCGCCGGGTACGGGAATGGATGGATCGACAGGACAGCAGCAACTACCGGCTTAACTTTTTTATTGATGAAGTCGGGCAGTTTGTCTCCGGGAAAACACGGCTGATGCTGAACCTGCAAACCATTGCCGAGACGTTTGCCACGGTCTGCGAGGGAAGGGTCTGGATATTCGTAACCAGCCAGGAGGACCTGCAGTCGGTGGTCGGAGACCCGACTGCCGGGCAGGTACAGGATTACTCAAAAATCAACGCCCGGTATCACCTGCGTATATCCTTAAGCTCTACCGATGTTCAGGAAGTCATTCAAAAACGGCTGCTGGATAAAACCGGAGACGGGTATGAACTGTTAGGCGATTTTTACATGAAGGAGAAGGAATCCTTCCGTACCCTGTTCAGGTTCGAATCGGGAGGACGGCAAATTATTTTCAAAGACAAACAGCAGTTTGTGCTTTCCTATCCCTTCCAGGCCTACCAGTATGATCTCCTGCAGCAGTCGCTCCGGGGGCTCTCGGAACACAACGCGTTCAGGGGGCAGCACATTTCCCAGGGGGAACGCTCCATGCTCGAGATATTCCAGGACGTATCCAAGCGGCTGAAAGGCTCGGAACTGTTTACCTGGGCGACTTTTGATCTCATGTTCGAAGGGATACGGCAGACCCTGAATACCGCGCTTATCGGCGCAGTCAAGTCAGCCTCGGACAATGTGGAGAATCCTTTCGCGGTCCGGTTGTTAAAAATCCTCTTAATGGTTAAATACACGCGTACCTTCAAGGCGACCCCGGAGCATCTGCGGGTGCTTCTGATCGAGACCCTGGAGCAGGACTTAGGCGATCTGGACACGAAAATCCGGGAAGCCTTGAATGTTCTTGAATATCAGACCTACATAAGGAAAAACGGGGAGGTATACGAGTTCCTTACCAACGAGGAAAAAGACGTCGAAGAAGAAATAAAGAATACGGAAGTGGACTTCGATATGGTGCGGAAAACCTTAAGCGATACCGCTTTCGCGGGGATCCTCAAGCTCACCTCCACGAAAGTCCGGGACCCGGAACTGAAGGAAGACTTTCCCTTTGCCCGGAAAGTAGACGGGGAACTTATTGGGAAACCCGCTGATTTGACTTTTCACATGATAACCCAGGAACACCCGAACTACGACGACAAGCAGACAATTTTAAACCAAGCCATGGGAAAAAAGGAACTTATACTTTATCTCGGTGCGGACCCGGAGTTTCAAAAGAACGTCCGCCTCTATTTTCAGACCGACATCTACTGCCGGCAGCACCACGGCCATGACGAAAGCCCGCAGATACAGCGTATCATTAGCGAGAAGCAGAGCCGGAACGAGGAACGAAAAAGGAGGATGAAAGAACAGCTCTCCGACTTGCTGTCAGGCGCGGAGCTGTACGCAATGTCGAATGAAATTGATATAAAGTCCACCGACCCGGTGTTTCGATTTACCGAAGGGTTCCAAAAATTGCTGCGTCAGGCATATCCGAAACTGCAGTGTCTCGGCAGCCACCATTATACCGAATCGGATTTACGGGATACTCTTCTGCCCGATGATAATTCCTCCCTCTTTTCAGGGGACGCGACGCAGATGAATGAAGCCGAAAAGGAGATGTACGCCTTCATCCAGCGGGAGTTCGGGCAGAGCCAGGTTGTATCGATCCGCCGCCTTTCAGACACATTTTCCGCGGGCCAGTACGGCTGGTACCACTGGGCGATTATCATCATCCTTGCCCGCCTTGTAGCACGGGAAAAGGTGGAGCTCATTCAGGGAAATAACGTAAAAAGCAGGGAGGAGATATTTGCCCTCCTTTCGAGTAACAGGGACTTCGACCAGGTCCGGGCAAAGCCCATCGATATCTCGAATGCTTCGGTAGCTGAGTTAAAGGAACTGTACCGGAAGATGTTCAATAAAAGCATGGACGGCAGCAGCCCGAGAGAATGCGCCGTTGAATTCAAAACAGCCTTGCAGGAAATTGTTGAAAACCTTGAAGGATGGTTCCACAATGAAACACATGATCTTCCATTCCTTGAAAAGGAACGACCGCTTCTCGACTCTATGAAAGAAATACGGGACCATGAATGGACCTATTTTCTGAACAACCTGGACGATTTTAAAGACGAGTTGGTCCGGATAAACGAAAACGACATACAACCGTTACAGGCGTTTATGAACGGACCGCAGAAAGATATGTGGAAGGGGCTTAACAGCTTCTATATTGAAAATAAAGACAACCTGCAAGAGCTGGTGAAGCATGATGAAAAACGGGAGCTCGAGTCCCTGTTACAGCAGGTCCCCTATAAAAACAACGTGTTAAAAGATTTGAAAGAAAAAACACGGGCACTGGAGGATGAAATCCGGGAATCGGTACAGGAAAAAAAGAAGGCCGCAGTGGAGTATTTAAGGGACTTTGACGGCGCCCTCGAGGCGAGAGAGGAGTTTCAAGGGCTTACCCCCGGCGACCGGAGCCGGGTAAAAAAACCGCTTCAGGACTTATTACATGAGGTTGAAAACCAGACGCAGATTGCCTTAATACGGGACAAAATGACGAACAAGGGTCCGAAGATATACGAACAGGCGCTGCAGACAATGTCTAAAATCGTAAACCCGGAAACCAAGGAGCAGTTCGCCGCCGACAATGAAAAGCAAGTCGGCTTCCCGAAACGGGTCCTGGAAACGGAAGATGATGTCACTGCCTACACCGACGCCGTCAAAAAAACCTATCTGAAGCTGATACGGGAGAACAAAAAAATAATCTTATAAATAGTTCCCAAAACAGGAACTATTTATTGACAAAATGCCGATAATGTAGTAGGTTACTAAAGAGTGAAGATTCTAGCACTTAGCACGCTGAAAGAGTTTTGGGAACGATACAAAGACAGCAAACAGGGGCTACTTTCATGGTATGCCGAGGTTAAACATGCGGAATGGAACAACTCCGGGGATATAAAGGCTAAGTATCGAAGCGCAAGTGTTATTGGTAATAAACGGGTCGTTTTCAACATTTGCGGCAATAAATACCGGCTTTTATGTGCAGTTGCATATGAACGGAAAGAAGTCTTTGTTAAGTTCATCGGCACCCATAAACAGTATGACGTTATAAACGCGGAGACCTACAATGGAAACTATTTTACGAGTAATAAAAAACGAAACTGAATATAAAAAAGCGCTTGGGGCCTATGAAAGCCTTTTTGACGTACCTGACGGTTCCGAAGAAGCCGAAACCAGGGATGTTTTATCACTGTTAATTGAAAAATATGAGGACGAACATTACCCGATGCCGCTGCCGGACCCGATCGAAGCGATTAAATTTCGAATAGAGCAGGAGGGGCTTACCCAAAAAGACCTTGTCCCGTTTATCGGGAGTAAATCGAAAGTTTCCGAAGTACTTACCGGGAAAAAAGAACTCACTTTGAAAATGATCAGGGCATTAAATAAAAACTTAGGGATTCCCGCGGAGGTGCTGCTGAACGAGTCCAACGCGGCCCTGCCGGATATAGCCGCGGACTGGGAGTTTGATAAATTCCCCCTTCCGGAAATGAAAAAAAACGGCGCGTTTCGTGGTTTCAAAACTGCAGATATCCGTGATAAAGGGGAAGAGGCAATACGGTGGCTTGCGGAGAAGGCCGGCGGCTTTTCAAACCTTCCGTTATTTGCTTTTCGAAAAACCGACGATATGCGCTTAAGCGCAAAGCTCAATAGGTATGCCCTTATGGGGTGGTGTCTACAGGTAATGGCGGAGGCCGCGGAAATAGAATCAACCGTTGATTTTGCAAAGGCAAAGAGGAAAAAGAGTTTTATACAAGACCTGGTTTTGTTAAGCGTCTTCGAAGAAGGGCCGAAGCTGGCCCGTGAATATCTGCTTACAGCCGGTATCATTCTTCATCCGGTTAAACATCTGAAAGCAACCTACTTAGACGGCGCGACCTTTTATCTCCCCGACGGAAGACCGGTTATTGCGGTGACCCTCCGCTACGACCGGCTCGATAATTTCTGGTTTGTAGTGCTGCACGAACTCGGCCATCTTCTCCTGGGGCATTTATCTCCGGAACACCGTTTTTTTGCCGACGATTTTGCCCTCCGGGGATCAAACCAGGACACCGATTTTGAAAGAGAGGCGGATGCCTTCGCCGAGAATGCTTTGCTGCCTGAAAATTTCGACCTGCACGAAAACGAGTTTCTTTCCTCCGAGGAAATAATAGGGTACGCGAAGGAGCATAATGTCCATCCGGCCATTGTTGCCGGTAGAATTCAGTATGAACGAAATAACTATAAAAAATTCGCCAATTTAGTTGGAAGAGGTGAAGTCCGGAAATATTTTTTCGAAAAGGAATGAGCATGAACCACTCGGTATTGAAA
>CAYTSI010000148.1:0-6575 GCA_964440465.1 uncultured Spirochaetales bacterium
GCTCCCAGTCGGACCCGCCATGGTAGAGGACAATAGGGAGCACGATAGGGATGGGGTCTTTTTGCTTTTTGTACAGGTCCCAGATGCGGGAGATGTAGCGGAGGAGCTGTCCGTAGGGGAAGTCGGAAAGGGCACTTTTATGCTCAAACAACAGTGCCAGTTTGAAGGTGCTTTTTCCGTGGTGGGAAGTGCAGGAATAGACCACGTCGGAAAAACACCTTTTCAGTTTTTCATCCGTGTAGCTGGTCGGGTCGAATCGGATCGTCCGCATATTCAGGTTTTTCTGATACTTCTGCGGCAGAATTCCTCCGAAGAAATCTACGCCGTTCTGTTTGTAAGAGAGGACCTCTTTCGTGAAGGCATCGTGGGGGTTGGGGATCGTCGTTTCTTTTTTATCTGCTTTCTCTTTTGTGTCCATGTAACAGATAACGGGGTAAACGGCGCTGGTGCTTCAGCATTTGGGGAATTTTTTTAAAAAAATTTTGGTATCGGCAAAAAAAACTTTACATGGAGTTATACTCGTGTCAAAAACGTTGCATCTACAGAGGATCATGATCATAATAAGTAGAAGGATGATGGATACAAAAAAAATGATTTTATCCGGTCTGGTCCTGCTGATGCTGTCCGTTCTTTCGGTATCGGCGTGAACGACGATTTATTCAAGGCGAAGCAGCAGTTTAGCACACGGATCACCTCGTCGCTGGAGGAGCGGTCGGCTTCCAAAAACGGCCCTACCGAAACGGTTGTTACGGCAATCGACAAGCAGGTGACGGACCAGGTGGTCTACGGGGCGAAGTTTATCGACCAGTACCAAGACCCGCAGGGGCGGTACTGGGTGCTGGCCCGCGCTCCGTTAAACTGTATGCTCGATGCCGCCGAAGGGGTGCTGCTAAGCTGCCGGCTGCCTACCGAGGCGGAGTGGGAATACGCCGCCCGGGGCGGCCGCCAGGCGGGGGGCTACAACATCTATGCCGGAAGCGATAGTATGAGCGGCGTGGCGTGGTCCGCGGCCCCTAGGCCGGTAAACGACCATGCGGTCATAGTGGGGGTGCCCTGGGGAAACCTGCGCGGCGGACATCATCCATTTTGCCTTAAAGGATTTAGGATTAAGGGAGCTTTTATGGAAAAATTGAAAAATGAATTTAAAATTACAGTAACGACGATTGTTCTTTTGTGCGGCGTTCTCTTTTCCCTTTCCGCGCAGGAGGATGTTCCCGACTATTCGAACATGCCCCTGGTGGGGGTGATGGATGCGGTAAAAGGGGTGATGTCCGCGGATGATTTGGAAGCGGCGCTGCGGAAAGACCCTTCCGATAACGAGTTGATCACGTTTATGGCGCGCCAGTTTTCATGGGCGATGATTACCGATTGGAGGAAGATAACTACCCTCAAGCCGAAAGAGACGCGGCACTGGGGACCGCTTCTAAAAAAGCTGCCGGAATTGGTCCTGTCACCCGACCCGCGGCTTCGGGCGTGGGCGCGGCTCTTGTGGGCTGGCGCGGACGGGGTGAACGACGCCCCTTCGGCTGCCTTCCCCCGAATCGAACAGGCTGTTAATGAACCCCATGATTGGGAAGCGTTTTCCATCTACCGGACAGCCGGGGAGAGGGGAGAGGAACTTACGGAGGCGGAAGTCCTCGCCTGTCTCGACCAGAAGCGCCCCTCCCTCGCGGCGGCGGTGTTGGAAGATTATTTTTCACTTTTTTATTTCGAACGAAAAGGCGCGCAGGCCGATTTTGGACAGGAATATATCAACAAGGTGATTGAGAAGTGCCTCCTCCTGTATAAAATCGACTATCCACGCGCGGCGGTCGCTCCGCTGATGACGGTCCGCTATTTCGGCAAAGCAGACTATATTGATGAATACGTCGTGCTCCTCTCAAGTCCTCTTCCCATTATGAGAAGGCTTGCCTACAAGGGCCTGATCAGATTTGCCGATACCCGTTTATACAATTATCTGATTCAGGGGCTGAAGGACGAGAACAAGACCGTAAGGATTGTCTGTATCGACGGCCTCGGCGGCTTGCGTGACACAAGGGCGATTGCCCCGTTATCTAAAATACTGATGGACGATACCGAAGATTCGGAGGTGCGGGAAGCCGCCGCCCGGGCACTGGGGGAGATCGGCGACCGGAGCCTGGCAGCCCGGTTTAAGAACATCCTCCTCGTTCCCAGGGGATCGGCTTCCGACTACGGAATCCGAATGCTCGCGGCGAGCCGTCTCGGTGTTATGCAGGAGAGGACCGCGGTGGAAGCGCTGCTTGCCAATATCATCGTGGACGGTTACGACGGAGTGACGAGGGAATGTCTCCGTTCCCTGGGGAAAATCAGAAGCGAAACGGCGGCTGAAAAACTGGAACCGATAATCCTGGACGGTTGGGACGAGTTTTTCGAATATTTGTATTCCGATTCTAACGGATATTACGCGGTCTACGCTTTGTTTACCCATCCGTCGGAAGAGCTGGGAAAACGGTATCTGTCTCTCGTCGAGGAAAACGGAGATTCTTACAGGCCGACAATTTATATGGCCGCATATTATCTGATAAGGATGCAGAAACAGCCGTCTCCCGCGGCGGCCGATTATATAAAACGGTATCGGGACCTGTTTTTTGAAAAGGGATACAATGTGTATGAGTTCTGCGTACTTCTAAAAGGGAGATGGGACCGGCCGACCCTTACATATCTGGCAGAGCGGATCGATCAATATTCGGAAAACTATAAAACGTGGCTCCTCAGTTCATTGGACGCGCAGCCGTCGTTAGCGTATTGGGAAACGGTAAAAAAAGTATGGAACAGTGAAAGGGGTGTGGAGCGGGCATGGGGAGCGCGCCTTTTTTACAGCATCATTCCCATGGCGAAGAAATTGACCGGAGAGGATCGGGATAAGTATCTCGATGAAATGAGAGAGCTGCTGGAAAAGTGGCGAAAGAACGAAACGGACGGTAAAACAAAATCGTGGCTGGACTCGGCGGAGAGAATGTTGTAAATGCGCCGGCTGTGGAGAATTCTACCGGAGCAGCGCGAAGAGAAGCCCGCTAAGGGCAGCAGCAATATCAGCAGTATCGGCTGGTATATGGACAACTCCGAGAGCAAGACCTGCCCGGTAGCACAAAAGAAGCCAAACGAACCGGGGAATATAATTACCCTGGACGGCAATGTGTACGAGTGGCGCAGGGACTAATTGTCCTGTTTTGGAAGTTTGTACTCAGCTACGCGTACATACCCTTCAACACTTTCCCAATATTCACATTCTCTATAAAGCTTTTGAGTACCCCTTTCCACCAAATATTGTTTCGGGTAAAATTTTTTTACTTTTGGATGGTCTTCCGGAAACCCCCGCGATTCGAGGTATTCGATAATGTCGGACCTGTTCATGTAGTAGTTTTGCAGATGCAGCGCGGTTGCGGCCCAAAAAGACCTGATATGCATTCTTTTTAATTTGACCATATCGGCCATATTTCTTAAAATATCATCAATATCTTTGACCCTTGCTTTCGCAATTTCTATTGATTTGCTCCGTTCATTGTCCATATATAACAATATATTTGCCTTGCCCGGAGAAATCAAGTAATTAAAATTTATGAGCGTTTCCCATCTACCTCGTAAAAAATTGCAATTTCGTTTCGATAACTTTTCGACGCGCGGCAGTCCGTGTTTTTATAGCGACAAGCAGCCAGCAACAGCCGGCCCCGTTTTTCAGCGATTCGTTATTTCTGCAGACCTTCAACCTCTTTCGTATCGTTTGGCACCGTCAGCATCCGTTCTGCCCACACAGTAAATTGTTTTATATCAAGGAGATGCTCCGTTATACAAAACGATGGGGAAAATCGGCGGCAATGGTTTTGTCCGGGGTGGATTGAAACTCTATCAAAATATAAATATACACTTCCCGGTCTCCCCGCTTGACTCGGTAGATCAGGTCCGATTTTCGCTTTGTAAATTCTTCTGAAATAAACGATTTATCCACCGGACGTGGTTTATCCATTGATTAAAGTATAGTGAATTAACGGTGTAATTCCAAGCCTACTATTCCCAGGGAGATCTAATCAACGAAAATTGCGTTGGCAGGCAAGGCTTATGCCGTTGGGGCTCCCTGTGATTATGGATGATTTTCTACCGGAGTAGCGCGTAGAGAAGACCGCCTAACGCCGCGACCTGCCCGATATAAAAGAGAAACATCCAGCGGATTGTTTCGGTCTTGGATTTCTCTATTCTTGTGGATAAATCGGTCCTGGTCTCGGCGATATCGACCTGCAATCGGGCTTCCACCCCCGCGATCTCCACCCGCAATTTTGCGGTTTCTACGGTAATTCGGCTGTCCAGGCGAGCTTCAACTGCAGTGATTCGGCTGTTCAGTTCCGATCCTACCTCAGTCAGCCGCCGCTCAAACCGGTCGCCGGCGGTTTCGATGGTCGCGTCTTTGGTCTGGTTTTGCTGCTGTTCCAGCATTTCTACTAATCCTTCCGAACCGTCGTCTCCAAGAATGTCACGTAACGGTTTTGGTACTTTCAGTATACGCATAAAATAATCTCCTTACAATAAGGAATACGGGCAAAACTGCTCTGCTGCTTCAGCATTTGGTGAATTCTTTTAGTTTTTTTAAAAAAGATTTGGTTGCGCATCCTGTTCCCTTGCGACGCCGGAAAAACGGGACTATACTTTATATACGCAAGGCGGATATGCCGTAGGCAGATTGAGGAGGAGAAGAAAATGCGCATTAAATCGGGTATGGTTATGGTACTCACGATATTCCTGTTGCTGCTCTTTTTTCCAGGAGCACTATTTGGTGAAAACAAGACGGCCCTGGTGATCGGCAACAGTTCGTATCAACATTTTCCGGTTTTATCGCAGCCATGGCGCGAAGCAGCGGCGGTGAAGGCCTCTCTGGAGCGGCTTGGGTTTGAAGTGGTCTATGTGGTAGACGGCACCTACGACCGGATGTACGATGCCTTGTATACCTTTGAACGGAAACTGAAGGAACGGGGCGGGACGGCGTTCTTCCATTACGGGGGCCATGGCCTGCAGGTGGGGGGGCAAAACTATCTGCTGCCGGTGGACAAGTATATTCCCGACGAACGGCGGGTAAAGTCCCGGGCGGTAAACGCGACGGAGGTCGTGGACATTATGGCGGCGGCGGGGAGTACGACGAACATTGTGGTCCTCGACGCGTGCCGGGACAATCCGCTGCCCGCGGTGACCCGATCAACCGATACCCGGGGGCTGGCGAAACTGAATGCCCCGGTAAACACGGTGGTGGTGTATTCGGCGGAAGCAGGAGACACGGCCGAAGACGGGGTATTTACCCCGACGCTGCTGGAATATCTGGAAACACCGGGGTTGAGTTTTACCGATGTGCTCCGGCAGACCCGCCGGGCGGTGTACGAAAAGACCGGGGGGAAGCAGATTCCCGGTTCATACGATCAGCTTTTCGATACAATTTACTTGGCCGGCACCACCGGGGGAGTCGATACCTCCCGGCAGTCAGGTTTTACGGTTGAAGAAAACTTCGGCAACGTTAAGGTAACGACGATAACCGAAGGGACGCTGTACCTGGACGGGACCCGGCAGGGGACGGTAAGCACCGGTGCCACCGCCAACCTGACGGACCTCTCTACCGGCAGCCACAGCCTGGAGATGCGCTACACCGACGGGGAAACAGAGACGAAAAGCGTAACGGTACAGAAAGACCGGACCGCTGCCGCGGCGTTTACGTATAAACCGGCCGCTGTTAGCACCGCCCCCGACGGCTTTGTTCTGGTAAAGGCGGGTACCTTTACCATGGGCTCTCCGTCAAGCGAAGCGGGCCGGGCCAGTGACGAGAAGCAGCACACGGTACGAATCAGCAAGGACTTTTATATATCCAAGTACGAGGTGACCCAGGACGAGTATCGCAGTGTTATGGGGAGCAATCCTTCCGATAGCCGCCGAGGAATCGGCGACAACAATCCGGTAAACGAGGTAAGCTGGTACGACACGGTGGAGTACTGCAACAAGCGGAGCCGGCAGGAGGGACTGACCCCGGCGTATACCATTAACGGGAATACCGTGACGTGGAACAAGAATGCCAACGGTTACCGGCTGCCGACGGAAGCGGAGTGGGAATACGCCGCCCGGGGCGGCCACCAAGCGGGGAGCCATAACATCTATGCCGGCAGCGACAACATCGACAAAGTTGCGTGGTATTGGGAAAATGCTGGACAGAAGCCCCACCCTGTGGGCGGGAAGCAGGCGAACGAACTGGGGATATACGATATGAGCGGCAACGTATATGAGTGGTGCTGGGACTGGTACGGTGATTATCCTTCCGGGAGCGTAACGGATCCGACTGGGCCGTCGTCGGCGAAGACTCGCGTTATGCGCGGCGGTTCCTGGACCGGCGGCGATTTCTACTGCCACGCCGCCAGACGGTCCAGAGACTGGCCCGACAATTCGGAGGAATTCTACGGCTTTCGGCTGGTCCTTCCATCGTCAAGGTAAGAATGGCCGGAGTACGGGGGTACCGGGTACGGGATAACGGGAAGGGGGTACAGGGGCTGGTCAGAAACCTGGGGTTTCTTGCTCGCCCATGCGTCCGG
>CAYTSI010000149.1:0-6441 GCA_964440465.1 uncultured Spirochaetales bacterium
TTGACATGCATATGCATGTATAGTATGCTTGCAGTATGAGAACAACAGTCGAAATTCCGGCGGACATACGGCAGAAACTCGTTACTGAGGCGGCACGACAAAACTTGAAGGGATATTCCGCTATTATTGTCAAAGCCCTGCGGGAGTATTTCGAAAAACAAAATGCCGGGGAAACCGGAAAAGAGATCAGAAAGCTCAGAGGCTCACTTTCACGGGAAGATTACGAAAAGGCCCTTGAAATTCTCGAAACCGGCAGGACCCAGTGGAGGACATAGTTCTTCTCGATACGGTAATGCTATTCGATTTTCTTGCAGACCGCGGAGACGCGGAGCGAACGGAGGAGATTTTAACAAGCGGGAAGGGCGCCGTATCCGCAATAACAGTCTATGAACTCTTCAGAGGAGTTGAATCGAGGAAACATATTGAACAGCGTAGTACATTGCTTACGTCTCTGCATGTACTCGAGCTCTCTTCAAAAATCGCCCGGGAGGCTGGAATAATTTTTACCGATTTACGGGGCAAAGGAATAACCGTCAGCAACGAAGACATCCTCATTGCGGCAACTTGCATTTGTCATAATGTACCGCTTTTTACCGCGAACAGAAAACATTTTGAACATATGCGGGGGCTCCGATTTTACATCTAGTAATGATACCGAAGCTGGACAAGATAGAGATTATCATCCGTAACTTTATAAACAATTCGGTGTTCGTCGTTTATCCTCCGGGAACTGTAACCGGAAAAGGAATAGCGTAATTGTTCGGGCTTCCCGATACCTTCATCCGGATTCCGCATAATCTCCTTTATTAACAGGTTGATCCGTTTCAACATCTTTTTGTCCGTCTTCTGCCAATAGAGGTAATCCTCCCAGGCTTCTTCGGCGAATATGATTTTCACTCGATCAGTTCCCTCTCCCTCCCTCCGCCGTTTTCAATTTCATGTATCGCACTGAGCAGTCTTTTTACGTTTTTCGGGCTTCTGGAAAGATAGGCTGTTTCTTCCATCGATTTATAATCATCGAGGGAAATCATGACAACGGACTTATCTCTTTTACTGGTTATTATTACCGGTTCATGATCGTTGCACACGTCCTCCATTGTTTTGGCCAGATTTTGACGGGCAGCGGTATATGTTATCGCATTCATCGTTTTCACCTCAATATTATTGTACAGAATATTGTACAATAAGTCAATCAACATCTCCTCCGTAACACAACTTTCAGCCTTGACCATTCATTGCAATACGTCTAATTTTTCAAGGCAGGAGGAACATATGCCGGCAGACAGATTTCCGGAAAGTTTTCTATCGAATATCGGGCCCTACGGAGAACTGAAAAATCTCATTGCAGCGTGCCGGTCCGCCGTTGTTCCGGCAAACCGGGAAGAGCTTATCGACCTTACAATGAGCGGCGGCAGCACACGGGAGATTACCTGCGAGCTCCCGGACGGGACTGCCGTTCAGGAGGCGTACCTGACGCGGGCAAAAAACGGCATCGTCGTTAATTATCCGGAGCCTTATATGCGCGGACGCGACCCGGAAAGCATGGTAATTGCAGATTCTTTGCCGACGGACAAGGTCCGGTTTACAGAGCGTTTTTCTTTCGAATTCGACCCTGTAAGAACGGAAACCTTCGAGTGGCTTGCCGGGCAGGACCTGATATTCATTTTCTTTTACGCGGGCGGCGCGGAAGCGGAAATCCCTTCCCTCCTGGTCTGCCCGTTAAACGCGGCCTTTTTCGCGGCTGCCATGGCCGACCTGCAGGGGATGGTCCCCGCCCCGGAGCTTCCGAACAATTTTACTCCTGAAGGAGTCATCTATGTTGCTCCGGTGTTTCGGCACACCCATTTTCAGAAAAAACAGGTGGTCGTTCATTACCGGTCTCCGGACCGGCACGAAATTTTCTCCTATAACCTCCACCCCGAAGCCGGCACGAAAAAAGGTGCTTTCGGACTTTTGTTGTCGAAAGGTGAACGTCAGGGCTGGGTTACCCTTCACGGATCGACGGTTAGGGTCATTACCCCCTACGAAAACATGTTGACCATTATGCACGAAGGGGCGTCCGGAGGCGGAAAAAGTGAAATGATCGAGCAGCTGCGCTGCGACATAGACGGTAAGGTGGTCGTCGGTGAAAACCTTATTACCGGGGAGGAAATTGTCCTGCATTTAGCGGACCGTTGTACCCTCAATCCGGTAACCGACGATATGGCACTCGCGCCGCATTCACCGCGGATGAAGGGAAAACATCTCTTTGTACAGGACGCGGAACAGGGATGGTTCCTGCGGGCCGATTATATCAATAAATACGGACGGGACCCGTTTTATGAAAAAATCACCATTCATCCTCCAAAACCGCTGATTTTTCTCAATATTCAGGCACATCCGGACGCGACGGCATTGATCTGGGAACACACGCTGGATACTCCGAATACCCCCTGCCCCGCCCCCGCCGTCATTATACCCCGGAGGTTTGTCGAAGGGGTTGTCGACGGACCTGTCGAGGTGGACCTAAGATGCTTCGGAATCCGGACCCCTCCCTGTACCGCCGAAAAACCGAGCTACGGTATTATCGGCCTGTTCCACATCCTGCCTCCCGCCCTTGCCTGGCTCTGGCGGCTCGCCGCTCCTAAGGGAAGCTCCGATCCAAACAGGTCCGGCAGCGAAGGAATGACAAGCGATGGAGTCGGTTCTTACTGGCCCTTTGCCGCGGGAAGAATGGTCGATCAGGCGAATCTCTTACTGCAGCAGATGCTCGACACACCGGCGACACGATACAAACTGATTCCGAACCAGCATATCGGCGTCTACGAAGTAGGTTTTATGCCGCAATGGATGGCCCGGGAGTACCTGTCCCGCCGCGGCAGCGCGCGTTTTCGGGAAGAGCAGCTTATCGATTCCCGGTGCAGCCTCTTAGGATTTTCTCCTCATTCTATTAAAATTGACGGGACCTTTCTTCCGAAAAACCTGCTTCGGGTGGAACTTCAGCCGGAAGTCGGGACCACCGCGTACGATAAAGGTTCAGAGCAGCTCTACTCATTCTTTGAACGGGAATTGGAAAAATTTATTTCTCCGGAGCTCCACATAACGGGAAGGCTGATAATCGAATGTTTCCGCGACAGGGGAAGCGCCGGCGATTTCGAATCGCTGATGCCGCACGAGGCCGGATAATGAAACCGAAGCAGGACCCGCGGCTGGAAATACCCCCTGAACTGAAGGAAGAGATCGAACACACAAAAGTAGTTGAAATATTGGACCTGCCCTACCTTCACCTGAAAACCGCTATCGGGGACGACATGTATGTTACCGATTCCGGAATGCCGTTCTGGCGGGAACTCCTGCCGCGGAATTTTGCCAGGGACCGGCAATGGTTCAACGCGGTAAAGGTGCCGCTCCCCGGCTCGAGCACGATTTTCCGGATACCGCTGAAAGACCGCGCCGAAGAGGTGGTTTTTAAATGGAACAGAATGGGCACCGATCCGATGATTCCGGGTTCGCAGACCCCTTTTAACAGCCCCTTTGAGGAATTCTCCCTTATTTCGGAACTGCAGTCTCGGCTCAGCGGCAGTTTCAACGTCCAGCAGCCGCTTGCGATATACGTGCCGTCCGAGCGGCATACTCTTGAAGCGCTGCAGCGGCGCAGGTCCTTAATGGATTTCTTAAGCCGTACGCAGCCGGATGAACATATCGACATGCACCGGGATTATGCCGTTATTTACCGATGGGTTGAGGGTGAAGACCTCTATGAACACGTGCAGGCGGGAAAGCTTTCGATCGAAGAGGCGGAGCTGAAGAGCAAAGCGGTGGCAAAGATGATGGACGACGCGGGGTACGCGGTAACGGACCATAAGATGAGCCATATCATCTCGAACATTTCCGCGGACAAAGCCGGTTTCGAAGATTTTACGGTGATCGATTTCGAACTGCTGCACCGGACCGCGAAGCATGAGTATACAATCAGAAAGCTGCGGCGGCAGCGCTACTTCGTACTGCGGCGAAAGGAATCGCGGACCGCATCCGCCCCGGAACCGCCGGAAAACTGCACAATGGTTTTCGGACTCCCATACCTTGAAACGGAAACCGGCAGCAGCGGAGGCCGCCTCTGGGTTGCCGGCACTTCCGAAGAGCTGATCGATTATTTTGTCCCGGAGAAGTGGCAGACCACCCCCCGGCAGCGTTTAAGCCGCTCGGGAGGAACGTACCTTACAACAACAAAGGACAACATCAAAATCGTCGTGAAAGAGTCCCGGGTCGGGGACTGTCCCGTCTATGACCCGCTCCACGAAAAAGCTGACGATGCAGTCTTTTTCGGCTACAACAGCCCCTTCGAAGAAGCCGCGGTGTCCGCCGCGATGGAGAGGGCGGGACTTCCCGCGACACGCCTCCTCGCGATTTATCTCATGAACCAGGTATACTCCGTCGCGGACTACAGGAAAGATACCTCCCGCTACGATTCGCACCGCTCCTTTTTGGGGACCGGCGGCGGGCCGGTCCTTCGGGAGGACCGGCAGTATCTTACCCTTTGGCAGTATTGGGAGGGAAGTGTCGAGGAAATGCTGATGTATCCCCGCGGCCTGTACGAACCGGTCAATCTGCTCATGGCGTATCACCGGGGCATCGTTAACCGGAAAGAATACGAAAGTATTCTCCGCTTCACGGAATTTAAGCTCAGCACCAAGGGGTTTCACGACTTAGCCGGCAAGTCGACCCATATCATTATTCTTTTAAACCGGGAAGGCGCGCTGGTGAGAGACGAAACCGGCATGCCCCTCTACCGGTACTGCAATTTTTCGCTGATGGAAAAGCCGGCGGAAGAATGACGGACCACTTACAGCTCTTCGATTGCCAGATCGGCATCTTCCCCCGTTTCCAGCTTCCGCGTCAGTTTTTCGTACCGTCTTTTCAGCAGCAGGTAGGAACGCTTATACAGCTGCCCCTGCTCGTCCGTTGCAAGGATTTTCCGGTGAAGGTCCGCGTTCTCGTCCTCGAGGTCCTGGATCCGCTCCTTCGCAAGCTCAAGGGCGTATTTCACTTCGATCTGCTGCTTTTTGTCTTTTACTTTCCGGTTCAGCTCGTTAAACCGCTCGAGGAAAGTGTCCCGAATATCTTTGTCCAGGAAAGGAATGTCGGTATACTTCATTTTGTCCATATAGGAAATTAAACGGTTGTACAGATAACTTGTGGGAATGGCAATCTGCATTTTCGAATTCTGCCCTTCCGAACGGCTGAATGTAATATTGTTTTGGAGCCCCGCGAGTCTTATTTCGAAAATTTCAGGCTCTCTCTGCCGGGGATTCTGAATAACGCTCTGTACTTTTGTTTCAATTGCCTCGGAGGACCGGGAGAACTTTCGTAAGAACAGGAGGGTTCGGTTTTCATCATTGATGTTAACATCATCCATCCTGATTTTGTTGAACATGACTGTAATGTGATCGAAGAGTTCGGAAAGGAGAAGATAGAGAATATTTCCGCCGACAAAAAAACACCCCTGTTCCTTCATCGCCTTTTGGTAACCTATGGCTTTAATGTATTCATCGGTAACCAGTACATACAGATGACTGCTTTTCGAGTTGGGGTCTCTAAAAACTGATGCCCGATATAGTACCAGGCCCGTATCGTCAATGCCGTTTTGTTTCATAATGACTACGGTATGCATTATATGAAAACAGAATGGATATTACAATCTGTTTTTTTATTATCAGCCCGGCGCTATTACCAAAACTGCAGTTTTGCTATACTTGCCGAAAAAACAACGGGAGCTTACAATGACCGATCGGACTGCAGCTCACTCGTCCCGTTTCTTAAGCCGGTTGATCATGTTCCACATCTTGTCCACCGCTTCCTGCTCCTTCTCGCTTTGCGGCCGTTTCCAGGGCTCGAGCACCCGTTCGGTGATTTTCCCGCTTAAGGGGGGCCCCGGGTACGCTCCTATATCGTATACCCGCATCCCTTCGAAATCGACCGCTTCTTCCTGGTAACACGCCCACACCGCGTTCCGAACCGTCTCGGGGGTCCCCCGAAACTGCAGATCGATACAGGTTATCTGGTCGCGAAACCGGTCGATATACTCCATTGGAATATTGTAGAGAAGCGGATGGGGGGCGCCGGTCCCGATAATCCGTTTTTTTTCGTCCACCCCGTTTTTTACAAGCGCCTTAAAGGCTTCTCCCGTGGAGTGCCCCTCCGATTCGGGACCCGTCAATACCGCGTAGCGAATGTTCGGGTTCGCGATAATATTGCAGATAATTTTTTCGAAGCCGATGTTTTCGGTTTGTACGGTCCCCGACAGCGCGGCCCCGGCTTCGACCCCTACGCGTACAAGTTCCTCGATTTCCTGAGGAATTTCGTTGTCCGGTTTATGTAACACAACCACAACCGCTGCAGGGGAAAAATCGTTTCCACGCAGATACCGTCCCTCTTCAGGGGGATAATCGGCATGCGGTTGTA
>CAYTSI010000150.1:0-6375 GCA_964440465.1 uncultured Spirochaetales bacterium
TCACCCATTCCCCTCCAGCATCTGCTTGCGGACGCTGATCTCGGCGGCGCCTTTTTGGGAAAGGGGGATTTTCGTCTGCCGGTTTTCCAGCCAGGGATCGATCATGTCGTCGTAGTGGGGGAAGCCGGGCATGCCGCACTGGCCTAAGGGGCCGATAAAGTAATTTTCATCAATGTCGCCTAAGGAGATGATCATCCGCAGGGAGGGGATTGCGGTAACTTCGTACTGCTTCTCCGGCGGGTCCTCGGGATTGACCGGACAGTAGAAGGCCAAATTCACGGAATCAGTTCCGCCGGAAGCGGGATAGGGCCCCCGGTTTAATAGCCACGATGAGAGCCCGCCGCCTGCCCCCGGATGCCGGTAATGATAGGCGTGACACCTTCCCCAGCTCCACTTCTCCGGGTTGCCGCCCTGTGTTTTTCTGATAGAGGCAATCGTCTCGGCTAGACCTTCCTCGCACACCGACTCCAGGTCCGTTCCCTCGGGGAGCAGGGAAGACTTTTCCGTACGCTCCGGATAGGTTATGAGCAGATGGTCGACGGCGGGATAAAAAATATCCATCTGGGTGATGTACGCCGGCAGGTATTTTCCGAAATGGTCCGCGAGCAGGAGGTTACAGAGTTCGTTCCGGAACACATGAAAGACCAGCGGCCCCGCCGAATCGGCACGGAGGAGATAGTCCCATTTTTTTAAGAGTTCCGCCGCAAGGACCGCGTCCGGGTGGGTGTAGGAAAATCGGGTCAGCACCGGGACGATCCGTTCCGCCCGTTTTGAGTATATGTCTTTTTGCATGGTATTGAAATCCGCGGGCTTCGGGTGCTCGGTCCGTGAAAGCAGTTCCTCGATCCGGTCGTGCCGGTAGGGCGCGGCCCAGCTGTAGGATATCCTGTTCGGGTCCTTTTTGTCCGACGGCCTGTTGTTGCTGTTGCTGTAATAGTTTTCCCGCGGATTTTCAAGCCCCGGGTTCTGGCCCGGCGGATAAAAGCCCTTCCATTCACACTTTCCCGAACTGCCGTCCGCGGGGACCCGGCCGGAGTAGCCATTCCGTTTCGGGATACGGCCGGTCGCGTACCAGCCGATGTTTCCTGCCGAATCGGCATAGACAAGGTTCTGTCCCACCGAGGAAATACGCTCCGCCGCCTCCAGCAGCTCTTTTTTTGTTTCCGCCCGGTTGAGGTCCAGGAAACCCTGGAAGGTGCCGTCTTCAAAATCGTCCCCCAGGCTGCCGTACCACTTCAGCGATGCCGCGGCTTCAATACCGGGCCGTACCTCCGTTAGTACCGGCCCATGCTGCGTCCGGTAGATGGTAATGTCTTTATAAGCGCCTCCCAATATATCGATCCTTTCCCGCTGCTCGGTCATCTCCAGTTCTTTCCTGCCCAGTTTGTATCTCGTCGGCCGTTCAGGATCGACCCGCAGCATGTACAGATCGCAGCAGTCGGTCATCACGTTGGTCAGTCCCCAGGCGACATGCTCCGTCCTTCCGATAACAACGCCCGGCATTCCCGGCAGGGTCCCGCCGCAGACATTGAGCCCCGGCGCGTAAAGGTGACAGAAATACCATATTTGCGGCAGCATGGCACGTAAATGGGGATCATTCGCCAATACGGGCGCGCCGCCGGCCCCGCTGCCGTGCACCCAGACGTTGCTGTTGCCCACGGCCGAAGACGCGTTGGAGTAAAAGCCCAGGGCGGCGGGAATGATGTCTCCGGTCCGTATCGATTGATACGTCGAAAAAAAGTCTTCTAAAGGGAGGTCCTCGCCGGGGTGCGAAGGAAACAGTTCGTTCCACAGCTCCGGCGTCATCTTTTCTTTCACGGCAAGTGCCAGGAGTTCCTCAAGATAGTTCGTCTGCAGGAACCAGGCGTTGATCGGCAGGGCCCCGCCCGAGTTTTCCGCCGTGAAGGGTTCCGGTTCGAGTTTCAGCTTGGTAAACTCGAGTGGCAGCTTTTTCCCGCACAGTTCGATGTATCCGTTTATGCCGTCGATGTATGCCTGATAGAAGGCCCGGTTGCGGTCGTCTAAGCGGCGAAGCGCTCTGGTATGAAGGTCCCGGAACCCGGCAAGCCGCGCGAAGTGGTCGGAATTGACCATGGAAGGACCGGCTATTTCGGAAAGCCTTCCCGCTGCAAGCCTCCGCAGCGTCTCCATCTGCCACAGCCTGTCCCGGGCGTGCAGGTAACCGAGGCTGGCCGCCGCGTCATGTTCATGTTCCGCGTAAATGTGGGGGATTCCGTACCCGTCCTCGTAAATTGTTACGGGTTCCTGAAGCGGCAGTCCGCTCACGCGGTCCTGCTCGGGAGGGACCCCTTTTTTTATTAGAAAATTGAGAAACGATCCTTGCTTTTTCATTCTACTGCCTCCGCGTTATATCGGTATGGAGATAATTTCCTCTTTCGTCATTTTATAATGAATATTCTTAAGTTTCGCCGGTTGTTCCAAATTCGCGCTGCTGCATCCTTAAAACCTCCTTATTCCATCGGCGACGCGGACACGCCGTCGGTTTTTCGAATAAACTGTACCAATACTATATTTGCCGCGAGCAGCAGGGAGAGCAGAAGCAGCGTCCCCCGCAGCCGCAAAAACGGAATGCTCGAAAGTCCCGATACCACAAGAGAAATAATGGGAATCCCCATCGCCCCGGATGCCACCATAAGGCCCACGGCGGACCCGCTTTTGTCCCGGAAGTATTTTCCGGCAATGGAAACGAGGGTCGGCCAAATTGTTCCTAAGCTGCAGCCGAGCAGGGTTATACTGATAAATACAAAATATTTGTTGAGAAAAATGAACGTTAACAGTTGAAAAACCAACGCGGAGGAGAGACAAATCGTAACAAGGTTGAAATTAGTAATTTTAAGCGGAATAACCCCCACAATAAAACGGGTAATGCCCAACCCTATCCAAAAAAACGTAATAAGAAGAGGCGCGGTCTGCAGGCTCATCCCAAGATGTTCCACACCGTAGCGCGCCAGCCAGCCGGCGGTCCCGATTTCGGCCGAAACGTAGAGAAATATCGACAGGCACATAAGGCGGAACGTTTTATTCGAAAACAACGATTTCATCGGGGCGGCGGGGTGTTCCATTTTTTCTCCTCTGTTATAAAAACCGAGCAGCAGAAACAGAGGAAACAGAACAAGAGAGGTAAATCCGAACCCAAGCAGCAGTGACCGTACGGTAAGTCCCGGGATGAACCTATACAGCAGCGAAATAAGAAACGGCCCGCCCGCGGCGCCGAGGCAAAAAAACACCTGCGAAATATTCATAACCGCCCGTTCCCTGTCGGGATGAAGGTCCGTCAGGAGGGCCGAGGTCTGTCCCTCGATAATTCCGCCTCCTATACCGAAAGCTAAGGCAAAGACAATCCGCAGCTGCAGCAGCGGCAGAAACCCGCCGAGAACAAACGGCACCGCCATTACAACCGCCCCGATGGAGAGGACAACGTGTTTCCCGGTCCTGTCGGCTACATAACCCGCCGCCACCGAGGTAACCGGAAAGAGCAGATAGGAGGACGCTAAAATCAGCCCCTGTCCTATCGGGGACCGGGTCACTTCGGTAATAATCGATGGATAAATCTGCGCGTCAACCGCAAATATAAAAATGGCAAAGTAGGCTAATGCTGTAATCATGGGTGGAAGGGTAGAGAGAATAGGCTGCGTTGTCAATGTTTTGCCGTATATTATTGAGGCGATACAGGCAGGGGGCGCTCTAAGCCGGCACGAACACGCACTTCAATCGCTTCTAATCGGTCCCTATACCGGCCCCCTCGCTCCATCCCCGCTAATCGGTCCGCTCTCCGCAGGCTTGCTCACGCTCCGCCTGCGCGGCCCGGCGGGTATTCCGCTACCCCCGGTATGCCGCTGCGCGCAGATTTTTCGCCAGTAAATCCACCCGGCCGCTCACGTTGAGTTTCCGGAATATTTTGGTATTTCTGTTCCCGATTGTTTTTACCGACAGGCCGAGTTTATAGGCTATTTCTTTGTCGCTTAAGCCCTGTCGAAGCAGCAGGGCAATTTCAATTTCACGGTTGGTTAATCTCTTTTCTCTGCACATTGTCTCAAAGGAGCTGTCCTGTTCCGGAGCCGCTTCATTTTCGAATGTGTCTATAAAACGGATAAGGGAATTTTTGAACTGTTCCCGATACCGGTTTTCAAAATTGCGGTTTTTTTCGATAAGGGTATGCATTTTGGCAATAAGCTCGTCCGGTAAGAATGGTTTTTCTATGTAATCGATTGCTCCTTTCTGTAACGATTCCAGTTTTTCAACTCGTTCTCCGCGGCCGGTTAAAAAGAGAAAAGGGAGCCCCTGTTTTTCCGTATCCTGCTGCAAACGGTCAAAAAGGGCATGTCCGTCCATTTCAGGCATCATAATGTCACTGATAATTATCCTCGGCATAAAATCCTGCAGTTTATCGAGTGCGGCAGACCCGTTTTTCGCGGTAACAACGGTAAAATGCGGTTCCAGCTCATCGACGAGATACCGGAGCATGTCGGCACTGTCTTCGACCAGCAGCACCGCTTCCCTTTGGTGCAGTGATGTGCCTGCCGGTGGATTATTTCCGTGGGGTTTCTGCTCGGCAGCTATAAACTCGGATGTGTACATTGAAGCTATAGATTTGCTGTATGGACGTTTCTGGATTCGTATGCTGTTGTGTTGACGCTTTTCCGGATGCTGTGGGCCGGCAACGGCGGGCTTTATGGGAAAGACAAGGGTAAATACCGATCCTTTTCCGGGCTCGCTGTTTACTTCTACCTGTCCTCCGTGCTGTTCCATAATTTCCTTTACCAGCGCCAGGCCGATGCCTGTACCTGGCTGTGCCTGTTCAGAACCGTCCCCGGTCCGGTGAAAGCGTTGAAAAATTTTTTCCTGCTCTTCTTTTTGGATGCCTCTTCCCGTGTCTGCAATCCGAACTGTAAGCCGTTGTTCTTCCTTCCAAGCGGCAGCGCTGATTGAGCCGCCGGGATCAGTAAACTTAAGCGCGTTGCTGAGCAGGTTGAGCAGGGCGGTTTCAAGCAGTTCAGGGTCGGCAGTGAGGAAGATATCCGGATCGACATCGATCGAAAGCTTAATAGCACGTTGTTGCGCCAGCGGCCTGAACTCCGAGGCCAATGCGGCGAGACTTGCATACACATCTATCGATTCAAAATTAAGCTCCCGCCGCCGGGTCTGCATTCGGGATAATTCGAGAAAACTCACAACCTGTTTGCACAGACGGTCGCTGTTTCGCAGGATGGTATCAAAATGATGTGTGTTAGCACTGACAGAGTCACCCCACCGTCCGTTGCGGAGCTGGCGGGCGGTACCTTCAATAACAGTCAGCGGGGTGCGGATTTCATGGGAAATGTTGACCATAAAATTAGTTTTCGCTGAATTCATTTCCTTGAGTTGGACGGTCTCCCGTTCGGCAAGCACCTTTTCAATTTCCAGCTGCTTATATTTTTCACTGAGAAGGTATGAAAAAAGAAATCCGTTAATCATCATGCCGATTAAAAACAGAAAATTCCCATCGAGCAGTTCAACCGGAACAGAGGTCATCCGCTGGACCGGACGCTTCACAATACCCATTGCTGAAATGCCCCCGATAATCATCAGCGCTTCGAAGACAATAAGAAAACGGCTTCTCCGGTCCCCTTTTACTGCACAGCTGATTAGGTAACTTAACAGTATCAGAATAATCAGCGATGAGGCGATATCCATAATGGTGATGAGAGGGCCCTCCCCGGAACCGCGCGCCAATTCCTGGATAATTGACAGAACAAAAAAAACACCGGAAACGGTCAGGATCAACCGTTTCCCCAACAGCAGCGTCTTCGATAGGGGGCGGGCAAGATAATCATCGATAAAAAGTGTTAACGAAAACAGCATAAGCCAGGAGCCGGTATAGGGCTCGGGCGTGGGAAGAAGAAAGCGGATATACAAATTACTGACGGCATTGAAAAAGGCGCCGAGAAAAAAGCAGCCAAGGTAAAGATACCCCCGTTCCCGGCTCCAGATTCCTGTTGTCAGGCAATACAGCACCACCATAATAATCATCCCGAGGAAAATATTTGCAATAATGAAGGCGGGGGTGCCGATATGCAGGTTTCTCGGCAGGAAGCCGGTTAGTTGGCCGGAGATGCTTCCTTGGCCCATGGAATAAACAGGAAAAAGCAGGATATACCAGAAAAACCCGGCAAGGATACTTTTTTTATATTTCACACTCTTCTCCAAAGATGTTATTTTTCGGATTTTTACTCTGCTGTTATAAAAAAAAGGGAAAAATCCCTATAAACCGGGGAAAATTCCCCCCTGCTGAAAACAGCAGTAATCCTGTATGTTTGTAGCGTGTTGGGAATAGTATAGGATTTTCCAGTACTTTTTTCCAGAAAAATAAAAGGA
>CAYTSI010000151.1:0-6109 GCA_964440465.1 uncultured Spirochaetales bacterium
AAGGCATAGCCGTTGAGGTAATTTGTAAAGTTACCGGCCTGTCGAAGGAACGGATCGAGGCGCTGAAAACCGGCAGAGCTGACTGACCGAAGAAAAAATTAAAATTACTTTCGCTTTGAGTTGACGAAGCGGGAGAAGTCGTTGATATTTTTTACTACGATTTTGTCCGTGAGGACCTCTACCCTCCGCTGGGTCACGAAGTGGTTGATGACCGTGCGGGCCTTGTCTACCGACATCCCCGCCCAGTGGGCGATGTCGTCTACGGTTGTCTTGAAAACACGTTCGTTCGATTCCGGATCTTCCGGCGGATGGGTTTCCGAAAGCATGACAAATACATCGGCGATTTTCGCCTGTTCGTCGTCTAAAGTAAGGATCATAAAACGGCGCTTTTGGTCGTAAATCCGTTTGGTAAACAGTTTCAAGAGCTTTAAGGCAATCTGCGGGTTACCCATCATCAGGACCTCGAAATTCTGCCGGTTGAACTCCAAAGCCTTTACCTTCTCGTTTGCCATCGCAGTGGCGGACCTGGGGGCCTCCTCTAAAATTGCCATCTCTCCGAAAATCTCTCCCGGATAGAGAATATCGATAATTTTTTCGATATTCCCCATAATTTTTACAATCTGCACGGAGCCTTCCTGGATGAGATAGAAATTATCTCCCGGTTCATACTCACAGAAGATGATGTCTCCCTTTTGGAAGGTGACCGCGAACCGTTCAAATACCGATAAATCAAATGCCATATTAATTTCCTTCCAGTTTCCGCAGCGCTTTTTTCGTTTTCCGTTTTACCGGATTGTCCTCCGATGCCATCGAGAGAATTTTATTGTAGAAACTCTTCGCCTTATCGGGCATTTCCTTTGCTTCGTAGGAATTACCGACGTAATAGAGCGCCTCAAGCAGTTCGGGATGTTTCGGGTACTTCTGGATCATCGAAGTATATTGTTTAATGGCCGCGTCATACTTTCCCAGACTGTACAAACAGCGCCCCTCTTCAAAAATAGCCTTGGCTTCATATTCGGGGTCGCCGCCGTCGGAGATAATTTTTTGAAATTCCTTCAACGCCTCGGGAAACTTCTGCTGACCGAAAAGACTAACGGCGTTGAAATATTCCTTCGCCACGTCGGACAGCTGTTTTCCTTCCGAAATGCTTCCCGATGCCGACGCCGCGGCAGCAGGCGCGTGACCCGGCCCGCCTCTATTCTGAAGCATCTGCTCCGATTCGGACAGCTTCAGGTTTGCCTCGTCGGCATAGGCGCCCGCCGGATAGTAGGTGATATATCTCCTGAAAGCATACATTGCCTGGGCGTACCGTTTGGTGCCGCAGTAATATTGCCCGATTTTAAAAAGCCCCGCCTCGGGGTCCTCTTTTTCCTGATTTGTGGTTATTAAATTCTGCACCTGCTGATGGATGCGCCGGAGCTGATTGGAGAAGACCTTCAGCATTTTCATGATAATTCTTGTGTTCTGCGAAGCGAGCTGTTCAAACTCCGGCACTGAAAACTCGATAACCACCGTTGGGGTAAGGACTACGGCGGTCTCCTCCCGGGGATACCTTCCGAAGGAGGACTTTACGCCGAAAAACTCGCCCGTCTGGATCATGTCCTGTATCTCCTGGCCCGTTTCGATGTCTATCGACTTCAGAGTAACTTTTCCCGACTTCAGAATGTAAATACGTTCCGTGAGATCACCCTGAAAATAGATTATCGAGTTGGCCTTGAACTGGACTGCTTTCGGTGACATAACCTCTCCTGTAGTAAATTGTACGAACCTGGGCCCCTACTGTCAACAAACACTTTTATACTTTATTATCGGTTTATTTTATCATATTTTTATTGTAAGATAGCACAATGGCGCGGTTAATTGCTGCCCGGCTGGGCAGACACATTCGTTTACGATTAAAAGATCTCGCGTACGCCTCCGGTTTTTTCTTTCAGGTACTGAAAGAATCTCCTAATTTTATCCGGCGGCGGAAAAGCGTAGGTTATAAAGTCCTGAAAATGCAGATCCTCTTTACCGGGGTCAACGCGATGACTATTATCGCGGTGCTTGCCCTTGCACTCGGAGCGGTAATGATTATCCAGGGTGTCAGCCTCCTTCCGCAATTCGGTCAGGGAAAGCTGATTTATCTTATCCTCATTACCGTTATTACCCGTGAACTCGGACCGATTCTTACGGCATTTATCATTATCGCCCGTTCGGGCACCGCGATTGCAACGGAAATCGGGAACATGGTCATTTCCCACGAAATTGAGGCGTACGTTTCCGTCGGCATTAACCCGATTTCGTATATCGTGGTCCCCCGCTTTTTGGGAGTCACCATCTCTATGCTGATGCTGAATCTCTATTTTAATTTATTCGGACTCATGGGTTCATACTTCATCACCCAGGTCATCAGGCCGGTCCCTTTTTTAGAATATTTCAGGAATTTAATGTCCGAGCTGATGGGCAAAGACATCGCGGCGTCATTGATCAAGAGCCTGGCATTCGGAATTATTATTTCCATCGTGGCCAGCTATAACGGCTTCCGGGTGCAGCGCTCTTCAACGGAAATTCCGCAGTATGTAATTAAATCGGTCGGCCAGGGGTTTACCCTCTGTATTATCGCGAACGCGGTAATAACCCTTATCTATTATATTTGAGGCAGCCCGTGGAAAGTGTCGCTGTACGACTTGAAAACGTTAACGCTGTACGGGACGAGGTCCGTATTTTATCGGACATCAATGTCGAGTTTTTTCATCAAAAGACCACCGTCATTATCGGACCGTCGGGATGCGGAAAAAGTACCATTTTGAAAATTGCCGCCGGCATTGTGCCCCCCGAAACGGGCAGCGTGTATATCGATGATAAAAATGTCCTGAAAATACCGGACCGGGACCTAACCCGTCTTCGGAAGTCCCACGGTTTTGTTTTTCAAGACGCCGCTCTTTGGGCAAACAAAACGGTTGCCCAGAACCTGGGCCTCCCGCTGCAGTTTCACTATCAGCATTTTACGGAAGAGGAAATTAATCGGCGGGTAACGGAAACGCTCCGCCGGACGGGATATCAGGATGAAGAACATCTGAAACCGGACCAGCTTTCAGCCGGGGAACGGAAAATTGTCTCCTTTGCACGGGCCATTATTACCGGACCGCGGCTTATTTTTTTAGACGATCCGACAATTTCCGTCGACCGGGAGGGGGTCGACAAGATCCTCGCCGTTATCAAATCGCTGAAAGAAGAAAACAAAACCCTCATTGTCGCTACCCATGACCCGATGCTTACATCGATGATCGCCGACCATCTTGTCATTGTAAAACAGGGAAAAATTCTTACAGCGGGCCCGTTCCGGGAGGTAGTACAAAGTACCGATAGGGAAGTAATTGCTATTTTAACGGATGTATTGAGTCAATCTTCTACCTACGCGGGAGATATTCTCGATTTACTGGGGGACAGGTGATGATGCAAGCGCGAAAGTGGTGTATGATAGGACAGCAGTATGAAGTTTAGGATACGTTTTGTAGACCAATTCGTCGGGATATTCGTTCTCATTGCCCTCGCCGCGTTGGTAGTAATCCTCGTGCTGATGGGAATGAATCAGCGCTGGTTCGCGAAGAATTACTATTACACGAGCAGGTTCGAATCCGCCGGGGGGCTTAGTATCGGCATGCCGATTACCCTGAAGGGGTTTGAAATCGGCAGAATCGATGAAATTACCCTCAATGAAGACAACAAGGTCGATGTCGTTTTCTACATCTACGACACTTTTTACGAAAAAATCAAACCGAATTCGGTGCTTGAACTGGCCTCCAATCCTCTCGGGCTTGGAGGGGGCCTGCGCTTTCACCCGGGGAAAAACAAGGACGATCCGCTGCCGGAAAATTCTTTTGTCCCGTCCCTCGACCTGCCTGAGGGGAAAAATCGTGTAAATTACGGCCTCGTTGCCATGCCCGAAAAAGATGATGCCATTACCAGCATCCTTTCCAAAGTAGGCCCGATCCTCGACAGTGTAAATGAAACACTTGCAACAGTGCAGGAACTGCTGACCTCCGTCAACGCGGCGATAACCGGAGAGGGTGAAGGCCCGATTAACGATATTTTTACCGATGTGACCCGGCTGACGGGGCAAGTCACCGGCTTGATAGAGGAGCTGAACACCCGCGTTACCTCGGTCCTCGACAACGTGGACAATATTACCGTCAATGTTGACGACATTACCGGCAACCTCGTCGAAACCACGGAGGCCTTCAGGGACCCGACGGGCATTGTTCCCAAACTGCTCGATCCGAAGGGAAGTATCGCGACGATTTTAGACGATGATAATGTACTGTTTGAACAAATTCAGGACATTTTAGACAACGTCAATGCAACCATCAGCCAAATTGAAAGTTTTACCGGATATATCAATAAAACCACGCCGCAGATCTCCGGCCTCCTTGAAAAAAGCAGGGAAGCGCTCGACCAGGGAAAGGACGTCTTAGAGGGACTGAAGAACAATCCCCTCCTGCGGGGAGGTATCTCCGAACAAAAAGAACAGGCAAGCACATTTCAAAGTTACCGTGATGAGGATTTTTAATGGATACGGGAAAGAAGAAAACCAGGGGGATTATACTCCTGCTGCTGATGATCATTGTTTTTTCGGGCTGTTCCACCGCCCCGAAGGGCAGGGAGGAGGAAACGACAAGTGATGCCAAGAACCAGGCGGCGGAATATACCAGGTTCGGCAACAATTTTTACAATCAGGCACAGTACGACCAGGCCCTCAATTTTTACAAACTCGCGCTAACGGAAAATATATCGGTGGACAATGAACCGGGGATCGCCAAGTCCTACAACGACATCGGAAAAGTCCATACCGCGCGGGGCAGTATCAGGCTGGCAGCGGCCTCGTATCTGGATGCGTATGAAATCGCCCAAAAATTGGAGGACAATCAGCTCCTTATCCAGAGCGAAACAAATATCGGGGAAATATTCTTGCGGCAGGGAGAAATCGACGAAGCGCTGAACATGTTCAACAAGGCCCTGTCCCGCCCCCTTGAAGACGGGGACGGTAAGCAGGTGGGGATTTTATACCACAACGCCGGCATGGCCTACAAAAACAAGGGGGAACTCGATACGGCGGAGGAACTCATTGTCCGGGCCCTGGAGATGAATAAAAAACTGGAGCAGAAACAGGAAAGCGCGAGCAACTATTACGCTTTGGCCTCCATAGCGTCGAAAAAAGGCCGGTATGACACTGCCCTGGAGTATGCCGGCAATGCCCTCGAAACGGACAAGGAAATCGAGAACAGCACGGGTATAGCAGCGGACCTCCGGGCCCTGGGAATTATCAGCGAAAAAGCAGGAAAAACCGGAGAAGCCTATGAATATTACAAGAAATCCTTTATGGTCTATGAAACCCTCGGCTTGGTCGATGAGATGCAAAAATCCCTCTTGTACCTGAAGGAAACGGCGGAAAAACTCGGACGGACGGAAGAAGTTGAGGCGTATCGGGAAACATTGGAGAACCTCGGCGGGTAACACATGAAAAAAAAACAGAAACAGGAACACGGGAACGACATCTTCCGCGGAATAGTCCGAATATACGGAAATATTGCAAAAAAAACCGGCTTTTTTCTCGCGTTTGTTGCCGCCTCGATTATTCTTGCCGGCGTAATTGTACTTCCGGTATGGTATTTCGCGGACAAACACCGGACCGCTTATTCTCTTACGGTCCTTGCGCTCCTTCTCGGCGGGATTCTCTTTCTCATTATTCGAAACATTCTTCGCGGACGTCCGGTCCACGAAAATGTTTCCGGCGGCGGCCGTTTCCTCCGGTTCCTGTGGCAGTTTTTCGCGGTCCTGCTTTTCTTCGCGTGGCTCTACGGTATAGTTGTTGTTCTGTTACGGGGGATGATCGGCGCTTCCGTCCTGCTCATCATCACCCTGTTCACCGCTTTCGGTTTTTTTCTCTATGGCAAGCATAAAACTGATAGTAACAGACAGGCCTAAGATTTTATTCTTCACACTCTGGATATTCCTCATAGTTCCAGCGCGGACGGTTTCCGCCGATTATCCGCGGATCCTTCGGCTCGACACCGCCGACGCCGTTTTTGCCCAGCTCGAGGCGGCTATTTCCGAGTATTATCAGGCC
>CAYTSI010000152.1:0-6083 GCA_964440465.1 uncultured Spirochaetales bacterium
GCCGCGGGTTTTTTCTCCGTTTCCGGGCAAAGCCGTAGATGAGAAACAGTACAAGCACAGTTCCGGCGACGGTCGCGGCGGTAAAAGCAAGCGAAAGGACCCCGATTTGCCCCAGCTGCTCCGCAACGTCTTCGTTTCTGCCCAGACGGAAGCCCATAAAAAAAAGCAGCAGGTACAGGGCGGCATCGACACAATACTGCACCCAGCGGGAACGGGAAATTCGATTAATTCTACCCAACAGCAGGCCCGCTGCTAAAAACGCAATAATAATACCGAGCGACAGCAAATGTCCCATGGCGCAACACTAACCGGTAAGGCAACTTTTATACAAGAGCAGGGGCCCTAATAGAATTGACATTTTGTCAATTTACGGTAATATAGTCAGGAAGCTTAAAAAAAGGAGAGCGAAATGAAAAAAAGAATTGTTGTACTATTGGTTTTAATTGCAGTTGCCGCGGGAACGGCATTTGCCGGAGGACAGCAGGAAAGTGAAAAAATCGTTATTGCCACCGATGCCACCTGGCCGCCGATGGAGTTTATCAACGCGGACAAAGAGATTGTCGGTTTCGATATCGATTTAATGAATTTGGCCGCCGAGAAAGGCGGGTTTGAAGTTGAGTTTAAAAACACCGCGTGGGACGGAATTTTCGCGGGGCTCGCGAACAAACAGTACGATGCCGTTATGTCCTCCGTTACCATTACCGAAGAACGGAAAGAGACGATGGATTTCTCCATTCCCTATATTAACGCGGGGCAGGTGCTGATTGTAAAAAACAGTACAAGCGGTGTAACGGAGCTGGCGGACCTGAAGGGAGAAGCCGTAGGCGCGCAAATCGGGACAACCGGATTTTTTGAGATCCAGAAAGTTGACGGGGTCGAGGCGAAATCCTACGACGAGCTGGGGCTTGCCATTGAAGACCTGGCGAACGGCAGAATTGCCGGTGTTGTTGCCGATACGCCGATTGCCGCGGATTACGTTCTGCAGAACGACAATTATAAGGGAAGTCTCAAAATTGTCGGCGAACCCTTTACCGAAGAATTCTACGGTGTCGCCGTTAAGAAGGGCAATTCAAAAATTCTCGATGTCATCAACAGCGGTTTGGAAAAAGTTCTCGATACAAAAGACTATGAAAAACTCGAGGACAAGTGGCTGAGATAAAAAAGCAGAAGATAGAGGTAAGCGACGGCGCGCTCATCCCCGACGCGAGTGAGAAATCAGGTTTCTCCGCTTGGCGGATCTCTTTTTTCGGCGCCATCGCGGTCCTCATTATTCTTCCTGTTGTAAAACCGGACCCCTACTGGGAGATTATGAAATTTCTTCCCGACGGGGTCCTCCGTACCTTCCAGGTCACCCTCGTATCGATTGTGCTTGCTCTGTTTATCGGGCTTATAACGGGCCTTGGAAGGATATCTAGGAATACGCTTATAAACCGGATTGCAACGATTTACGTCGAGGTAATCCGGGGTATTCCCCTCCTGGTGCAGCTCTTCTATATCTATTTCGCCTTAGGGAGTTTTCTGCAGCTGTCGGGGATTGTTTCCGCCATTATTGCCATGTCGATCTGTTACGGGGCCTATATGGGGGAAATATTCCGCGCGGGCATTCAGTCCATATCGAAGGGGCAGATGGAAGCCTCCCTGGCCTTAGGGATGGGCCGGGGACAGGCCCTCCGGCGGGTCATCATCCCCCAGACCCTGCGGACAATCCTTCCGCCCATTGGAAACGAGTTTATTGCCATGCTCAAGGACTCTTCGCTAGTGTCAATCCTTGCCGTTTCCGATCTTCTGCGGCGGGGAAGGGAATACGCGTCCACATCGTTTCAGTATTTTGAAAGCTACACCGTTGTCGCCCTGGTGTATCTCATTATGACGCTGTTTTTCTCACGGCTGGTGGGAATTATGGAAAGCAGGTTGGACCGCCGTGGAAACTAATACGAGAATACGAATAGAAAAGGCAACGAAGACCTTCGGCAAAGTTGAAGCCTTAAAAGGCGCGAGCCTGGAGGTGCAAAAAGGAGAGGTTGTTCTTGTTATCGGACCGTCGGGAAGCGGAAAGAGCACCATGCTCCGCTGTGTGAACCGGCTGGAGAAGGTAACCTCCGGGGAAATTTGGATCGATGACGATTGTGTTACCCATCCCCACGCCGACATTAGGCGTATTCGTGAAGAGGTGGGAATGGTGTTTCAGAACTTTAACCTCTTTCCCCACCTTTCCGCGTTGGAAAACATCACCTTGGCCCCGAGAATTGTCAAACATACGGACCGGGGGGAGGCGGACGCGGCCGCCCGAAAACTTTTGGAGCGGGTCGGTTTGAGTGACAAAGAGAAGGTGTATCCGGACCAGCTCAGCGGCGGGCAGCAGCAGCGGGTCGCCATTGCCCGGGCTTTGGCAATGAATCCGAAAGTAATGCTTTTCGACGAACCGACGTCGGCCCTCGATCCGGAAATGATTAAAGAAGTACTCGATGTTATGCTCGATTTGGCGAAGGAAGGGATGACGATGCTGGTCGTTTCCCACGAAATGGGTTTTGCCAAGGCCGCGGCGGACAAGGTTGTGTTCATGGATGAAGGGCACATTATTGAAACCGGACCGCCTGCTCAGATTTTCGAATCCCCTGCCGAAGAGCGGACAAAAAAGTTTCTCAAGCACATTTTGTAAGTGGTAATATTGCATCTTCGGCCGATCCCCTATATGATGCCCCTATGCCTTTTGCTAACTATCAACTTTTTCAACAAATGACGGATGCCGCCTTCAGCGGCGGTTACGCGTTTCCCGCGGTTAATGTGCATGATCTTTTTACCCTCAATGCGGCCATCGAAGGTTTCGCGGCGGCGGAGAGCGACGGCATTGTCCAAATTTATCCCGACGCGGCGGCGGCTGTCTCGGGGCAGCTGAAGGACAGGGTCCTCGGGGCCGTAACCCTTGCCGAGCACGCCCACCGTGTTGCCGACCGCTGCAATGTTGCTGTCGCGGTCCATTCAGACCACTGTCCGCAAGACTTAGCGGAAGAGTTTCTGCTGCCGCTTATTGCGGAAACGGAGCACCGGCGGAACAACGGCGGGCCGAACCTGTTTACCGGACATATGTTCGACGGCAGTATGCTTCCGCTGAAAGAAAATCTCGATTTATCAAAACAATATTTCCAACGGTGCCGCCAAAACGAGTTATGGCTGGAGATTGAAGTCGGGATTATCGGCGCGGAGAATGACGGCGGCGGTGCTGTTAAGGGCGGGAAAGTGTTTACCTCGGGTGAAGATTTCTTACAAATTAAGAACGCATTTTCCGAAATAGCACAAGACGGTTTTTTGGTCGCCCCGGCCTTCGGAAATATCCACGGTGTATATAAACCGGGAGAGGTGAGCCTGCAGCCTGAAGTTTTACAAAGCTGCCAGGAAACCCTCATTGCCGAGCACGGGGAGGACGCGCGGTTTAAACTGGTTTTCCACGGCGGGTCCGGTTCCTCTGAAGAGGAAATCCGGCAGGCCGCGGCATACGGCGTTGTTAAAATGAATATCGATACCGACGGTCAATATGTTTTTACCCGCGCGGTTGCGGATTACATGTTCAAGAATTACGATAAAATTCTCCGCGTTGACGGGGAGGTGGGCGTAAAAATGGCTTACTTCACCGAAACCTGGCTCGATGTCGGGCGGCTGCGGTTCGCCGATTTTGTCTCCGGAATGTGCCGCGTCCTCGGGAGTGCCGGAAAAACTATCTGCCGCTAAACAGTAATTTTGATTTTTTGCCGAGAGGGGACCTTTATTGAAAAATTCAAAAACCATTCTTATTGTCGAAGATGAAAAAATCGTCGCCAAAGCGCTGTCTGAAAGGCTGGAAAAACAGGGGTACACAACCGTTACCGTACAGAGCGGGGAAAAGGCGCTGAAGGCGGTTACGAATAATGAGATCAATTGTATTCTCATGGATATTGAATTAGGCCGCGGGGAAATAGACGGCGCCGAAGCCGCCCGCCAAATCCTGAAGAAGCGCGAAATCCCGGTCGTGTTCTGTTCGGCGCATACTGAAAAAGAGTATGTGGACAGGGTGAAAGATATTAAAAGTTATGGGTACGTCCATAAAAACTCGGGTAAATTTGTGCTTCTGCAGACGGTGCGGATGGCCCTTGAATTATTCGAAACGCACCAGCAGCTGAAAGCTGAATATGAAAAACGGAAGCAGGCGGAAAAGTTTTTCACCAGCATTGTCGAGAACATTCCGAACATGATTTTTTTAAAAGAGGCGGAAAATCTTACCTTTTATCTGGTCAACAGGGCGGCGGAAAAGACGATGGGAATGAATCGGGAGGAACTTATCGGAAAAAGCGATTACGATGTCTTTCCAAAAGATGAAGCTGACTTCTTTCGGAAAAAGGACCTGGAAGTACTCGAAGGCGGGAAAGAGGTGGTTATTCAGGAAGAGGAACTGGCCGCCGCGGACCAGGTCCGGTATGTCTATACGAAAAAAGTCCCAATTTTTGATGATGAAGGAAAAGCCCGGTATATGCTGGGAATTTCCGAGGACATTACGGAACTGAAAAAGACCTTAGAAGAGAAGGATTACCTGATGAAGGAGATTAATCATCGGGTAAAAAACAACTTGATGATGATTACCTCCTTAATCAGTTTGAAAAATGCCTCCCTAGGCGATGCTGTGGATTTAACTGACCTTAAAAATCAGATAGACGCAATCCGTATCGTGCATGAAAAACTGTACACAACCAATAAAATTACCAGTATCGATTTCAAGGAATATATCGACGATCTGTTGAACACAATATTTTCCTCGTTCACGGAGCGCCGGGTGAAAGTGGAAAACAGAATTGAGGAAATTATTCTAACGACCAAAACGGCAATTCCTCTCGGACTTATTATCAACGAAATTGCTACGAACGCCATTAAACACGGATTTTCCGGAATAAAGGAGCCGCTTTTCAAAGTGGAGATGGCAAAAACCGCCGATAAAAACGGCTGTAAACTAAAACTGTCTAATAACGGCCGACCCTTTCCGGGTTCGGTGGAATTGGACAATCCCTCGACCCTCGGCCTTCAGCTGGTAACCGCGCTGACAAGCCAGCTTGGCGGATCTCTAAAACTGCGTCGCTCCCCTCATCCGGTATTTACCATCCATTTTCCCCTTGAAGTTTGATTCGGAATTGTCTATTCTTGCCGTACATGTCAAATATAGCATATTCTTACTGTGAATTGCCGACGTTTATACGAAAACCAATTTGGCGGGCCCTGCACGCAATTATTACTTCCAAAGATGCGGCGAAAGAAATTGTTTTTATGAATTACGGATACGCGTACGTGAACAGTGAAATTCCCGAATCTGGTCCTGAACTGAAGGAACGGGACGAGGAGGACAGGTACTGTCTGCAGCTCTACGATATTGTCGGCGGCAGGGAAGAACACATAACCGGGAAAAAGGTCCTCGAGGTCGGCTGCGGTCGCGGCGGCGGCGCGTCGTACCTAAGCCGGTATTTCAGTCCGGATGAGTATGTCGGAATCGACATCTCGAAAAAGGTCATTGACTTCTGTGAACGCGTTCACAGCGATGATAAACTCCATTTCCGGCAGGGAGAAGCCGAGGATGTCCCTGTTCAGGACTCTTCGGTTGATGCGGTTATCAATGTTGAATCATCCCGCTGTTATCGGGACAGGAATACCTTTTTTGCCGAGGTGGGCAGGGTGCTGAAGCCCGGCGGAACACTGCTTTTTGCCGACATGCGGCAGCCGCATGAAATGAGTGAGCTCGAAGAACAGTTTGATTCCAACGGACTTTCAATAGAGGAAAAAGAGGATATTACCGCGGGTGTGATCAGGGCGCTTGAAAAAGACCATTCGAGGCGCGTGGCAATGATGAAACGGCTGACCCCATTTTATCTTCGAAGAGCTGTTCCTGATTTTGTCGGTGTAAAAGATTCAAAGCGATACAATTCTTTTGCCGACGGCTCCATGCTCTATGTTCGCTATGTACTTCGAAAGAGCTGAACTAATAATGTGTTCCCCGCCGGGAGAAGTTTCCAAAATTAGAGCAAACTTGCCTATACTAGATTCCGTAGACTGACAAAAAGTTTTCTACC
>CAYTSI010000153.1:0-6040 GCA_964440465.1 uncultured Spirochaetales bacterium
CTTTAAACCCGCCAGCGTTTGTACTCTGTTTAGAAACGTTCCGTAATCCATCATATTCCACTATACCTCCACTGTTTGCCCGAGGGAATAAACTATATGTAGTATTTTAACGTGCATATCAATTGACGGTTTTATGGTTTTGCGGTTACTCTGAGTACGGTAAAAATATGCGTTTCAATGCATTACGAATAGCTATTCTAACAGTAGCAGTTGTTACGGTCGTTCTTGCCCTGGTAATGACCTGCCTGCGCATTATTTAATTGATATATCTCTTAGCGGGAAAAAATGTATGCAAAAATTGTGTCGCGGATTGTTTCAGGTATTTCGGCAAAGCGGATATGATAGAGTTTTCCGCCGCCGGTAACCGCGGTTATCTCCCCCGGAAGTTCGACGGCGCCGGATTTCTCCATATCAATAACGAGAAGCACACGCTCCCCTTCACCACACGAACTGCCGGGATACTCCGGATTTTCGACCTTTGCCCCTTCTCCGCCGAGGTCGTAGAGCAGTGTCCGCTGCCAGTTTTCATCTCCCGACTTTTTGAAACTGATTTCTTCCATCAGCTCTTCCCGATAAAACCTCCGCCGCTGTTCTTTCTGTATCGTATCGGAATGTTCTAAGGAAAGAATACCGCCTTCCGCCTGAAAAACATTGGCTGTAAAGGTATACAATCCGCTCTTCTGCTGAAAATTGACCCGCAGCCGGCTGCCTTTAGCGGGTATTGCGCCGCCGTCCTCTATGTTCAGCAGCAGGGCTTCCGGAGTTACACCGGAAACAGTCGCGCCGTATCTCCGCTGCTCTTCGTCGACGAGGGAGAGTAGCTTTCCCCGGGGCAGCTCGCTCGAAGAGTAGACCTCTTCCCGCTCCCCTGCCGGCGGAAACTGCAGCTGTACCCGGAGGGCCGCTAACTTCTCTTCGTCTGTTTCGCCGCGGGAGAGCAGTTCCCGCGCGGCCGCGTCGAAAACATGCCCGCTTCGAAGCAGCTCATGCTTCCGCAGCCGTCCGTTCGGAATACACTCAGCCATCCGTTCAAGAAACTCACGGTCTTCCGGACTTAAATGGAAATGGTCCGCTAAGCCGGTAAACTGCTCTTCCACCCATTTTTTCCGTTGCTGTTCTTTTTTTCGTTGCTGGCGCAAGTATACAAAAATGATGACGGCGAGAAACAGTGCGAGCAATATCAGGATGAGGGCTATTTCTAAGGGGCTGGTCCGGAAGTCCCGGATAACTTCGAGAAACTCCTGAAACCTGCTTTGGTCCTCCCACGGCATATAACCAACATACCGGATATACCCTCCCGCGTGCAAGTGCTTCTCGTCGAATATTCAAAACCTGATAACTATCCCTTCATACGGTTCCAGGGTAATTTCACCGGTTTGAATCGGGCCCGTATTTCGTTCAGCCCTTGTAGACACGAGCAGTTCCGGCCGCCCGACTGCTCCCTGTCCACTTTCCGATACCTCAGGGAGCGCTAAACCACTCCGCCGGTTTGCGAAATTGAGAATAACCGTTACTTCTCCCCCTGCTTCGCCGGTGAGATACCGGGTGTAAACTAAAACATTGTCGGGAATCCCCGGCCAAGATTCCAGGCGGACAGCTCCCCGGTTCAGTTCCGGGACGGCATTTCGAAGCCGCAGAAAGCGGCGGTAGCAGCTGTAGAGCGAATCGGGATCGTGCCGTTCTATTTCCACGTTCCGTTCCCTGTATGATGGATGGACCGGCAGCCACGGCTTCACCCCTTCGGGACAAAACCCGCCGTTGCAGCTCTCGTCCCACTGCATGGGCGTCCGGCACCCGTCCCTTCCCGCGGCCCCTCCCGAATAACGCTGGATAAGACGGCGGAATAATCGGGGAAAGGAAGCGAACTGCCTTCCCACCGGGTCGAGGTTGTCCTTCGGATCGATTTCCGTCTGGGGCATGCCGATTTCCTCACCGTAGTAGACAACGGGAACGCCCCGGCCGCTAAGCTGCAGGGCCGCGTTCAGTTTTGCCTTTTTGATATCGTTGTCCAATACCGAGATCCTCCGCCGCCGGTCGTGATTGGAAAATACCCAGGTGGGAAGGAGGGGCGGAGCAAAGGAGTGTTCGTAACGACGGATAAGGTCCGACATAGAACCGGCGGTCAGCCGCGCGTTCAGGGACTGAAACAGAAATACAAGATGCAGACCGTCGGCGCTGTCGCCTCCGCAATACGCGCGGAGCGTTTCCAGGGAGCCGAAAACTTCGCCTACGAGAAAGCGCTCCGGCTTTCCGTATTCCGCCGTAAGGGCGCGGAGCTCCCCGGCTAGGGCGAATACTTCCGGGCGGTGGACAACCATTTCGGTAGTCCGGAAAAACCCCCCATCATTTTCCGGATCCGGCAGCAGTTTAAAGGTGAAAGGATTGTCGGTAAAATGCTCTTCTTTGTAAATGCTCGCGAATATGTCCAGGCGGAACCCGTCGACGCCCCGATCGAGCCAAAACCGGACCACGTCAAGCATCTCATTTTTCACTTCCGGATTGCGGAAATTGAGGTCCGGCTGAAAGGAAAGAAAGGAGGCCCAGTACCACTGATCGGTCTGCCCGTCGTAATGCCATCCGGGACCGCTGCCGGCTAAGGAGCGCCAGTTGTTCGGCGGGCGTCTTCCCTTTATTCCTCTGCCCTCCTTCCATATGTACCAGTCCCGTTTCGGATTGTCCTTAGAAGACCTGGATTCTATAAACCATGGATGTTTCCTGCTGGTATGATTTAATACAAGATCGAAGACAATTTTCATCTCCCGCCGGTGGACCTCTTCAATTAAGCGCAGGCAGGTGTCCATATCGCCGTACTCGGGAGCAATCGACCGGTACCCGGAAATATCGTAGCCGAAGTCCTCCTGCGGGCTGGAAAAAAACGGCGAAATCCAGATTGTTTCGAATCCGGTGTCCCCCAGATAATCGAGGCGGGAAATAATGCCTTCCAAATCGCCGGTCCCGTCGGCGTTGCCGTCGGCAAAAGACCGGGGATAAATCTGATAAATAGTTGTCCTTTTCCACCATGGATATTCTGCTTCACTCATAGGTCAATTGTAAAATATTTTACTGCTATATTCTATAAAAATTGGCATGCTTTTTGCATCTTTTTCTAGAGCAGCAGATAGAAACAAGGAGAAAATAAATGTTTAAAAGAAAATTTACCCTGTTTACCATAGCGGGATTTAAAGTTCAGGCCGATTTTAGCTGGCTAATACTGGCCGCGCTTATTACATGGACACTTGCGACGGGACTGTTTCCGGGAAAAGTGAGTAATTTGTCCACAGTTTTATACTGGATAATGGGCGTTATCGGGGCCGTGGGTATATTCGGGAGTATTATATTTCATGAGCTCTGCCATTCTCTAGTCGCGCGGCGTTTCGGCATGCCGATTGAAGGAATAACCCTCTGGATATTCGGCGGCGTTGCCCACATGGAGGAAAACCCCCCGAACCCGAAAGCGGAATTCTTTATGGCTATCGCCGGCCCCCTCTCGAGTTTTGTCCTGGCCGGTTTTTTCTTAGGTCTTCATTTCCTTACCGGCGAGGGCGGCGGTTCGGGCTCTCTCTTTGCCTCCGGTGCATCGAACATCAATTCACCCGTCCAGGGCGTTGTGTGGTATTTGGGAAGAATTAACCTTATTTTAGCGGTTTTCAACCTTGTTCCGGCCTTTCCCCTTGACGGCGGAAGGGTCCTCCGCGCCGCTTTATGGCGGGGCATCGGTAAAATTGTCCGGGCAACCAGAATTGCATCGGTAATCGGATCGGGATTCGGGTTCCTGCTTATCGGGGCAGGAATATTTTCTCTTTTTGTCGGCAGCTTTGTCGGCGGTATCTGGTGGGCACTTATCGGATTGTTTATCCACAGCGCTTCTCAGAACAGTTACCGGCAGCTCTTGTTCGTTAAAGCGTTAAGCGGGGTGACGGTTAAAAAATTCATGAAAAAAGACCCGGTAACTGTTTCTGAGCACTCCACAGTTGCCCGGCTCGTGGAAGATTATGTTTATAATTATTACTACAAACTGTACCCGGTGGAGGAAAACGGAAACTTACGGGGCTGCGTTACGACTGAAGAGATAAAATCGGTCCCCCGGGAAAAGTGGGACACCACCGAAGTGAAAGAGATAGCCCGCCCCTGCAGCGACCGGAATGCCGTCGATCCCGGCACCGACTGCACCGAGGCGTTGCGACTAATGCAGAAGTCCGGAAAAAGCCGGCTCTTGGTTACGAAAAACAATGAGCTCCTCGGGATCATTACCTTAAAAGATTTAATCGATTATCTCTCGATGAAACTTGACTTAGAACCGGACCGGATTTCATCGGATATAAAAAGGAGATAAAAAGATGCAGTGGACGGAAGACAAGGACCTTATCAATTTTCTCAATGGTATTATGCAGGCATTCCGGACAAGCCGTGCCGAAACAATTATCCTGATAACGGTAATAGCACTCTTTTTAGCTATTGTAATATCAATTTTCCTCATTCAAAACAGAAAAAAATTGTACCGCAGACTGACCTACGCGCGTTCCCGGTTTGAAGAACAGCTGAAGGGTATTGAACTAACCGAAATGGAAAAAAATATTTTAGATGCGATGTCGAAGGCCCTTCCGGGGGGAGAGCTTAGAAAACACGAAGTAGTTACTGATGAAAACGCTTTTGACCGTGCGGCACAGCTCCTTATTACACAAAACCAAATTTCAGATGAAGCAGCGGCAGCACTGCGGCTGAAGCTTGGATTTCGGCAGGCAGCGGACAACGAACCGATTTATACAACCGCGGAAATTCCAAAGGGTGAGCATCTGTACATCGTGGACAAATACAACAACAGGTGCCACGGATTTCTTACAGACATAACTCCGAAGGCACTCTTTATAAAAATACACAACAAGACGACCGAACTGCCGCGGGGTAAAAAATTACGGGCCTACTTCAGGCACAAAAGCGGGATCTACACGTTTGTTACACAAGTGATGAAAATTAACGACGACACCCTTGCCTGCACCCATACGGACAGAATCCACCGGGAGCAGAAGCGGCAATACTACCGGAAAGAAGTCGATACAAGCGCCGTGGTAGAGCATGCCGACACCTACAAAGAACAGCGGTATACCGCCCGCGTATACGACCTCGGCGGCGGGGGGACAAAAATGGAGAACCCCGACCGGGCCTTCCGGAAGGGCGAGACCGTTACGCTTTTTTTCAGCCTCGACGAGGAAGAAAAAGTTACCGTCCCCGGAAATGTTATAAAAACCTCCGACAACGAGAGCCTCATGCATGTTGAATTCACCGATATCAGCGAGGCGGTCCGCGACAAGTTTGTCGGCTATATCTTTAATCATTAGGCTTAAACTATACGCGGCACATGATTCAGGTGCGGTTTATTATTTTTTCATAATGTTAGCACAAAAATAGCAACACTAGGAGTAACTATGTTTTATGACAGAAAAGACGCGGGCAAACAGCTGGCGAATGCATTGGACAATTACAGGGGTATGGAAGGCCTTATTGTACTGGCAATTCCCCGGGGCGGCGTCGAGGTAGGATACGAAGTCGCCCATTATCTCGGAGCCCCTTTCAGCTTACTTATTACCCGAAAATTGCCCTACCCTCATAATCCTGAATCCGGCTTCGGCGCAATCGCGGAGGACGGGAGCACATTCATGTTTGATTTTGCGGAAACGGAATTGAACAGGGAAACGATTGAAAAAATTATAGAAGAGCAGCGGGAAGAGATCCGCCATCGGAAACAGGTGCTGCGGAAAGGGGAACAATTCCCAGACATCCGGGGCAAAACCGTCATTTTAGTGGACGACGGCCTGGCTATGGGTTCCACCATGCGTGCCTCAATTACAATGTGCAGGAAACAGGACCCGGAATCCATCGTCGTGGCAGTTCCGGTCGCGGGAACGAGGGTCTATAACGAAATGGAGAGTATCGCGGATGACCTTGTTGTTCTCGAAACCCCGTATAACTTCCGCGCCGTGGCCGAAGTATATGAAAATTGGTACGACGTTACCGACAACGAAGTTATCGCTATAATGAGGTA